>NZ_CP009438.1:3675000-4013750 GCF_000761215.1 Streptomyces glaucescens | reverse complement strand
GCCCGATACGTCCTCGCCCGGTGCGGCGTCCTCCCCCGCGGTCCCCGTCCCCCCGGTGGCGGGTCCGCCACGGCTGACCCGGCTCGTCTTCCACGGCCCCCTCTCCGAGCGGCGGGCGGACGCGCTCGTACGGCGGCTGGCCGCGAACGCTCCGGCGAGCGTCCTGGACGTCGGCTGCGGCTGGGCCGAGCTGCTGCTGCGCGTCCTCGCCGCCGTCCCCGGGGCCACCGGCACCGGTGTCGACCTCGACGGTGACGACCTCGCCCGGGCCCGCCGCGCCGCGCGCGAACGGGGGCTCGCCGAGCGGGTGACGTTCGCCGAGGAGACCGCCGTGGACACCGGGCGCGGGCCCGCCGATCTGGTGCTGTGCGTCGGCTCCAGCCAGGCCCTGACCACCGTGGAGCCGCCCGAGCACCTGCCGCGGGCCCTGCGCGCCCTGCGCGGCCTGGTCACCGACGACGGGCGGGTGCTGCTCGGCGAGGGATTCTGGCAGCGGACCCCGGCGCCCGGCGAACTCGCGGGGATGTGGCCGCACGCCACCGCCGCCGACCACACCGACCTGGCGACGCTGCTCGATCTGGCCGTCGAGGCGGGGTTCCGTCCGGAGTGGACGGAGACGGCGAGCACGGAGGAGTGGGAGGAGTTCGAGTCGGCGTACCAGGCGGACGTGGAGGTGTGGCTGGCCCGCAATCCGGGACATCCGCTGGCGGCCGGGACCCGCGAGCGGGCCGACCGGCACCGCTCCCGGTGGATGCACTACCGCGGGGTGCTGGGCCTGGCCTACCTCACGCTGGTCCCGGTGGCGCGCTGACGCTGCCGGTTCACGCCGGCACGTGCACCGCCTCCACCCGGCTCGTCACCAGCCGCTCCCGCTCCCGGCGCGCCGCCCGCCCGCGCAGCCGCAGGATCTGGCCGACACCGAGGGCCTGGAGCAGGAAGACGGAGGAGAAGGCGACGGTGTAGTCGTCCCCGGTGGCGTCCAGCAGCACCCCGACCGCGAACAGGGTCGTCATCGAGGCGACGAACCCGCCCATGTTGGTGATGCCGGACGCCGTGCCCTGGCGCTCCGGCGGGTTCGCCGGGCGGGCGAAATCGAAGCCGATCATGGAGGCGGGCCCGCAGGCGCCGAGCACCGCGCACAGCGCGACCAGCAGCCACATCGGCGCCCGCGCGCCGGGCCAGGCCAGCGTGGTCGCCCACAGCAGCGCCGTCGCCGCGATCGTGCCGAGCGCGAGCGGCAGCCGCGCCCCGTGGTGCCGGGCCACGATCTGGCCGTAGACCAGGCCGATCGCCATGTTGGACAGCACGACCAGGGTCAGCAGCTCACCCGCGGTGGCCCGGCTCAGGCCCTGCGCCTCGACCAGGAACGGCATGCCCCACAGCAGCAGGAACACCATCGCGGGGAACTGCGTGGTGAAGTGCACCCACAGGCCGAGCCGGGTGCCGGGCTCCCGCCAGGACTCGGCGATCTGCCGCCGGACGTAGGCCGTTCCCCGGTGCGAGACCGGTTCCGGCTCGTGGCCCTCGGGGTGGTCCTTCAGGAAGAGCAGCAGCAGGACCAGGACGACCACGCCGGCGAGGGCGCTGCCGGCGAAGGCCTGCGTCCAGCCGATGCCGTGCAGCAGCCGGGCGAGGACCAGGGTGGACACCAGGTTGCCCGCCATGCCGGCGAGCCCGGCGAGCTGTGCGACCAGCGGTCCGCGCCGGGCCGGGAACCAGCGGCTGCCGAGCCGCAGCACGCTGATGAAGGTCATCGCGTCACCGCAGCCCAGCAGGGCGCGCGAGGCGAGCGCCATGCCGTACGACGGGGAGAAGGCGAAGCCGAGCTGGCCGGCCGTGAACAGGACCACCCCGATGGCCAGCACCTTCCTGGTGCCGAGCCGGTCGACCAGCAGGCCGACGGGGATCTGCATCCCGGCGTACACGAGGAGCTGGAGGATGGAGAACGTGGACAGCGCGGAGGCGTTCACGTGGAAGCGGTCGGCGGCGTCGAGGCCGGCGACGCCCAGCGAGGTGCGGAAGATGACGGCGACGAAGTAGACGGCGACGCCGATCGACCACACGGCGACCGCCCGCCGGCCGCCGGGTGGATCGCCGGGCAGGGATATCGACGGCGCGCTCACCGGACCTCACCCCGCGCCAGGTGCGAGAACCAGCCGACGTGCCGGTGGACGGCGGCGACGGCGGCCTCGGCGTCGCCTGAGCGCAGCGCGTCCAGGATCTCGTGGTGCTCGTCCAGGTTCTTGGCGATGCGGTCGGGGTGGGAGTGCATCACGGCGACGCCCATCCGCAGCTGGCGGTCGCGGAGCTGGTCGTAGAGGCGGGAGAGGATGCCGTTGCCGCCGCTGCGGACGATCTCGGCGTGGAAGCAGCGGTCGGTGACCGCGACGGCGGCCAGGTCCCCGGCGGCGGCCTGCTCCCGCTGCTGGGCGAGCAGCTCCTCCAGGCGGGTGATCAGCGCGGGCGGGGCGGGGACGGCCTTGCGGGCGGCGTGCTCCTCGACCAGCAGACGGGTCTCGACGACGTCGGCGATCTCCTGCGCGGAGACCGGCAGCACCAGGGCGCCCTTCTTCGGGTACAGCTTGAGCAGTCCCTCGGCCTCCAGCCGCAGCAGTGCCTCGCGCACGGGGGTGCGCGAGACCCCCACGGCCTCGGCCAGCTCGCCCTCGGTGAGGAGCGTTCCGCCCTCGTAGCGGCGGTCCAGGACCCCTTGTTTGACGTGGGTGTAGACGCGGTCGGCGGCGGGCGGTTGCTTCACGGCTGCCAAGGTCATGCCGACAGGATAGATACATCACGTACGCATGGGGGCGGCCGTCCAGGATGCGGACCCGGGACACCGGCCGGAACGGCGGACGGAACACCGCCGGGAGGCCGGCCGGAACACCGGCCGAATGCCCCGGGATTCGCGGTACAACCATTCCCCGCCCCCAGCTGTCTCACCTGTGCGGCCCTGTTGCGCCCCCTCTCAACTCGGCCACAACAAACGGGACTTATCGATTAGTTCGGGGTATTTCTCTTGATGAGCAGCATTTCGGGCGTTCGGGTCCGCAGAGCCATCACGGTCGGGCTCGCCACCGGCGCCATGATCACCACGGGTGCGGTCGTCGCCGCCCCCGCGCAGGCCCTCACGGTGCCCACCGTCACCGCCAAGGGCGCCTTCGTGATGAACGGCGCGACCGGCGCGACCCTGTACACGAAGTCCGGCGACACCAAGCGGCTCACGGCCTCCACCACGAAGATCATGACCGCCAAGGTCGTGCTCTCGCAGCCGAACCTGAACCTGGACACCAAGGTGACGATCCGGAAGGAGATCAGCGACTACATCGTCTCCAAGGGCGCCTCGTCGGCGCGCCTGATCGTCGGTGACAAGGTCACCGTCCGTCAGCTCCTCTACGGCATGATGCTGCCGTCCGGCTGCGACGCCGCGATGGCCCTCGCCGACAAGTTCGGCACCGGCACCTCGGTCAAGGCCCGCACCGCCAACTTCATCGGCAAGATGAACACCATGGCCAAGAGCCTGGGCATGACCAACACGCACTTCGACTCGTTCGACGGCATCAGCAACGGCTCCAACTACTCGACGCCGCGCGACCTGACGAAGCTCGCGCGCAGCACGATGAAGAGCAGCACGTTCCGGGCCGTGGTGAAGACGAAGTCGTACACGGCCAAGACGATCACCAAGACCGGGGCCATCCGGACGATGGCGCCCTGGGCCAACACCAACACGCTGCTCGGCTGGAACGGCACGCTCGGCATCAAGACCGGCTCCGGTCCCGAGGCCAAGTACTGCCTGGTCTTCGCCGCCACGCTCAACGGCGAGCAGGTGATGGGCACCGTCCTGTCCTCCTCGTCGGAGGCCTACCGCACCGCCGACGTGAAGAAGCTGATCAACTACGGCTACGCCCGCATCAGCTGACGCGCCCGGCGCCGCACGCACGGCACAGGGGCCCGCCGCCTCCCCGGCGACGGGCCCCTTCCTCATGTGCCGCTACCGGCTCACGCCCAGGTGATCAGCCGCTTGGGCTGCTCCAGGACGGCCGCCACGTCGGCCAGCACCTTGGAGCCCAGCTCGCCGTCGACCAGGCGGTGGTCGAAGGAAAGCGCCAGCGTGGTGACCTGACGGGGCTTCACCTTTCCCTTGTGCACCCACGGCTGGAGCTTGATCGCGCCCACCGCGAGGATCGCGGACTCGCCGGGGTTGAGGATCGGCGTGCCGGTGTCGACGCCGAAGACGCCGACATTGGTGATGGTGATCGTGCCGCCCTGCATGGCCGCCGGGGACGTCCTGCCCTCGCGTGCCGTGCCGACCAGCTCGCCCAGCGACTCGGCCAGCTCCGGCAGGGTCTTGGTGTGCGCGTCCTTGATGTTCGGCACGATCAGGCCGCGCGGGGTGGCCGCCGCGATGCCCAGGTTGACGTAGTGCTTGACCACGATCTCCTGGGCCGCCTCGTCCCAGGACGCGTTGATGTCCGGGTTGCGCCGGACGGCGACCAGCAGCGCCTTGGCGATCAGCAGCAGCGGGTTCACCCGCAGACCGCTGAACTCCTTGTCCTGCTTCAGCTCCTCCACCAGCTTCATGGTGCGCGTGACGTCCACCGTCACGAACTCCGTGACGTGCGGCGCGGTGAACGCCGAGCCGACCATCGCCGCGGCCGTGGCCTTGCGGACGCCCTTGACCGGGATCCGGGTCTCGCGCGCCGCGTCGGATCCGGCGGCGGGGGCCGCGGCGGCCTGGGGGGCTGCCGGGGCGGCGGCGGGGGCCGGGACGGCGGCCGGAGCCTGCGGCGCCGCCGCCGCGTGCACGTCCTCGCGGGTGATGATGCCGTCCGGGCCGGTCGGGGTGACCGTGGCCAGGTCGACGCCCAGGTCCTTGGCCAGCTTGCGCACCGGCGGCTTGGCCAGCGGGCGCTGCTGCGAGGCGGCGGGCTGCGCCGGGGCGGGCGCGGCGGCCTGCGGGGCGTGGCCGTTCAGCTCCGCCTGGACGGCCGTCGCGGCCGGCTGGGCCGGCGTCCCGGCGCCCTTGCGGGGGCGGCGCTTGGTGGACGTGGCGGCCACGCCGTAGCCGACCAACACCGGCTGGCGGCCCTGCGGCTCGGCCTCCTCCGCCGCGGGCGCCTGCGGGGCGCCGGCGGCCTGCGGTGCCTGGGTCGCCTGGGGTGCCTGCGGCTCGCTGCCGGGGGCGCCGCCCACCTCGACCGCGATGATCGACGTGCCCACGTCGACCGTCGTGCCCTCGGGGAAGTGCAGGGCGCGCACCACGCCGTCGTACGGGATGGGCAGCTCGACGGCGGCCTTGGCCGTCTCCACCTCGCAGACGATCTGGCCGTCGGTGACCGTGTCGCCGGGCTGGACGTACCACTTGAGGATCTCGGCCTCGGTCAGGCCCTCGCCCACGTCCGGCATCTTGAACTCGCGTACGGACGCTTCCGTCATCGTCGTCACGACCCTCTCCTCAGTACGCCAGGGCACGGTCGACGGCGTCGAGCACCCGGTCCAGGCCCGGCAGGTACTCCTCCTCCAGGCGCGCCGGCGGGTACGGGGCGTGGTAGCCGCCGACCCGGAGCACCGGGGCCTCCAGGTGGTAGAAGCAGCGCTCGGTGATCCGCGCGGCGATCTCCGCGCCGGAGCCGAAGAACACCGGCGCCTCGTGGACCACGACGAGCCGGCGGGTCTTCTCCACCGACGCCTGGATGGCGTCGAAGTCGATCGGGGAGACCGAGCGCAGGTCCAGGACCTCCAGGTTCCGGCCCTCCTCGGCGGCCGCCCCGGCGACCTCCAGGCAGGTCTTCACCATCGGGCCGTAGGCGGCCAGGGTGAGGTCGGTGCCCTCGCGGACCACCCGCGCCGTGTGCAGCGGGCCCGGGATGGCCTCGGGGTTGACCTCGCCCTTGTCCCAGTAGCGCCGCTTCGGCTCGAAGAAGATCACCGGATCGTCGCTCTGGATGGCCTGCTGCATCATCCAGTACGCGTCGGAGGCGTTGGAGGGGCTGACGATCTTGAGGCCCGCCACGTGGGCGAACAGCGCCTCGGGGGACTCCGAGTGGTGCTCGACCGCGCCGATGCCGCCGCCGTAGGGGATGCGCACGACGACGGGCATCTTGACCTTGCCCAGGGACCGGGCGTGCATCTTCGCGAGCTGCGTGACGATCTGGTCGTACGCCGGGAAGACGAAGCCGTCGAACTGGATCTCCACCACCGGCCGGTAGCCGCGCAGGGCGAGGCCGATCGCCGTGCCGACGATGCCGGACTCGGCGAGGGGGGTGTCGATGACACGGCTCTCGCCGAAGTCCTTCTGGAGGCCGTCGGTCACCCGGAACACGCCGCCGAGCTTGCCGACGTCCTCGCCCATGACGAGGACCTTGGGGTCCGACTCCAGGGCGCGGCGCAGCGACTCGTTGATCGCCTTGGCCAGGGCCATCTTCTCCGCTGCCATGTCAGTCCCCCTGTCCGTCCGCGAACGACGCCTGGTAGGCGGCGAACTGCGCGCGCTCCTCGTCGACGAGCGCGTGCCCGTCCGCGTACACGTTCTCGAAGATGGCGAAGTGGTCCGGGTCCGGCATGGCGCGGACCGCCTCGCGCACTCGCCTGCCCAACGTCTCGCTCTCGGTCTCCAGTTCCGCGAAGAACGCCTCGTCCGCGTGGTTCGAGGCCTCCAGGTGGCGGCGCAGGCGCAGGATCGGGTCCTTCGCCTCCCAGGCCAGGCGTTCCTCGTCGCCCCGGTAGCGGGAGGGGTCGTCGGAGGTGGTGTGGGCGCCCATGCGGTAGGTGTACGCCTCGACGAGGGTGGGGCCCTCGCCGAGGCGGGCCCGCTCCAGGGCCCACTTGGTCACGGCGAGGCAGGCCAGCACGTCGTTGCCGTCGACCCGGACGCCGGGGAAGCCGAAGCCCTGGGCGCGCTGGTAGAGCGGGACGCGGGTCTGCTTCTCGGTGGGCTCGGAGATCGCCCACTGGTTGTTCTGGCAGAAGAACACCACGGGGGCGTTGTAGACGGCGGAGAACGTGAAGGACTCGGCGACGTCGCCCTGGCTGGAGGCGCCGTCGCCGAAGTAGGCGATGACCGCGCTGTCCGCGCCGTCCTTGGCGATGCCCATCGCGTAGCCGGTGGCGTGCAGCGTCTGGGAGCCGATGACGATCGTGTACAGGTGGAAGTTGTTGCCGTTCGGGTCCCAGCCGCCGTTGTTGACGCCGCGGAACATGCCGAGCAGGTTGGTCGGGTCGACCCCGCGGCACCAGGCGACGCCGTGCTCGCGGTAGGTCGGGAAGACGTAGTCGTCGTCGCGCAGGGCCCGGCCGGAGCCGATCTGGGCGGCCTCCTGGCCGAGCAGCGACGCCCACAGGCCCAGCTCGCCCTGGCGCTGGAGGGCGGTCGCCTCGGCGTCGAAGCGGCGGGTGAGCACCATGTCGCGGTACAGACCGCGCAGCTCCTCGGGGGTGATGGCGGCGACGTACTTGTCGTACTCGGCGTTCTTGACGCGCTCGCCCTCGGGCGTCAGCAGCTGCACGAGCTGGGGGTCGGTGCCCGGTGCGGCGCCGGTGCCCTTCCTTGCGGTCGTGCGCTTGCCGGCCGTGCTCTTCGTACTGGCGCTGCGTCGCGGTGTGCGCGCGGCAGTGCTCTCCACGGTCACGTGTGCTCCTCCGTCGGTCCGGCCCCCGGGTTCGCCGGTAAGGCCAGTGCGGCTCACCTGTTCCGACCACCGGGCACGGGGTGGGTGCCACTCGACCGGGAACAGGCGTGACAGGTGCCCCGGCGAGCGCCCTGCAACGATTACGTTACCCAGTGCTCCACATTTCTGTGAAACCCCTCCTGACCTGCGATTTTGCTTGGAAATCCAAGTAAATCGAAAAGCCGGGAAGGAACCCTGGTCACAGCGTTGCAGGCGGCCGGAACACCGGCACGTTATCCCGGCCACCCAGGTCACGGGAAGAGTTTCGTGTGAGACTGATCGCGTGCGTGAAGACGGAAAAATCAGAGTATTTCCCCTCGATGATCACGACGTCGTCCGTCGTGACACGCACGGAACGCCGTCCGGTGCGGACGGCGCCGGGGCGGTCGGCGAGGCGGGGACGGCCGCCGGCGCGCCGGTGCGCTTTTCGGCCACCCGTCCCGATGCGCCGGGCTCGACGCGGCGCCCGGACGGCTCCGGCGCCCGGACGCGGCGCGCGGCAGCCGGCGCCACCGTGCGGGCGGGAACGGCCGGGACCAGGACCAATGCACGCATCGGACAGAACAGGAACGATGGATTCCGGACCTGATCGGTGCGTGATCGGTGAGGGGCCGGCCAGCGGGCGGATCGGCGGAGGGCCACGTCCCGCGAAAAGACGATCAAGAAATTGCGTTTCCGTGCGCTCACGGAAACCCGGCATGCGGTGGCACGCCCCGGCAGCCGCACAGGGGGGCGCGAAAGCGGACGGAGAAATACTGACCGCGATTCACATCCGCCGTCTCCTGAGGAAATGGCACGGCACGACCGGAAGTGATCGCCCACGACTGGCTGTGACAACGCGCAGCTCACGGGCCCCTTCCGGTGCCCTAGCATCTGGCGCGTGCCGCGCCCCTGTGTACCACCCCTCCTGCCCCTCACGCCCCCGCTGAACGCCCTCCTCCGTCAGTACGGCGCGGGCTCCGCCCTCGCCTGCGACCCGGTCGACCAGGGGCTGCTGAACCGCGGTTACCGGCTGTGCACGACCCGCGGCCGCTACTTCCTCAAGCACCACTTCGACCCCGACACCGCCGACCCCGCGGCCATCGAGCGCCGGCACCGCGCCACCCAGCGGCTGGCCGACCTGGGCGTGCCGGTCGCCCCGCCGCTGGCCGGACGCGACGGGCGCACCGTGGCGGTGGTCGGCGGGCACGCGTACGCGCTGCACCCCTGGATCGACGGCCGGCACCGCCACGGCGGCCAGCTCTCCCCCGGCCAGTGCGGCAGGCTCGGGTCCCTGCTGGGCGCCGTGCACGCGACCCTGGAGCGGGTGATGCCCCCCAAGGGCCGCACGGCCCCGGCCGAGCACCCGCACCCCGTGCGCAGCGCCGACCCCGCCGACACCTTCGGCCTCATCGACGATCTCCTCGCGCGCGTGCGCCGGCGCCGGCCCGCCGACTCCTTCGACGAACTGGCCCGGCACCGGCTCCTGGAGCGGCGCGCGCTGCTGGAGCGGCACGCGGACCGCCGGCCCCCGCGGGGCGGCTCGGTGGGCTGGGTGCACGGGGACTTCCACCCGTTCAACGTGCTCTACCGGGGCGACGCCCCGGCCGCGATCGTCGACTGGGACCGGCTCGGCGTCCAGCCCCGCGCGGAGGAGGCGGTGCGCGCCGCCGCGATCTTCTTCGTGCAGCCCGCGGGCACCCTGGACCTGCCCAAGGTGCGGGCGTACGCGCGCGCGTACCGGCGGGCCGCCGAGGCGACGCCGTCCGAGCTGGCCGCGGCCGTGCACCGGGTGTGGTGGGAACGCCTCAACGACTTCTGGATGCTGCGCTGGCGCTACGAGCGCGGCGACACCCGCGCGGACCCCCAGTTCCCGGCCGCCTCGGCGCTGGCCGTGTGGTGGACCCGGGAGTACGACGCGGTGTGCGGGGCGTTCGCGGACTGAACGCCCGCGGCGGGGCGCCGCCCGCGCTGCGGCCGGCGGGCGCGTGCGGCGGGCGCGCCGGGGGCTCGGACGCCGCCTCCGGCGCCGCGGCGGCGTGGGCTCGGACGCCGCCGCTCACGCTGCGGCCGGGCGGGCGCGCCGTGGACTCAGACGCCGCCGCCGTCGGCGCCGCTGACGACCCCCGCGTCGGCACCGCCGTTCTCCGTGCCGCCGTTCTCGGTCCCGCCGTTCTCCGTGCCGCCGTTCTCGGTCCCGCCGTCCTCCGTGCCACCCGTGTCGGTGCCACCCGTGTCGGTACCGCCCGTGTCGGTGCCGCCGGTGCCGGTCGGCGGGGTGTCGGTCGGCGGGTCCGTCGGGTCCTCGGACCAGGACGGCGACGGGCTCCACGACGGGGTCGGCGTCGGGTCCCAGCCGCCCCAGCCGCCCCCGCTGCCCGAGCCGTCGCCCGTGGAGGTGTCCGGGGTCTCCTGGGTCGCGTCGTCGCTCGGCGTCTCCTCGGCCGTCTCCTTGCCGGTGCTCTTGGTGACCGTCGGGGTCGGGCTCTTGTCGGTGCCCGGCTCCTTCGTCTTCTCGCCGTTGAGGGCGAGCGCGACGCCCGCCGCGATGGCGATCACCGCGAGGACGGCGAGGATCCACAGCTTGCCGCGGCCGCTGCCCCGGTTGCCGTGGCCCTCGAAACCGCCGTCGTCCCGGCCCCCGCCGTAGTTCGGCATGACCTGCTGCGGGATCTGGGAGGTGCCGGAGGCGTCCACGGGGTGCGGCAGCACGGCCGTACCGGCCATGCCCGCCGCCGGGGTGTGCCGGCCGTCGTGCGTCTCCACGGGGCCGGTGTTCCAGGTGCCCGTGTGGCTGCCCTGCTCGTACAGCATCTGGAGGGCGTACTGCACCAGGCCGCGCATCTCCTCCGCGGTCTGGAACCGGTCGTCGGGCTCCTTGGCGAGCGAGCGCATGACCAGGCCGTCCAGCTCCGGCGGGGCACCGTCGGAGACCTCGGACGGCGGCGTCGGGATGTCCTGGACGTGCTGGTACACCACCGACAGCGGGGTCTCGCCGACGAACGGCGGGCGCAGCGCGAGCAGTTCGTAGAGCAGGCAGCCGGTCGCGTACAGGTCGGAGCGGTGGTCGACGGCCTTGCCGAGCGCCTGCTCCGGGGAGAGGTACTGCGGGGTGCCCATGACCATGCCGGTCTGCGTCATCGTCGTGGACGCGCCGTGCAGGGCGCGCGCGATGCCGAAGTCCATCACCTTCACGGCGCCGTTGTGCGTGATGATGACGTTGGCGGGCTTGATGTCGCGGTGCACGATGCCGTGCTGGTGCGAGTAGGCCAGCGCCTCCAGGACGCCGGACACGATGATCAGCGCCTGCTCCGGTCCGGGCGCCTCGGCGTTGTGCAGCAGGTCGCGGATGGTGCGGCCCTCGACCAGCTCCATCACGATGTACGGCACGGACTGGCCGCCCACGACGTCCTCGCCGGAGTCGTACACGGCGACGATCGCGTGGTGGTTGAGGCCGGCCACGGACTGCGCCTCGCGCGTGAAGCGGGCCTTGGAGACCGGGTCCTCGGCGAGATCGGCACGCAGCAGCTTCACCGCCACGGTGCGTCCCAGCCGTACGTCCTCCGCCGCGAACACCTCGGCCATGCCGCCCCGGCCGAGCCGGTGGGTCAGCCGATACCGGCCGTCCCCGACCAGCCCGCCGTTACCCCACGATTCCGGCGCATCTGACATCCCGCCGCCAGTCGCCTCGGGGTCGGACGGGCCCTGAGCGCGCTGCTGCTGTGCCATCAGTCCTCGCCGTCGTTTCTGCCCGCGGTGCGCGCGGTGTTGTTACGGTCTCCGTCGGCCACGCTACAGCCTCCGCGCAAGCCTCCGGTCCGAGACGGGCGCCGCGACCGGCACGAGACGGACCGGTCATGAAACCGTGCCCCCGCGCGGTCGTGCAAATCCTGTGTACCGGCCGTACGGCCGCTGTAACGCTTCCGCGACGCTTCTTTCGCGTACGGTCACGGAACGGGCACCGAGCTTGACGTGTCAGTGCCCTGGGGCAGACTTGGCCGGGAATAGCACTTTCGATCAACGGCGCCTGAAGGCCCACAGCGGGGGATACGGATCATGAGCCAGGACGGCGCACAGGACCGGTACGCGGGGCGTTCGCTCGCCGGCGGCCGCTACCAGCTGCGTGATCTGCTCGGCCAGGGCGGCATGGCCTCCGTCCACCTCGCCTACGACAGCGTCCTCGACCGGCAGGTCGCGATCAAGACGCTGCACACCGAGCTGGGCCGCGAGCAGGCCTTCCGCGAGCGGTTCCGCCGCGAGGCCCAGGCCGTGGCGAAGCTCACGCACACCAACATCGTCTCCGTCTTCGACACCGGCGAGGACGACGTGGACGGCATGACCACGCCGTACATCGTCATGGAGTACGTCGAGGGCCGCCCGCTGGGCTCGGTGCTGGAGGAGGACATCCGCCGGTTCGGCGCCATGCCCGCCGACCAGGCCCTCAAGGTCACCGCGGACGTGCTGGCGGCCCTGGAGATCAGCCACGAGATGGGGCTGGTCCACCGGGACATCAAGCCGGGCAACGTGATGGTGACGAAGCGGAACGTCGTCAAGGTGATGGACTTCGGCATCGCGCGTGCCATGCAGTCCGGCGTGACCTCGATGACCCAGACCGGCATGGTGGTCGGCACCCCCCAGTACCTCTCCCCCGAGCAGGCCCTCGGCCGCGGCGTGGACGCCCGCTCCGATCTGTACTCGGTCGGCATCATGCTGTTCCAGCTCGTCACCGGGCGGCTGCCGTTCGACGCCGACTCGCCGCTGGCGATCGCCTACGCGCATGTGCAGGAGGAGCCGGTCGCCCCCTCGGCGATCAACCGCGCTCTGCCGCCGGCCGTGGACGCGCTGGTCGCGCGCGCCCTGAAGAAGAACCCCAACGAGCGCTTCCCGACCGCCGTCGCCATGCGCGACGAGTGCCTGCGGGTCGCCGCCTCCTTCCAGCCCGCCCCGCCGAGCATCGTGGCGGGCAGCCCGGCGCAGAGCGGCGCGGGCGTCGGCTCCGCCGTCTTCCCGCCGGTCGACCAGAGCACCCCGGCGCCCGTGAGCGGCGTCCAGACGCCGTACCAGCCGGCGCCGGCCCCGAACCCGTACGGCACGCCGACGCCGGCGCCCCAGCCGTCGTACGGCTATCCGCAGCAGGGCGGCTACCCGACCCCGTCGCCGTACGCGGCCCAGCAGACGCCGTCCACGCCGCCGCCGTACACCATCGCGCCGCAGGCCCCCGCGCGCGCCTCGGGCTCCGGCGGCAGGAGCAACAAGGCGGTCGTCGCGGGCTCGGCCGTCGTCGCGGTGCTGGCGGTCGGCGGCCTGGTCGCCGCGCTGACCCTGAACGGCGGCGAGAAGGACGACCAGGGCAGGGGCGGCGCCTCGACGCCGACGGCCACGGCCACGGACTCGAAGAAGCCGGGCTACCGCGGGCCGGACACCTCCCGCACGATCGACTCCACCGAGTGCAGCGAGCCCGAGGAGTCGTACAACGACCCGGACAAGGTCAAGATCCCGGACTTCCAGTTCAAGAACATCACGTCGGTCCAGGAGTGTCTGCAGTCCGCGGGCTGGCAGAAGGAAATCAAGTACCAGGACGAGAACACCTACGGCGACGGAACCGTGATGAGCCAGTTCCCGGCCGCGGGCACGGACATCGACCCCACCGAGAAGATCGTCATCCAGCTGAACGTCTCCACGGGGAACCCGCCGTCCTGACCCCCGGCACGCGGAAAGGCCCGGCGGACGCCGGGCCTTTCTCGACGCGGTACGGCGCTACAGGTACGGGCCGCCCTGACGGCCGCCCGCGCGGGGGTCGTCCTGGCCCTCGTGCACCACGCCCGGCGGCAGCGCGCGGCGCATCTGCTCGAGCTGGGCCCGCGCGGCCATCTGCTGGGCGAACAGGGTCGTCTGGATCCCGTGGAACAGGCCCTCCAGCCAGCCCACCAGCTGGGCCTGCGCGATGCGCAGCTCCGCGTCGGACGGCGTCGCGTCGTCCGTGAACGGCAGGGAGAGCCGCTCCAGTTCCTCGACCAGCTCCGGCGCCAGACCGTCCTCCAGCTCCTTCACCGAGCTGGCGTGGATCTCCTTGAGCCGCACCCGGCTGGCCTCGTCCAGAGGCGCCGCCCGCACCTCCTCCAGCAGCTGCTTGATCATGCTGCCGATGCGCATGACCTTCGCCGGCTGCTCGACCTGGTCGGTCACCGGGGTCTCATGGGAGTCGTCGTCTCCACCGCCGCCGAGCGCCATGCCGTCCTGGCCCACGACCAGGATCCGCTGGGAGTTCTCAGGCGACCTCTCGTTCCTCGGCATCTCCATACGGCCATTCTCTCCCACCCGGGATGTGCGCTGAATCGCCCCGGCCCCACCAGCCGCCTGGCGGCATCCGGAATGCCGGGGTGTGCCGGAGATGTGACGCTGGCTGACGTGACTCCATGGCTGCGGACACTGTGCGCGGCGGGACTGGGCGGTGCGCTGGTCCTGCCGGGGGGCGGTGCGTCCTTCGGGGCCGCGTCCTTCGGGGCCGCGTCCTTCGGGGCCGCGTCCTTCGGGGCGGGGGCCGCGCCCGTACCGGGATCGGTACCGTCCGCGCCCGTGTCGCCGTACGCGGGCGTTTCCCCGTACGGGCATCGGGCGCACGAGCGTCCGGCACACGGGCCGTCGGCGCACGGGCCGTCGGCACAGGGCCCTTCGCCACACGGGCCCTCGGCACACGGACCGTCGGCACACGGGCCCTCGGCACAGGGCCCTTCGCCACACAGGCCCTCGGCGCAGCGCCCTTCGCCACACAGGCCCTCGGCACACGGACCGTCGGCGCAGGGCCCTTCGGCGCAGGGCCCTTCGGCACACAGGCCGTCGGCGCAGGGCCCTTCGGCGCTGGGCCCTTCGACGCAGGGCCCTTCGGCACACGGCACCGTACCGACGTACGACCCTCGCACTCCCCTCTCCGGCGCCCGCGCGCCCGCGCCCGCGCCGGATCCCGCGCGCAGCCGCGCCGGGAACCCGGCGGGTGAGGGACGGGAGCGGCCGGGGCGGAAGGAGGCGCCGCGGGCGGAGCCCACGACGGCCCGGCCGCCGACCCGGGCGCCCGTCGGGCCGCCGGAGGCCGAGCCCGCGGAGGCCGTCGTGGCCGACCGGGAGCGGACCCGCGAGCCCGTCCTGCGGATCCTGCCGCTCGGCTCGGGCATGGTGCTCATCGGGCTGGGCTTCGCGCTGGCCTTCCTCGGGCTGCGGGTGCGGCGCGGGCAGATCTGACCCGCCGGGCCGCACCCGCCGGCCGGATCACCCGGTGACCAGCAGCACCTTCCCGATGTGACCGCTCTCCTCCAACAGCCGGTGCCCCGCCGGCGCCTCGCTCATCGGCACCTCGCGGTCCACCACCGGCCGGATGCGGCCGCCGCCGAACAACGGCCAGACGTGCTCCCGGACGGCCGCCACGATGGACGCCTTCTCGGCGAGCGGACGGGCCCGCAGCGAGGTCGCGGTGATCGCGGCGCGCTTGGCGAGCAGGGCGCCGATGTTCAGCTCGCCCTTGACCCCGCCCTGCATGCCGATGATCGCCAGCCGGCCGTTGACGGCGAGCGCCCTGACGTTGCGGTCGAGGTACTTGGCCCCCATGTTGTCGAGGATGACGTCGGCGCCCGCGCCGCCGGTGGCCTCCCGGATCTCCGCGACGAAGTCCTGCTCCCGGTAGTTGATCAGGATGTCGGCGCCCAGCTCCGCGCACCTGTCGAGCTTCTCGCGGGTGCCCGCGGTGACCGCGACCCTGGCGCCGACGGCCTTGGCGAGCTGGATCGCCATGGTGCCGATGCCGCTGGACCCGCCGTGCACCAGCAGCGTCTCGCCCGGCCGCAGATGGGCGACCATGAACACGTTGGACCAGACCGTGCAGGTCACCTCGGGCAGCGCGGCGGCCTCGCGCAGGCCCACCCCCTTGGGCACCGGCAGCAGCTGCCCGGCCGGGACGGCCACCTTCTCGGCGTAACCGCCGCCCGCGAGCAGGGCGCACACCTCGTCGCCGACCGACCAGCCGCCGACGCCGGGACCGAGGGCGGCGATCCGCCCGGAGCACTCCAGCCCGGGATAGGGGGAGGCGCCGGGCGGCGGCGCGTAGTGGCCCTGCCGCTGGAGGATGTCGGCGCGGTTGACGGCGCTCGCCACCACCTCGACCAGGACCTCGCCCTCGCCGGGCTCCGGGTCCGGGACCTCGGTCCAGGTCAGCGCCTCGGGACCGCCGGGTTCGGGAATCGTGATCGCATGCATGGAAGGGACGCTACTCCTCGGTCCGGGGTCGGAGGGGACGGGGACTTCGGGCGGAAGCCGGTGCGAATTCGTGTGCGGGAGCGATGAGTTTGCGCGACCGTGGAGGTCTTCCCCTGCGTAATCCGAGTACGCGGAAGGACAACCCATGAGCCAGCACACCGCCGGCCTGGCCATCGAGACCGTGGGCCTGGTGAAGACGTTCGGCGAGACCCGGGCCGTGGACGGCGTCGACCTCGCCGTCCCCACCGGCACGGTCTACGGCGTCCTCGGTCCCAACGGCGCCGGGAAGACGACCACCGTGAAGATGCTCGCCACCCTGCTGCGGCCGGACGGCGGCGAGGCCCGCGTCTTCGGGCACGACGTGGTCCACGAGGCGGACGACGTGCGCGGCCGGGTGAGCCTGACCGGGCAGTACGCGTCGGTGGACGAGGACCTGACCGGCACCGAGAACCTGGTCCTGCTGGGCCGGCTGCTCGGACACGGCAAGAAGGCCGCCCGGGAGCGGGCCGCGCAGCTCCTGGAGGCCTTCGGGCTGACCGAGGCGGCCGGCAAGCAGATCAAGAACTACTCCGGCGGCATGCGGCGGCGGATCGACATCGCCGCGTCCATCCTGAACACGCCCGACCTGCTGTTCCTCGACGAGCCGACCACCGGCCTCGACCCGCGCAGCCGCAACCAGGTGTGGGACATCGTCCGCGCGGTCGTCGCCCAGGGCACCACCGTGCTGCTGACCACGCAGTACCTGGACGAGGCGGACCAGCTGGCGTCCCGGATCGCCGTCATCGACCGGGGCAGGGTGATCGCCGAGGGCACCAAGGGCGAGCTGAAGGCGTCCGTCGGCGCCGGATCCGTCCATCTGCGGCTGCGCGACGCCGAGCAGCGGCCGCAGGCGGCACAGGTGCTGAGCCGGACGCTCGACGCGCGGGTGCAGCTGGAGCCCGATCCGGTGGCGCTGACCGCCCGGCTCGGGGCGGCGGCAAGCGACGACAGTGCCGCCGGGCAGGCCGCGCGGGCGCTCGGCGAGCTGGCCCGCTCCGGGATCACCGTCGACAACTTCTCGCTGGGCCAGCCCAGCCTGGACGAGGTCTTCCTCGCCCTGACCGGGCACGACACCCAGGACTCGCAGGCCGCGACGGCCACGACTGCTTCGAAGGACGAGGTGGCGGCATGAGCACCGCGACGACCACGGAGACCAGGGAACTCGCCCCCGTCAGCGCGGAATCGCTGGCCGCGCTGCTGGTGGCGAAGGAACGGCCGCCGCGGCCCAGCGCGTGGTCGGCCTCGCTGACCTTCGGCTGGCGGGCCGTGCTGAAGATCAAGCACGTGCCGGAGCAGCTGTTCGACGTCACCGCGTTCCCGATCATGATGGTGCTGATGTACACGTACCTGTTCGGGGGTGCGCTGGCCGGGTCGCCGAAGGAGTACATCCAGTTCCTGCTGCCCGGGATCCTGGTGATGTCCGTCGTGATGATCACCATGTACACCGGGGTCTCGGTCAACACGGACATCGAGAAGGGCGTCTTCGACCGGTTCCGGTCCCTGCCCATCTGGCGGCCGTCGACGATGGTCGGCTACCTCCTCGGTGACGCCCTGCGCTACACCATCGCCTCCGTGGTGATGCTCACCGTCGGCATCGTCCTCGGCTACCGGCCGGACGGCGGAGTCGTCGGGGTCGCCGCCGGGATTGCGCTGCTGATCGTCTTCTCGTTCGCGTTCTCGTGGATCTGGACCATGTTCGGGCTGATGCTGCGCACGGAGAAGTCGGTGATGGGCGTCAGCATGATGGTGATCTTCCCGTTGACCTTCCTGTCCAACGTCTTCGTCGACCCGCGGACCATGCCGGGCTGGCTCCAGGCGTTCGTCAACAACAGCCCGGTCACGCATCTGGCCTCCGCGGTGCGGGGCCTGATGGCGGGCGACTGGCCGGCCGACGAGATCGCCTGGACGCTGGGGTGGGCGGCGCTGTTCCTGGTGGTCTTCGGGCCGATCACGATGCGGCTCTACAACCGCAAGTAGCCGCGGGGGCCCGGGTGCGGGCCCGGGTCCAGGTGGGCCCGGGTGCGGGACCGGGTCTTGAGGCGCGGGACCGGTTCTTGGTGGGCGTGGGTCACAGGGCCGGGCGGGGCGGCTCCACTGGGTGGCGGGGGCTCGGCCATGGCGGCGGGCCCTGGTCGCAACGGCGGCGGAGGTCGCGACGGCGGCGGCCGGCCCCGGGGCACGTCGGGCGGGGCCGGGCACGGCGCGAGCGGGCCGGGCACGGCGCGAGCGGGCCGGGCACGGCGCGAGCGGGCCGGGCCGCAGCCGTGGGGTGCGGTGCGGTGGTCCCGGCAGCCCGCCCGGTGCCGCGGGAGGGGGCCGCTCAGTGGCCCATGGCGGGGGGCAGGCCCTTGCGTCCCGTCTCCGGTTCGGCCGCCGGGACGATCGTGATCACCCGGTCCGTCAGTTCCAGCCGTCCCACGGCCGGATCGTCGTAACCGAGTACCCGGTGCCCGCGCAGGACGCTCACCACCAGGTCGGGCGTTTCCCGCGGGCGCAGGCCGACCTCGGCCCGGGTGACCGGCCGCTCCACCACGTCGAGGCCGCTGCCCTGCCGGATCAGGTCCTCCATCACCAGACCCGCCGCCGGGCTCAGCACGGACAGGCCCAGCAGCCGTCCGGCCGCGCCCGCGCTGGTGATCACCTCGTCCGCGCCGGACTGCTTCAGCAGCGGCCCGTTCTCCTCCTCGCGGACCGCGGCCACGATCTTCGCCCGCGCGTTGAGCTGCCGGGCCGTCAGCGCCACCAGCACGGCCGTGTCGTCGCGCTGGGTGGCGATGATGATCTGGCCCGCCCGCTGGATCTCGGCGCGCTTGAGCACCTCGCTGCGGGTCGCGTCGCCCAGCACGGCGGCATAGCCCTCGGCCGTCGCCGCGTCGATCGCCTTGCCGCTGGGGTCGACCACGACGACCCGCTCCTTGCTCAGCCCGGTGGCGCAGACGGCGCGGATCGCCGACCGGCCCTTCGTACCGAAGCCGACGACGACGGTGTGGTCCCGCAAGACATGCCTCCAGGCGTGTGGGTTGTGACGTACGGGTGCGCGTCGGGAACCATGGTGCCGACTGTCCGGTTCAGCGTCACAGGGGGCACACGATGAAGGGCGACCAACGGCCGCAGCTCCACCAGAGGGGAATGCCTCTGCTGCGGTCCCTCTGGTACCGCTCGCGCAAGGAGGCACGGGACGACGCCGAGGCGGGCCGTTCCATCACGATGCCCACGCAGAGCGTCGTACCGCCCCTTCAGCAGGTGATCAAGCGCCTGGTCATCGCGATGGTGGTGCTGATCGTCACCGTGGTCATCGTCTACTTCGACCGCGAGGGGTACAACGACAACTCCGACGGCTCCGTCGACCTCATCGACGCGGCGTACTACGCGACCGTCACCCTCTCCACCACGGGATACGGCGACATCACGCCGGTCAGCGACGCCGCCCGGCTCACCAACATCTTCGTCATCACCCCGCTGCGCGTGCTGTTCCTGATCATCCTGGTCGGCACCACCCTCGAAGTCCTCACCGAGCGCACGCGCCAGCAGGTCCGCATCCACCGCTGGCGTTCCCGGACCCGGAACCACATCGTGCTGATCGGCTACGGCACCAAGGGGCAGCACGCCGTGCGGACCCTGGTCGGGCAGGGGATCGACAAGGACCGGATCGTGGTCGTGGACGCCCAGCAGAAGGCGGTGACCGCGGCCGGCGACGACGGGCTCGTGGCGATCAACGGGGACGCCACACTCTCCGAGACCCTGCTCAAGGCGGAACTGCACCGCGCCTCCCAGGTGATCGTCGCCCCGCAGCGGGACGAGACGGCCACGCTGATCACCCTGACCGCCCGCCAGCTGAACCGGCGCGCCACGATCGTGGTGGCCGTCCGGGAGGACGAGAACGTGCCGCTGCTCAAGCAGAGCGGTGCCGACACGGTGGTCACGAGTTCCAGCTCGGCCGGCCGGCTGCTGGGCACGTTCATGGCCAGTCCGCCCGCGGCCCGGACCCTGGAGGATCTGATGACCCTGGGCAGCGGCCTGGACCTCATCGAGCGGCCCGTCGCCTCCGAGGAGGTCGGCCGCACTCCCCGCGAATGCGGCGACCTGGTGCTGGCCGTCATCCGCGACCGCAAGCGGCTGGACTACGCGGTCGGCTGGCGCACCGAGCTGCGGGCCGGGGACCGGGTGATCACCGTGAGCCGGCCGGTGTCGGAGGCGGCGGCGGAGTAGGCCCGGCCGGGGCGGTGCGCCCCGGCCGCGGGCGGACGGCGTGCCCCGGGGACGGGCGGGCGACATGCCCCGGGGACGGGCGAGGTGGGCGCGTGTTTCACGTGAAACACGCGCCGATGCCTGCCATCGCCCACGGCAGCTCCAGGATCTCCGTCTCCTGCCCCGGCCCGGCGCCGCCGGGCGGGACGACGGCCAGGGCATCGGCCGCCGCGACCCCGCGCAGCATGGCGGGGCCGTTGTAGTGCAGCGGCACCGCCCGGTCACCGCGCAGGGCGACGGGCACGAGACGGGTGTCGTACGGGTGTCCGGGCGCCCCGTCCTTCAGCGGCAGGGCGTACCGCTCCGTGGCCGGGTGGCCGGCGAGAGCACGCAGCAGCGGCTCGGCCAGGGTGAGCAGCCCGGAGACGGCCGCGAGCGGGTTGCCGGGCAGGCCGACGAGGTGCTGGTCCTCCCGGATGCGGGCCAGCAGCATGGGGTGGCCCGGCCGCACCTCGACGCCGTCGACGAGCAGCTCCGCGCCGATGCGGCGCAACGTGGGGTGGACGTGGTCGACCGGCCCCGACGCGGTGCCTCCCGTGGTGACGACGAGGTCGGCCTCGCTTGCGGTGACGGCCCGGTGCAGTGCCGCCGCCTCGTCACCGAGCCGCCGGACCGACGTGACCTCCGCACCGAGCGCCCGGAGCCAGGGCGGCAGCATCGGGCCGAGGGCGTCCCGGATCAGACCGTCGTGGGGCAGGCCCTCCGTGAGGAGTTCGTCGCCCAGGACGAGCACGTCGACGCGCGGACGGGGCACCACGGGGAGGGTGTCGTAGCCGGCCGCCGCGGCGAGGCCGAGGACGGCCGGGGTGACGAGCGTGCCGGCCGGCAGGAGCTGGTCGCCGGTGCGGCACTCCTGGGCGCGCGGGCGGATGTCCTGGCCGTGGCCGACGTCCCTGGTGGGGTGGAGGCGGCCCTTGTCGTCCGTGCGGCCGTGCTCGCTGCGCAGCACCGCCGTGGTGTCCTGCGGGATCCTGGCTCCGGTGGCGATGCGCACCGCCTCGCCGTCGGCGAGCCGTGCCGGTTCCCCGTGCCCGGCGAGCACGCCCTCGGCCCGCAGCGCCCACGGTCCGGGGCCCGCGACGGCCCAGCCGTCCATCGCGGAGGTGTCGAAGGAGGGCAGGTCGGTGAGCGCGGCCAGGGGGGCGGCCAGCACCAGGCCCAGGGCGGCGTCCAGGGGCACGGAGGCGGGGGAGCGGCCGGGAGCGGCCGTTCCGTCCGCCGTACGGCTCGTCCGGCCGGCTCGCTCGGCGGTCGCACGGGCGGCGCGGCCGGCCCGTTCCGCGGTGGCCCGGGCCCGCGGCCAGGGGGTGGCGCGGTGCTGGGCGTCCCGCCGGGGGGCCGCCGGTGCGGTGCGCCGGGTCGCGGACCGCGCGTCCTGGTCACCGGGGTCGCCGGGGGCCTGCTCGCCGGGAGCGCGGCCGTCGGGGCGTTTCACGAGGGCCAGGGCCTCCTCGACATCGAGGTCGTGGGCGTCCTCGCCGGCCCGGACGCCGGGGGCGGTCATCCGGCGTCCGGGCGCGTGCCGGATCCGGGGGCTGCCTCGTCCGCCTCCTCCGCCCACCGCCGGGCCAGCGCGGCGGCCTTGCGGGTGGCCTCGGCGACGGCCTGCGGTCCGCCGCCCGCATGGGCGGCGGCATAGCCGACGAGGAAGGTGGTCAGCGGCGCGGCCGGGCGCGCCACACCGTGGGCGGCGTCACGGGCCAGGTCGAGCAGCGCACCGGTGTCGACGTCGAGGTCGATGCCCAGCTCGTCCTTGACTGCGGAGATCCATTCATCCAACACGTGCCCATGCTCCCTGATGCGTGCCCTGGCGGTGGCGATGTCGTCCCAGGTGTCGCAGTCGAAGGAGGCGACGGGATCCGGGACGCGGACGAGGTCGAGCGCGCCGGTCAGCCGGCGCAGCGGCAGTCCGGTGAGCGTGCCGTGCGCGGCGGTGAGCGCGGCCAGCTCGCGGCGCAGCGCGGCGGCGCGGTAGGCGGCGACGAGCGGCTGGTCGCGGCCGTCGGCGTCGGCGAGCAGGGCGCCGTCGGCGTCCCGCGCGGCGGTCAGGGCGGCGCGCAGCCGCCGTACCGTGCCGTCGTCGAGGAACGGCAGGTCCGCGGAGAGCACCACGACGTGCCCGGCGGTGGTGTGCCGCAGTCCTGCGTCGAGGGCGGCGAGCGGACCTCCGCCGGGCGGGTCCTCGCGGGCCCAGGTCACCGGCCGCGCGGTGGGGCGCGGGGCGGCGACCACGACGGTGGCGCGGGCCCCGGCGCAGGCGGCGAGGACCCGGTCGAGCAGGGACCGGCCGCCCACCCGCACGGCGGGCTTGTCGGCGCCGCCGAGCCGCCGCGCGGCCCCGCCCGCGAGCACCACGGCGTCGTACGGGACGCCGCCGTACGGGACGCCGGGGGCGGAAGGGGCGGAGCGCGAGGTCATGCCCCGAGTATGGGCGCCGGGAAGATCGTTGCCACCCCCGTGCACAGCATGTGGACAGGGGTGGCCCCGACGGGCGGACGCGTCACAGGGTGCGCAGCAGCACCGCCGGCTGTTCGACGCAGTCGGCGACGTAGCGCAGGAAGCCGCCGGCAGTGCCGCCGTCGCAGACGCGGTGGTCGAACGTGAGCGAGAGCTGGACGACCTGGCGGACGGCCAGCTCGCCCTCGTGCACCCACGGCTTGGGGACGATCCGGCCGACGCCGAGCATGGCGGCCTCGGGGTGGTTGATGATCGGGGTGGAGCCGTCGACGCCGAACACGCCGTAGTTGTTCAGCGTGAAGGTGCCGCCGGTCAGCTCCCCGGGCGTCAGCCTCCCGGCCCGGGCCGCCTCGGTCAGCCGGGCGAACTCCGCGGTCAGGCCCTCGGCGTCGCGGGCGTGCGCGTCCCTGACGACCGGGACGACGAGGCCCCGTTCGGTCTGCGCGGCGAACCCGAGGTGGACCTGGTCGAGCCGGACGACCTCCCGGGCGGCGAGGTCGACGGTGGAGTTCAGCTCGGGGTAGCGGGCGAGTGCGGCGGTGCAGATCCGGGCCAGCAGGGCGAGCAGGGAGATCTTCGGCCCGCCGGCCGCGTTCATCGCGGCCCTGGCCCGCATGAGCTCGGTGGCGTCGGCGTCCACCCAGCAGGTGGCGTCCGGGATCTCGCGCCGGCTGCGGGACAGCTTGTCGGCGACCGCGCCGCGCACGCCCTTGAGCGGGACACGCGTGCCCCCGCCGACGGCGGTGGAGGCGGGTGCCTGGGCGGAGCCCTCGGGCCGGGCGGCCGCGCGCGCCTGCGGTTCGGGGTGCGGGGCGGTCGTACGGCCGCCCTGGGCGGCGGCGGCACGCAACGCGTACTCGACGTCCGCGCGCAGGATCAGCCCGTCGGGACCGGAGCCGGTCAGCTCCCGCAGGTCGAGCCCGTTCTCGCGGGCGAGGCGGCGCACGAGCGGGGAGATCACGGGGACCGGTCCGTCGCCGTTGACCGGGGTGTCCCCGCCGGCCCGGGTACCCCCGGCGGGAGCGGCCCGGGGCGTGTCCTGAGCCGGCGCGGCCGGCGCGGAGCCGGAGGCCGGCGGGGGCGGTGTGGCGCCCGGCGGCTGGGGCCGCACCCGCGGGCGGCGCGCCGGGGGTGCTCCCGTTCCATAACCCACGAGGACGTTGCCGGAGCCCTCGCTCGCCTCCGGTGCCGCGGCCGTGTCCCCGGCCGGGCGCGCGGCGGTCCGGGAGCCGGCCTGGGCGGCGGTGTCCGCACCGGAGGCCGGGGCGCCGACCGCGACCGTGATCAGGGGCGCCCCGACGGGCAGCTCGGTGCCCTCCTCGCCGAAGCGGGCGGTGACCACACCGCCGTAGGGGCAGGGGACCTCGACCATCGCCTTGGCCGTCTCGACCTCGACGACCGGCTGGTCGACGGCGACGACGTCGCCGACCTGGACCAGCCAGCGCACGATCTCCGCCTCGGTGAGCCCCTCGCCGAGGTCGGGGAGCTTGAACTCCAGCACCTGTGCCATCAGCTCTCGGCCTCCCATTGCAGACGCGCCACGGCGTCCAGGATCCGGTCGACGCCGGGCAGATGATGCCGCTCCAGCATGGGCGGCGGATAGGGGATGTCGAATCCGGCCACGCGCAGCACCGGCGCCTCCAGGTGGTGGAAGCAGCGCTCGGTGACCCGGGAGGCGATCTCTCCGCCCGGCCCGCCGAACCCGGTGGACTCGTGGACGACGACCGCCCGCCCGGTCCGCCGCACCGAGGCGCAGACCGTCTCGTCGTCGAACGGCACCAGGGAGCGAAGGTCGACGACTTCGAGGTCCCACCCCTCGGCCCGCGCGGCCTCGGCGGCTTCGAGGCACACGGGCACCGACGGACCGTACGTGATCAGCGTGGCGCTGCGGCCGGAGCGCCGCACGACCGCGCGGCCGATGGGGTCGACGTGCTGGGGCTGCTCCGGGTTCCAGGAGTCCTTCGACCAGTACAGCCGCTTGGGCTCGAGGAAGACCACCGGGTCGTCGGAGGCGATGGCGGCGCGCAGCA
Organism: Streptomyces glaucescens; assembly: GCF_000761215.1. Classification (GTDB taxonomy): domain Bacteria; phylum Actinomycetota; class Actinomycetes; order Streptomycetales; family Streptomycetaceae; genus Streptomyces; species Streptomyces glaucescens_B. Next base: position 3,989,089 of record NZ_CP009438.1, on the reverse strand, counting down.
GGCCGTAGGCGTCGGCGACGGTGGCGGGCGTGACGACATGGAGTCCCGGAGTCGCCATGTAGTACGCCTCGGAGGAGTCGCTGTGGTGCTCGACGCCGCCGATGCCGCCGCCGTAGGGCACGCGGATGGTGATCGGGAGGGGCATCGCGCCGCGGGTGCGGTTGCGCATCTTCGCGACGTGCGACAGGAGCTGTTCGAAGGCGGGGTAGGCGAAGGCGTCGAACTGCATCTCGACCACCGGGCGCAGCCCGTACATGGCCATGCCGACGGCGGTGCCGAGGATGCCGGCCTCGGCGAGCGGGGTGTCGGTGCAGCGGTCCTCGCCGAACTCCTTGGCGAGTCCGTCGGTGACGCGGAAGACGCCGCCGAGCGTGCCGACGTCCTCGCCGAGGACGTGCACGGCCGGGTCGGCGGCCATGGCGTCGCGCATCGCGCGCGTGAGGGCCTGCGCCATGGTGGCCGGCTTGACGGCGACGGTGGTCATCGGTGGGCCCCTTCCTGGCCGGCCGCCAGCTCCGCCCGCAGCTGGGCCTGCTGCTCGCGCAGCTGCGGGGTGGGCTCGGCGTAGACGTGGGCGAACAGGTCCATGGGGTCGAGTTCCGCGTCCGCGTTCATCCGGGCGCGCAGGTCGGCGGCCATGGTCTCGGCGTCGTCCCGTGCGGCCTGGATCGCGGCCTCGTCGAGCAGGCCGCGGTCGGTCAGTTCCCGCTCCAGCAGCCGGATCGGGTCGTGGGCGCGCCAGGTCTCGACCTCGTCGTCGGTGCGGTAGCGGGTGGCGTCGTCGGCGTTGGTGTGGGCGTCGACGCGGTACGTCACGGCCTCGACGAGAGTGGGGCCGCCGCCCGCGCGGGCCCGCCGTACGGCGTCGGTCAGCACCTCGTGCACGGCCGCGGCGTCGTTGCCGTCGACCAGGCGGCCCGGTACGCCGTACCCGACGGCCTTGTGGGCCAGGGTCGGGGCGGCGGTCTGCTTGGCGAGCGGCACGGAGATCGCGAAGCCGTTGTTCTGGACCAGGAAGACGACCGGTGCCTGCCAGACGGCGGCGAAGTTCAGCGCCTCGTGGAAGTCGCCCTCGCTGGTGCCGCCGTCGCCGACCATGGCCAGCGCGACGACGTCGTCGCCCTTGAGGCGGGCGGCGTGGGCGAGGCCGACGGCGTGCGGGAGCTGGGTGGCGAGCGGGGTGCACAGGGGGGCCACGCGGTGCTCGTACGGGTCGTAGCCGGTGTGCCAGTCGCCGCGCAGCAGGGTCAGCGCCTCGACCGGGTCCACGCCGCGGGCGACGGCGGCGAGAGTGTCGCGGTAGCTGGGGAAGAGCCAGTCGCGCTCCTCGAGGGCGAGCGCGGCGGCGACCTCGCAGGCCTCCTGGCCGGTGCTGGACGGGTACACGGCGAGCCGGCCCTGCTTGGTGAGGGCGGTGGCCTGCGCGTTGTAGCGGCGGCCGCGGACCAGCTGGGCGTAGAGCGTGCGCAGCAGCTCGGGGTCGGCCTTCGCGGCTGTCTCGGTGCCGAGGACGCGGTACGGCTCCGCGTCGGGCAGCAGCGGCGCGGGGTCGGTTCGGGGCTGCCAGGCGGGCGGCGGTGTGGGCCGGTACGCGCCCCGCTGCTCCATGACCGTCATGACGGCACCTCCTCGTGGGAGCGGCTCCTCGTGGGAGCGGCTTCGAGAGGCGCGGCGTCTGTGACGCGCCTCACCTACCGATTGTTCGGTCGACGGGGCATTTTGGCTACAGGCGGGTCGAGGCTGTGGACAAACGGTTCTGCACAGCCTGAGATGGACGCAGTACGTCCATGGCAGGAAGGCGGGGGGACATGGCACCTGAACAAATGGCCGAGGCCGCCGACACCGGTGCCGATCTGCCGCCGCCCCGCCCGCTCGACGCCATCGACCAGGACATCCTGCGGATGCTCCAGGCGGACGGCCGCGCCTCCATACGGTCGGTCGCCGAGCGGGTGCACGTCTCGCGCGCCAACGCCTACGCACGCATCAACCGGCTCGTCGAGGACGGGGTGATCCGCGGATTCGGGGCCCGCGTCGACCACGAACGCGCCGGGCACGGCACGTCCGCGTACATCACGCTCAAGATCGTGCAGAACTCCTGGCGCACGGTCCGCGAACAGCTGCGGCAGCTGCCCGGCGCGTCGCACATCGCCCTGGTGGGCGGCGACTTCGACGTCCTGCTGCTGGTGCACACCCCGGACAACCGGGCCCTGCGCGAACTGGTGCTCACCCGGCTCCAGGCGATCCCCGAGGTGCTCAGCACCCGCACGCTGCTGGTGTTCGAGGAGGAGGACCTGGACCCGCAGGGGTGAGCGGGCGGGCCGCGGCGGTGAGCAGCGAGTCGCCGCGGTGCGCGAGCGGGGCGCCGCGGTGCGCGGTGAGCCGGCGGCGGTGGGCGCGGGGAGTGGAGCGGGAGGGCCGGCGGGCCGTGGGGCCGGGAGCGGCGCCCGCGGCCGTCAGGTCGAGGCCGACCAGGCCAGGCCCAGCAGCAGCGCGAAGCCCGGCGGGAACAGCGCACACGCGAGCCCGGCCCCGGCCGCCGCGATGCGCAGTCCGCGCAGGGAGCGGCGGTGCGGCAGCACCCAGGCGAGGACGAGGAGGCCGATCGCCCAGTGAAGGACGCCCCCGAAGGGGCCGGGGCCACCGTGGGACGCGAACCAGAAGTGGTCCAGCACGATCAGCGGCAGACCCGGCGCGGACGCCACGAGGGGCGCCCGCCACCACGTCAGGTGAGCGGCGGAGGAGGACGGCGCGTCGGTGTCGGACATACGCCCCATGCCATCACCGGGGGACCGGCGGCGGCATGGGGACGGGTACTCAGCCCGCCCCGGCACGCGTACTCACGGCGCGGCCACCCCGGCGCGCGGTACGCACCACGGGGCCACCCCGGCGCGCGAACGCACCGCGGGGTCACCCCGGCGCGCGAACGCACCACGCCACTCCGGCGCGTGTATCGGCGTACGGGCCACCCCGGCGCGCGGTCCCACCGCAGGACCGCCCCGGCGCGCGGACCCACCGAAGGACCGACCCCGGCGCGCGTGCGCGATGCGCCGCCATCGTCAGCCCGCGCGGCGCAGCCCTTCGAAGACGAGCCGCGCCACCGCGTCGCCGACCTCGCGCTCGCCCATGCCGCGCCCGTCCGGCCGGTACCACTCCACGATCGAGTTGATCATGCCGAAGACCAGCCGGGTCGCCAGCCGGAACTCCACGTCGTCGCGCACGTCCCCGTCGGCCGCCGCGGCCCTCAGCAGCTCGGCGACCCGGTGGTCGAAGTCCCGGCGGCGCTCCAGCGCCCAGCGCTCGGTGCCGGTGTTGCCGCGCACCCGCAGCAGCAGGGTCACGTAGGGCAGCTCGGCTATCAGCACCTCGACCATGCGCCGCACCACGTACTCCAGGCGGTCGGCGGCGCGCCCCACGCGCGCGTGCTCCTCGTCGAGGATCCCGAACAGCCCGTCCAGCGCCCGGCTGACCGCCCGTCGCAGCAGCTCCTCCTTGCCGGCGACGTGGTGGTAGATCGACGACTTGGAGATGCCCGCCGCCTTGGACAGGTGCTCCATGGAGGTGCCGTCGTAGCCGCGCTCGTTGAAGACCCGCACGGCGACCGTCAGCAGGGTCTCCGGGGTGTACGTGTCGCGCTTGGCCGTGGTCATGACGTGCTGCCCTCCCGCTTGTCGGTGGCGTACGCGTGACGGTAGAGCGCGAGGGACGGCGCGTACCGGCCGGAGGGGTCGCGCAGATGCAGGTCGTCGAGGAGGGCGTAGGCCCAGCCGCGGCCGAGCCGGCGGTTCCACTCGAAGGGGCCGAGGGGGTAGTTCACGCCGAGCCGCATCGCGGTGTCGACGTCCTCCTCGGTGGCCACGCCCTTGGCGACGGCGTCGTACGCCAGGTCGATGATCCGGGCCACCGCGCGGGCCACGATCATGCCGGGGACGTCACCGATGACGCTGACCTTCTTCCCGAGCGCCTGGAACAGGCCGGTGGCCTCGGCGAGGGTCCGCGGGGAGGTGTCCTGCGACGCGGACAGGGCGATCCGGGTCGCCCTGCGGTAGTCGAGCGCGAGGTCGAAGTAGACGACGTCGCGGAACTCCACCGAGGTCTGGCCGTCGGCGAGGACGAGCTGACCGCCGCTCGGCAGCACCAGCCGGGTGCCGTTGTCCTCGTCCTCCTCCCGGACCTGGACGCCCGCCTCGCGGATCATCGCCAGCAGCTCGCCCGCCGGGCCCAGATCGCCCTCGGCGACGACGTACTCGGGCGCGGCGGCGGGCTCCGCGGTGTGCGGCTCGGGGCGCTCGGCACCCTCGCGGTAGTCGTACCAGCCCTGCCCGGTCTTGCGGCCGAGCCGGCCGGACTCGACCAGGCGGCGCTGGGCCAGGGACGGGGTGAACCGCACGTCCTGGAAGAAGGACTGCCACACCGAGTGCGTGACGGACTCGTTGACGTCCTGCCCGATCAGGTCGGTCAGCTCGAACGCGCCCATCCTGAAGCCGCCCGACTCGCGCAGCACCGCGTCGATGGTGGCCGGGTCGGCGCCCTGCGCCTCGTACACGGCGAAGGCCTCGGCGTAGAACGGCCGGGCGATGCGGTTGACGATGAAGCCGGGGGTGTCGGCGCAGGCCACCGGCGTCTTGCCCCAGGCGCGGGCCGTCTCGTACGCGCGCGTGGCCGAGGTGACGTCGGTGGCGAAACCGGAGACGACCTCGACGAGCGGCAGCAGCGGCGCCGGGTTGAAGAAGTGCAGGCCGACGAAACGGCCCGGGTGGCGCAGGGCGCCGCCGATGGCCGTCACCGACAGGGAGGAGGTGTTGGTGGCGAGCAGGCAGTCGTCGGCGACGACGTCCTCCAGCTCGCGGAACAGGTCCTGCTTGACGTCCAGCCGCTCCAGGACCGCCTCCACCACCAGGGCGCAGTCGGCGAGGTCGGCGAGACCCTCGGCGGGCGTCAGCCGGGCCCGGGCGGCGTCCCGGTCGGCGGCGGTCATCCGGTCCTTCTCGACGAGCCGGTCGAGGCGGGCGCCGATCGCGGCGGCGGCCTCCCGCGCCCGGCCGGGGACGGCGTCGTGGAGCCGTACGGGGTGGCCCGCGACGAGCGCCACCTGGGCGATGCCCTGACCCATGGTGCCGGTGCCGACGACGGCCACGGGGCTGCTGAGGTCGAGTGCTGTCATGAGCGCGATCCTCCCGCACGGGGTTTTCCACAGATGCGGCGGACCCCCTTGTCCCGACCGATCGTTCGGTTACTCTAACTCTGTCTGCCCGTTCCTGCCCCTGGCTTCCCACAGGTCATGAGCCCGACGAAGAGCTCTTGAGACGAGGAGTGGTCCCGCATGGCCGCCGAACTCACCGCGCACCAGCTGATCGCCCAGCACCGGCCCACCCTCGACCAGGCGCTGGAGGCGATCCGCACACGCGCGTACTGGTCCCCGCACCCCGAGCACCCCAAGGCCTACGGGGAGAACGGCAGCCTGGACGCGGGAGCGGGCAAGGCCGCGTTCGACGCCGTGCTGAACACCCGCCTCGACCTCGGCCAGCCCGGCACCGACGGCTGGGTGGGCGGCGAGGTGTCGCCGTACGGCATCGAGCTGGGCGTGGAGTACCCGCACGCGGACGTCGACGTGCTGCTGCCCGCCATGAAGGCCGGCCAGCGTGCGTGGCGGGACGCGGGCCCGGAACTGCGCGCGGTGGTGTGCCTGGAGATCCTGAAGCGGATCAGCGACCGGACGCACGAGTTCGCGCACGCCGTCATGCACACCTCCGGCCAGGCCTTCATGATGGCGTTCCAGGCCGGCGGCCCGCACGCCCAGGACCGCGGCCTGGAGGCCGTGGCGTACGCGTACGCGGAGCAGGTCCGCACCCCCGGCACCGCGGAGTGGACCAAGCCGCAGGGCAAGCGGGACCCGCTGGCGATGACCAAGTCGTTCACGCCCGTCCCGCGCGGCATCGGCCTGGTCATCGGCTGCAACACCTTCCCGACCTGGAACGGCTACCCGGGCCTGTTCGCCTCCCTCGCCACCGGCAACGCCGTCCTCGTCAAGCCGCACCCGCGCGCGGTGCTGCCGCTCGCGCTGACCGTGCGGGTCGCCCGGGACGTGCTGGCCGAGGCGGGCTTCGACCCGAACCTGGTGGCGCTGGCCGCCGAGCGGCCCGGTGAGGGCATCGCCAAGACCCTCGCCACGCGGCCCGAGATCCGGATCATCGACTACACCGGTTCCACCGCGTTCGGCGACTGGCTGGAGGCCAACGCCCGCCAGGCGCAGGTCTACACCGAGAAGGCCGGCGTCAACACCGTCCTCGTCGAGTCGACCGGTGACTACAAGGGGATGCTGTCCAACCTGGCGTTCTCCCTCTCGCTGTACAGCGGCCAGATGTGCACCACCCCGCAGAACCTGCTCATCCCGCGCGGCGGCATCAGCACCGACCAGGGACCCAAGAGCTACGACGAGGTGGTCGCCGACCTCGCCCGCGCGGTGGACGGCCTGCTCGGCGACGACGCCCGCGCGAACGCCCTGCTGGGCGCCATCGTCAACCCGGACGTCAAGGCCCGGCTGGACGCCGCCGCGGGCCTCGGCGAGGTCGCGCTGGCCTCCCGCGAGGTCGCCAACCCCGACTTCCCCGACGCGGTGGTGCGCACCCCGGTGATCGTGAAGCTGGACGGTGCCAAGCCGGACGACGAGGCCGCCTGCATGAGCGAGTGCTTCGGCCCGGTCTCCTTCGCCGTCGCCGTCGACTCGGCCGCCGACGCGCTGGAGCTGCTGCGGCGCACGGTCCGCGAGAAGGGCGCCATGACGGTCGGTGCCTACACCACCGACGCCGAGGTCGAGCGGGCCGTCGAGGAGGTCTGCCTGGAGGAGGCCGCCCAGCTCTCCCTCAACCTCACCGGAGGGGTGTACGTCAACCAGACCGCCGCCTTCTCGGACTTCCACGGCTCGGGCGGCAACCCGGCGGCCAACGCGGCCCTCACCGACGGCGCCTTCGTCGCCAGCCGCTTCCGGGTGGTCGAGGTGCGGCGCGAGGCGTAGAGGCGGGGCGCCGCCTCAGACGCCGCCCCCCAGGCTCCAGTGGTACAGCGTCATGGCCACGCTGGTCGCGAGGTTGTAGCTGGAGACCTGGGGACGCATCGGCAGCGACAGCAGGTGGTCGGCCCGCGCGCGCAGTTCGGCGGAGAGCCCGCTGCGCTCGGAGCCGAAGGCGAGGACGGCGTCGTCCGGGAGCCGCACCCCGCGGAGGTCGTCGCCCTCCGGGTCCAGCGCGAACACCGGGCCCGGCGGCAGTTCCGCCACCGCCAGCCGCTCCACGGCGGTCGCGAAGTGCAGGCCGGCCCCACCGCGCACCACCGTGGGGTGCCAGGGGTCGAGGGTGCCGGTGGTGACCACACCGGTCGCGCCGAAACCGGCGGCCAGCCGGATCACCGCGCCCGCGTTGCCCAGGTTGCGCGGGTTGTCGAGCACCACCACCGGACTGCTGCGCGCCGTGCGGGCCAGCCGCTCCAGGTTCGCCGCGCGGGACGGCCGTACGGCGAGGGCGGCCACCGCGGTGGGATGCGGGCGCGGCACGAGCGCGGCGTACGTCCGCTCCGGCACCTCGGTGAGCAGCGCCTCCAGCGCCGGCCGGACGTCCGGGGCCAGCTCCTCGGCGAGGGTGAGCGCGGCGCGCCGGTCGGCGGCGACCGCGACCGGGACCTCGGCACCGAACCGCACGGCGTGCTTGAGGGCGTGGAAGCCGTCCAGCAGCACGCAGGTGCCGGCCAGCCGGTGCCAGGCGGTCACGAGGTCGGCGGAGCCGGCCACGGCGTGGCTCGCGGGGTCGTTCATGGCGTGCAGCCTACGGCGCCGCCCGCACCACGGGCCGTGCGGCCCAGGGGCCCTGCCCGCCGCGCCACGGGCAGCAGGCGTGCCCTGCCGGGCGCCGTGGCCCCCGGGGTGCTGCTGACGGCCGGCCGGCTAGGGAGCCGGGGATTCCGTGTGGCCGGGGACGGCCGGTCCGGGGGCGGCCTGTCCGCGGAGGGACCGCTCGGGCACTGCTTGCTCGTGCGTGGGTTGCCCGGCCACCGGTTGCTCGGGCACGGCCTGCCGCGGGGCGGGGGTGTCCGGTGCCGGGGTGCGCCTCGCACGGGAGGACAGCCGGGCGCGTGCGCCTGCCGCCCAGCCGCCCAGGCGGCGCAGGAACGACGTCGGCAGGAAAACCGCGTCCGCCGCGATCATCGCCAGCGAGAAGAACGGCAGCCCGAGCACGACGGCGATCACCAGATGCTCGGTGATCATGGCCGCGAGCAGCACGTTCTTGAGTCGCCGGTGCAGCAGGGTGAACGGGAAGGCGACCTGCACCAGGACCGTCCCGTACGTCACCAGCATGACCATCGTGCCGTTGGCGGACAGCGCGTCGGCGAGTTCCGGCCAGGGCGAGAAGTAGTCCAGGTGCAGCGGGTAGTACACGGCGGTGCCGTCCTGCCAGCGGGAGCCCTGGATCTTGTACCAGCCGGCCGTGGCGTAGATCAGACAGGCCTCGGCCATGATCACCAGCAGGGCGCCGTTGTGCAGGATGTCGGCGATCACGTCGAGCAGGATTCGCGGCTGCGCGGTCCGCGCGTAGCGGCCGACCAGCCACCACAACGCCTGCGCCAGAAGGACGCCCCACAGCAGCGACGGCACCATCGGATCGCCGTCGAACCGGCCCGCCGCGGTGGCCGCCGCGAGCGCCAGGCCCAGCACGGCCCACAGCACGGGACCGGTGCGGTCCCCGGGCCGCTCCCCACGCGCGCGTGCCTCCCGGACACGGCGGGCACGCCGCGCGTCCAGCGACCAGACCTGCCCGCAGCGGGTCAGGACCAGGTACAGGGACATCAGGTGCAGGACGTTGTCTCCGCCGTCCCCCATGAACACGCTGCGGTTCTGCAGCGACAGCACGCCCACCATGAACAGCACGGACATGGTGCGCGTCCGCCAGCCCAGCATCAGCAGCAGGCTGGAGACGGCGGCGAGCGCGTAGACGAACTCGAACCAGACGCGGCCGTCGGACCACATCAGCACGGTGAACGCGCCGTTCTGCCGGATCAGCTCCTCGGCGAGCGTCCAGCTCCAGGGCCCGTCCGGGCCGTACAGCTCCGCGCGGTGCGGGAACTCGCGCACCAGGAACAGCAGCCAGGTCAGCGCGAAGCCGATGCGGATCACCGCGGTCTGGTACGGACCGATGGCCGACTCGGTGGCCCGCGCGATGGCGCCGGACAGCGCCAGGGCGAAGCGGTTCACCCGGCACCTCCCCGGGACTCGTCCGCCGGCACCGTCCACCAGGGCAGCACCCGGTCCACCGGTTTCGGCGGGATCCGCTCCCCGCTCCATTCGGGCGGGCGCACCGGGGTGATGCGGGAGCGGACCTGGACGCGTTCGAGGACACCGCCCGGTCCGGCGGCCTCCGCGCGGTGCAGGCGCAGGACGACGATGCGGCGCAGATACGTCTCGGCGAGCAGGCCGCGTGAGGCGGTGGCCCGCTGCTCCCCGCCGTGGGTGGTGGTGTAGAAGTCCCAGGCCCGGCGCAGCTCGTTCTGCTGGGTGTGGCTGGGCAGCAGGTTGCCGTCGATGGCCCGGCCGTCCTCGGCGGACAGGTCGTACCAGCCGGTGGTGCGGAAGTCGCCGTCCGCGGTGCGGATCCGGGCCCGGACCTGGACCGCGACGTTCTGCTGGAGCGGGTTCGGCGCGAACAGCTTCCAGTTCTGCTCGAACTCCGGATAGATCCACTCGTCGATCGCCTTGCCGTGCGCCTTGGTCAGCGTGTTCGACGGCGCGACGTGCAGGAAGACCATGCCGAGGTGCACACAGACCGCCACCGCGACGACCGCGAGCGCCAGCGCGACCCCTGCCTGGTAACGGGGGGACAGGGCGGCCACGCCGGTGCGGGGGGTGGTGGGGCCGGCCGGGGCGGTGCCGCCGGCGGCATCAGAGGCCGGGGGGGCGGTAGGGGCCATGGGGGACGGTGTCACCACCGGGTCCGCCGCGGGCTGCGGGGTCCCTGGAGGCGGCGGGGGCGGTGGCGCGGCCGCGCCTGACTCGTACGCGTCCCTTGCGCCGTGCGCGTCCATTCCGCCCCGTTTCCGCATCCGGTCCGTGTTTCCCGCCCGCCCGTCCGTGCGACTCCCCCGTGCGGCGCCGCCGCCGGACCCCCGCGGAGCCGTCGTCGCCCCGCGCCGTTGCCCGCGGCGCCCCAGCGGAACGCTACTCAGCACAGCCCGCCGGGCACAGCCCCCCGCCGGGTCGCCGTGGCACTTGTCCACAGCCACCGCCGGGAGGTCATCCACAGCGGTTGACACCTTACGGCGCCCGTCCCACCATGGAAGCGCACGAACCGAACGATCGGTCGGGAGCTTGCTCCTCGCGGAGCCCAGGTCGAGGGGGACCAGATGGCGACAGCAGCCGCGCAGCCCACTGCCCGCGGTCAGGCATACGGCGGCGCCCAGGACGACGCCGGTGACACCACCGCGTACCAGCGCGTGTTCGACGCCGCCGTGGCCGCCGACGAGCGCATCGAACCGCGTGACTGGATGCCCGACGCCTACCGCGCGACGCTCGTCCGGCAGATCGCCCAGCACGCCCACTCCGAGATCATCGGCATGCAGCCGGAGGCCAACTGGATCACCCGCGCGCCGTCGCTGCGCCGCAAGGCCATCCTGATGGCCAAGGTCCAGGACGAAGCCGGACACGGCCTGTACCTCTACAGCGCGGCGGAGACTCTCGGCACCAGCCGCGACGAGCTGCTGGACAAGCTCCACGCGGGCCGCCAGAAGTACTCGTCGATCTTCAACTACCCCACGCTGACCTGGGCCGACGTCGGCGCCATCGGCTGGCTGGTGGACGGCGCCGCGATCACCAACCAGGTCCCCCTGTGCCGCTGCTCCTACGGGCCGTACGCCCGCGCGATGGTCCGCATCTGCAAGGAGGAGTCCTTCCACCAGCGCCAGGGATACGAACTGCTGCTCGCACTCAGCAAGGGCACCCCGGAACAGCACGCGATGGCGCAGGACGCGGTCAACCGCTGGTGGTGGCCGTCCCTGATGATGTTCGGCCCGCCCGACGACGAGTCCCAGCACTCGGCACAGTCCATGGCCTGGAAGATCAAGCGGCACTCCAACGACGAGCTGCGCCAGCGCTTCGTCGACATCTGCGTCCCGCAGGCCGAGTCCCTGGGCCTCACCCTCCCCGACCCGGACCTGCGCTGGAACGAGGAACGCGGCCACTACGACTTCGGACCGATCGACTGGACGGAGTTCTGGGAGGTCCTCAAGGGCAACGGACCGTGCAACGAACAGCGGATCGAACAGCGCAGGCGGGCCCACGAGGAGGGCGCGTGGGTGCGTGAGGCGGCCGCGGCCTACGCGGACAAGCACGCCGGCGGGAACGGAGAAGCGCGAGCATGACCACCAACGACTGGCCCCTGTGGGAGGTCTTCGTCCGCTCCCGGCGCGGACTCTCCCACACCCACGCCGGCAGCCTGCACGCCCCGGACGCGGAACTCGCCCTGCGCAACGCCCGCGACCTGTACACACGGCGCGGCGAGGGCGTCTCCATCTGGGTCGTGCCGTCCGCGGCGATCACCGCCTCCTCGCCCGACGAGAAGGACCCGTTCTTCGAGCCGGCCGCCGACAAGCCGTACCGGCACCCGACGTTCTACGAGATCCCCGAAGGGGTGCAGCACCTGTGACCACCCCGGACACCACGACCCCCGGCACGGAGACCCCGGACACGACGACCGAGCCCGCCGGCAGGACGACCGCTGCGGCCCTCGCCCTCGGCGACGACGCCCTGGTGCTCTCCCACCGCCTCGGCGAATGGGCCGGCCACGCCCCCGTCCTGGAGGAGGAGGTCGCCCTGGCCAACATCGCCCTGGACCTGCTCGGCCAGGCCCGGGTGCTGCTGTCGATGGCCGGCGACGAGGACGAACTGGCGTACCTGCGCGAGGAACGCGCCTTCCGCAACGTCCAGCTCGTGGAGCAGCCCAACGGCGACTTCGCCCACACCATCGCCCGCCAGCTCTACTTCTCCACCTACCAGCATCTGCTGTACGACCGGCTGGCCGCCGGGGACGGCCCATTCGCGGGTCTCGCCGCCAAGGCCGTCAAGGAGGTCGCCTACCACCGCGACCACGCCGAACAGTGGACCCTGCGACTCGGTGACGGCACCGACACCAGCCGGGAACGGATGCGGCGGGCCTGCGAGACGCTGTGGCGGTTCACCGGCGAGATGTTCCAGCCGGTGGACGGCGTGGACACCGACTGGGCCGGCATGGAAGCGGCCTGGCTGGAATCCGTCGGAGAGGTACTGCGCCGGGCCACCCTCAGCGTGCCCGAGGGACCGCGCACCGGCGCCTGGTCGGCGGGCGCGGGCCGGCAGGGCCTGCACACCGAACCCTTCGGCCGGATGCTCGCCGAAATGCAGCACCTGCACCGCAGCCACCCGGGGGCGTCGTGGTAGCGGCCACCCCGCTGGAGGCGGAACTGCTGGAGCTCGCCGGGTCGGTGCCCGACCCCGAGCTGCCCGTGCTCACCCTGCGGGAGCTGGGCGTGCTGCGCGCGGTGCGGCTGCGCGACACCGGCACGGCCGAGGTCGAGCTGACCCCGACCTACACCGGCTGCCCCGCCGTCGAGGCGATGACCCTGGACATAGAACGGGTCCTGCACGAACACGGCATACGGCACGTCACCGTGCGCACCGTGCTCACCCCCGCCTGGACCACGGACGACATCACCGACGAAGGCCGCCGCAAACTCCGCGCGTTCGGCATCGCCCCGCCCCGTACGCGCCGCGAACACGGACCGGTCCCCGTCACCCTGGGCCCCACCCGCACCTCGGCCCCCGGCCCCGGACCGGCCCCACAGCCGGAATTCGACCCGGTCCGCTGCCCGCACTGCGGATCCGCCGACACCGAACTGCTCAGCCGCTTCTCCTCCACCGCGTGCAAGGCGTTGCGCCGCTGTCTCGCCTGCCGTGAACCGTTCGACCACTTCAAGGAGTTGTGATGGCCCGCTTCCACACACTCCGGGTGGCCGCCGTCGACCGGCTCACCGACGACTCCGTCGCCCTGACCCTCGCCGTGCCCCCGGAACTGCGCGAGGAGTACCGGCACGCGCCCGGCCAGCACCTCGCCCTGCGCCGCCGGGCGGACGGCACCGAGATCCGGCGCACCTACTCGATCTGCTCCCCCGCACCCGCCCCCGACGACGACGGCCCACGCGCCCTGCGGGTCGGGGTGCGGCTGGTCGAGGGCGGCGCGTTCTCGACGTACGCGCTCAAGGAGATCGACATCGGTGACGAGCTGGAGGTCATGACTCCGGCAGGCCGCTTCACCGTCGATCCGGCGCCCGGCCTCTACGCGGCGATCGTCGGCGGCAGCGGCATCACCCCCGTGCTGTCGATCGCCTCCACCCTGCTGGCGCGCGAACCCGGAGCCCGGTTCTGCCTGATCCGCAGCGACCGCACGACCGCCTCGACGATGTTCCTCGAGGAAGTCGCCGACCTGAAGGACCGCTACCCCGAACGGCTCCAGCTGGTCACGGTGCTCTCCCGGGAGGAACAGCAGGCGGGACTGCCGTCCGGACGGCTCGACCGGGAACGGCTGACCGGACTGCTCCCCTCGCTGCTGCCGGTGGCGGAGGTCGCCGGATGGTTCCTGTGCGGACCCTTCGGGCTCGTCCAGGGCGCCGAGCGGGCACTGCGCGACCTGGCCGTGCCCCGCGCCCGCATCCACGAGGAGATCTTCCACGTGGACGCCGGCCCGACCGGAGGACCGGCGAGACCCGCACCCGCGCACAGCACGGTGACGGCCCGGCTCGACGGCCGCGGCGGCACCTGGCCCGTGCAGGACGGCGAGTCCCTGCTGGACACGGTGCTGCGCAACCGGCCCGACGCGCCGTACGCCTGCAAGGGCGGCGTGTGCGGGACCTGCCGGGCCTTCCTGGTCTCCGGCGAGGTGCGCATGGACCGCAACTACGCGCTGGAGACGGAGGAGACGGAGGCCGGGTACGTACTGGCGTGCCAGTCCCGTCCCGTGACGGAGCAGGTGGAGCTGGACTTCGACCGCTGAGCGTCGACCACCGAGCCCGTCCCGCAGCACCGGCACCACGCCGCACCGCCGCCGCGACCGGGCGTGTGAAGCCCTCGGCCCGGCGGCGGTGCCGGGCAGGACCGCATAACCGGCCGGCCAGCCACTGCTCGGCCGGTCGGCCGGTCGGCCCACTGAGCGAGAACGGCCTCGTCGGGCCTACAGCACGTACCCCGGCTGCCCCTGGTCGGTCACGACGGGACGGCCCGCCGCCTCCCACGCCTGCATGCCGCCGTCGACGTTCACGGCGTCGATGCCCTGCTGGGCCAAGTACATGGTCACCTGCGCCGAGCGTCCACCCGAGCGGCAGATGACGTTGACGCGGCCGTCCTGCGGGGCCGCCTCGGTCAGCTCGCCGTAGCGCGCCACGAAGTCGCTGATGGGGATGTGCAGCGCTCCCTCGGCGTGACCGGCCTGCCACTCGTCGTCCTCGCGGACGTCCAGCAGGAAGTCGTCGTCCTTCAGGTCCGTGACCTGCACGGTGGGCACCCCAGCTCCGAAACTCATACTCCCGACGCTACCGGACTGCACGACTTCGGCCCGCCCGCCCCCGCGTCGGCCCGGCGACCGCTCAGCCCGTGACCGCCCAGCCCGGCGACCGTTCAGCCCTGTGCCCGCAGCGCCGCCAGTTCCGACTCGCGACGGGCGACCTCGGTCAGCAGCTGCTCGGCGATCTCGTCGAGGAGACGGTCCGGGTCGTCCGGCGCCAGCCGCAGCATCCCGCCGATCGCGCTCTCCTCCAGATCCTTCGCGATCACCGCGAGCAGTTCCTTGCGCCGCGCCAGCCAGTCCAGCCGGGCGTACAGCTCCTCACTGCGGCTCGGACGCTGCTCCTCGGGCACCGGACCGGCGGCCCACTCCTCGGCCAGCTCCTTCAGCAGTGCCTCGTCGCCCCGGCCGTAGGCCGCGTTGACGCGGGTGATGAACTCCTCGCGCCGCGCCCGCTCGCCCTCCTCCTGAGCCAGGTCGGGGTGGGCCTTGCGGGCCAGCTCGCGGTAGAGCCGGCGGGCCTCCTCGGTGGGGCGCACCCGCTGCGGGGGCCGTACCGGCTGGTCCGTGAGCATCGCGGACGCCTCCGGGAACAGCCCCTCGCCGTCCATCCACCCGTGGAACAGCTCCTCCACGGACGGCATCGGCATCACCCGGGCCCGCAACTCCTGCGCGACCCGCAGGTCCTCGGGATCACCGGTGCGCGCCGCCTTCGCCTCGGCGATCTCCGCGTCGAGCTCCTCCAGGCGGGCGTACATCGGGCCGAGCCGCTGGTGGTGCAGCCGGGAGAAGTTCTCCACCTCGACACGGAACGTCTCCACCGCGATCTCGAACTCGATCAGCGCCTGCTCGGCGGCCCGCACGGCCCGCTCCAACCGCTCCTCGGGCCGCGACGCGGCACCGTCGGAGGACACGGACTGCGGCTGCTCAGCTTCCGGGGTGGTCACCTGACCAGCGTAGGCCACGTCCCGGGGCACCGAATCTGTCACCCGGGGGGGCTTCCCCTCCCCCTCCCCCCCACCCCCCTCCCTCCCCTCACCCCCGAGCCCCCGCCCCTTCCTCACACCCCGAGGCCCCGCCCCTTCCTCACACCCCCGTCTCCGCCCTCACCCGGCCCGCCCGGATCGCCGCCAGCAGGTTCGCGTGGTCGGCCTCGGTGCGGTCGGCGTAGGTGAGGGCGAAGGCGGCCACGGCCTCGTCCAGCTCGCCGTTCTTGCCGCAGTAGCCGGCGATCAGGCGTGGGTCGGCGCTGTGGGAGTGGGCGCGGGCCAGCAGGGCGCCGGTCATGCGGGCGTAGTCGTCGACCTGGTCCGCGGCGAGGGCGGCCGGGTCGACGCTGCCCTTGCGGTTGCGGAACTGGCGGACCTGGTAGGGACGGCCGTCGACCGTCGTCCAGCCCAGCAGCATGTCGCTGACCACCTGCATGCGCTTCTGGCCGAGCACGACGCGGTGACCCTCGTGGTCCACGGGCGGGGCCTGGAAGCCGACGGTCGTCAGGTGGGGCAGCAGGGCGGACGGGCGGGCCTCCTTGACCTGGAGGATCAAAGGCTCCCCACGGTGGTCGAGGAGGAGGACGACGTAGGAACGGGTGCCCACGCTCCCCGTGCCGACCACACGGAACGCCACGTCGTGCACCGCGTGGCGGGCCAGCAGGGGCAGGCGGTCCTCGGGGAGCGTGGTCGTGTACTCCTCCAGGGCCGCGGCGACCGCCGCCGCTTCCGCGTCGGGTATCCGCCGCAGCACCGGGGGCGCCTCCACGAAGCGGCGTCCGCCGTCCGGGGCGGGCTCGGTCGACTTGGCCGCGAACCGTCCGCTGGTGTTGGCCCGCGCCTTCTCCGAGACCCGGTCCAGGGTGCCGAGGAGGTCGTGGGCGTCGGTGTGGGAGACCAGCTCCTCGTCGGCGATGGCGTTCCACGCGTCCAGTACCGGCATTCTGGCCAGCAGCCGCATGGTGCGGCGGTAGGCGCCCGCCGCGTCGCGGGCCGCCGCGCGGCAGGTGTCCTCATCGGCGCCGGCCTCCCGGCCGGCGAGCACCAGGGAGGTGGCGAGCCGTTTGAGGTCCCACTCCCAGGGGCCGTGCACCGTCTCGTCGAAGTCGTTGAGGTCGATGACGAGGCCGCCGCGCGCGTCGCCGTAGAGTCCGAAGTTCGCCGCGTGCGCGTCACCGCAGATCTGGGCGCCTATGCCGGTGACGGGGGTGCGGGCGAGGTCGTACGCCATGAGTCCGGCCGTGCCGCGCAGGAAGGCGAACGGTGTGGCCGCCATCCGGCCGATCCGCAGCGGCGTGAGCTCGGGTATGCGGTCGCGGTTGGACTCCTCGACGGCGGTCACCGCGTCGGGGCGGGCGGCGTCGAGGTCGAGGTGGGCGTGCGCGTGCCGTGGCACGCGGTCCCGCAGGGCCTTGCCCTCTTCCTTGGGCGAGCCGTGGCCGGGCCACTCGGCGAATCCGGGCACCTGGGGCAGCCGCCGCCGTGCTCCCGGTTCCCCGGACGTCCGCGCTTCGGCACCCGCCCCTGCCTGTGCTCCGGGCCTCGCCCCGGACCGGCCTCCAGCCCTCGCTGCGGGCCGGTCTCCCGACTGACCCCCGGGCCGGTCTCCGGACTGACCCCCTGACCGGCCTTCGGGCTGATCCCCGGGCTGGCCTCCGGGTTGCCCTGTGGGCTCCCTTCCGGTCCGCGCCGTCGCGTCCGCCTCGGTCACGTCGACCGCCTCCCCCGTCCTTGCACGGCACCTGGCCGTTCGCCATCGGTTCGTGCCGACCGTACCGCCGCCCGGGGGGAGGGCGTCAGCCCTGTGGACAACCGCGCTCATCGGCTGTGGACAACCGGTTCACCCGCCCGGGCGCGGGCCGTGCGGGGCGTCCGGGCGCAGGCCGTAGGCCGCCGTCGCGCAGAGCAGTACGGCGGCGGCGGCGAGCGACTCGAAGGCGAAGGCGTAACCGCCGGCCGCCGCGGCGGGACGGCCGGCCGCCGTGAGGCCGGCCGTGCGGGACTGGACCGCCGAGGTGACCAGGGCGATGCTGAGCGTCGGTCCGGCCAGGATGGCGGCGTTCACCACCGCGCCGGCCAGGGCGGTCTCCCGGTCGCCCGTCCCGGCCACGGCCGCCACCACGGCCGCCGACATCAGCAGGCCGATACCGCCGGCCACGACGGCCATGCCGGCCAGCAGCGCCGGGGTCGACGCACCGCGGATACCGGTGCCGCCGATGACGTGGAGACCGGCGGCGATCGCCGCCGCGCCGGTCACGGCGACCGTGCGCGGGCCCAGCCGGGCCACGGCGGGGCCGGCGACGGTGCCCACGGCGAGGAGCACCGCGGTGTACGGCAGGAACGCCCCGGCGTTGGCGAGGGCGGAGTAGCCGCGGGCCTGCTGGAGGTAGAGGGCGAGCAGGAACGCCGTGGCGGCACCGGTTCCGGGGCCGAACAGCGCGCACACCAGGGCGGTGGCGCGCGGGCGGGAGGCGAGGAAGCCGGGTGGCAGCAGGGGGGCGGGCACCCGGCGTTCGGTGGCCGTGAAGGCGGTGAGCAGGACGGCTCCGGCGGCGAGTGCGCCGAGTACGGGTGCCGAGGACCAGCCGTACGGGCCGGCCAGGGCGCAGCCGCAGCCGAGCAGGGTCAGCGCGCCGGTCCCGGACAGGGCGCCGAGCAGGTCCACGGGGACGCGGTGCGGGGGCGGTCCGGGCGGGAGGGTGCGTACGGCTGCGGCGAGTGCCAGGGCGGCGGCCGCGGCCAGGACGACGAAGCTCCACCGCCAGGACGTCCAGGTGACCAGTGCGCCGCTGAGCAGGATCCCGGCGGAGGCGCCGAGGCTGGCCAGCAGTCCCCACAGTGCCGTGGCGGCGGAGCGGGCCCGGCCCTCGGGGAAGACGGTCTTCAGCAGGGCCATCGCGGCGGGGGCGGCCAGCGCGGCGCCGCAGCCCTGCGCGAAGCGGGCGGCCATCAGTGTCCAGGGTCCCTGGGCGAGCGCGGCGGCGAGGGAGGCGAGGGCGAACAGGGCGGTGCCCAGGGTGAACACGGTGCGCCGGCCGCTCCGGTCGGTGAGCCGGCCGCCGAGCAGGAGCAGGCCGCTGAAGGCGAGGCCGTAGGCGGCGGTGTCGAGGACGAGGTCCGTGCGGGTCAGGCCCAGTTCGCGCTGCATCGCCGGGCCCGCGGCGAAGGTCACCGACACGGAGGCGTTGAGCGTCAGGTGGACGGTGCCGAGCGGGCCGAAACGCCGCCTCCCGCGGCGGTCTCGCGAACCCGGTGGCGGGACCCGTGTCGCCGGGGGCGGCGGTGAGATCACCGGCACCGGGCCGTCAGCCGGTCTCGGGACAGCAGCCGGCACCGGGCCGTCAGCCGATACCGCCGGTGACCTCCCGCCTGCCGGCGTCGGCGCCGCTGCCGGTGACGCGTGGGTGTCGTCCATGGCGCCGAGTGTCGCAGCGGCCCGTCCGCGGTCCGGGGCGGGCGTGGGCAGTCCGTCAGGTCCGGGGATCATGTGTCGGGTCCTGGTGGTGTCGGTCCTGGCCGGTATGGCTCCGGTTCCGGTTCCGTTCCGTTCCGCTACGGCACCAGCACCACGCGCCGCCCGTGCAGTTCGCCCGCCTCCAGGCGCTGGTGGACGCGGGCCGCCTCGGCCAGGGGGACGCGTTCCAGGGAGCGGGGCCGCAGCCGGCCGGAGGTCAGCAGGTGGTTGACCGTGCGGGCGGCTTCGGCGAGTTCGGCGGTGGTGGCGTGGGAGATGACGAAGCCGACGACGGAGCCGTCCTTCATGTAGAGGGGTCCGGCGGGCAGCACCGGCTGGGTGCGGGCCCCGGCCAGCAGCACGATCCGCCCGCGGTGCGCCAGGCTGTCCACGGCGGTGGTGAGGTCGTTGGTGCCGGAGGTGTCGAGGTGGACGTCGACGCCGTCCGGGCATTCCTTGCGGAGCAGCTCGGGTAGGCCGGGGTCGCGGTAGTCCAGCACCGTGTGCGCGCCGAGCGAGGCGACGTACCCGGCGTCGCGTGCGGCGGCGGTCGCGACGACCCGGGCGCCGGCCTCGGCGGCCATGACGACCAGGGCGCCGCCGACGTTCCCGGCCGCCCCGGCGACCAGGACCGTCTCGCCTGGGCGGACCCGGCCGTGGGTGAACAGGCCGAGGTAGGCGGTGGCCGCGGGGTGCACGACGGCGACGGCGGTGGCCGGGTCGATGCCGGGGGGCAGGTGGTAGAGCCGGTCGGCGGGGACGACGGCCCGCTCGGCGGCGGCGCCCTGCCGGCCGCCGTGGCCGAGGCTGTTGCACCAGACGCGGTCGCCGGGTGTGAAGCCCGGGGCGCCCGGTCCGGCGGTGACGACGGTGCCGACGAGGTCGCGGCCGATGACGAACGGGAACTCCACGGGGGTGCGGAAGATCCCGGACCGGACGAAGGTGTCGACGGGGTTGGCGGACACGGCCTCCACCTCGACCAGGACGTCCGTGGGACCCGGGTCCGGTGCCGGCACCTCGCCGTAGCGGATGTTGTCCGCCGGACCCAGCTCTTCGATGAACGCCGCGCGCATGCTGTGCCAACTCCCTTGGTGTTGCGGGGCGGGAAGGTGCCGAAGGGCCGTACGGGTGAGCGAGACGGCCCTTCGGGGTCTCGGGGACGGCCTCGGCAGCCGGGCCGTCGGCGGGTCAGGCGGCCGTGGCGGCCTTGCTGTCCCGGATGCGGGCGGCGAGGGCGTCGAGCAGGGCGCCCAGCAGCTCGATGGTGGACTCGTCGGTGAGGTTGCCGGCCTCGTCGAAGCGCTCGTGGGCGCGGAAGATCTGCAGTTCGGGTTTGCCGACGACCTGGGAGTCGGTCCACAGGAACAGCTGGCGCAGGGACAGCTGGGCGCGCACGGTGCCGAAGTTGGAGGGGGCGGCGCCGGCGAGGGCGATCGGCTTGCGGGTGAGCGAGGAGTTCAGGCCGGGGGTGCTCGCCCAGTCGAGGGCGTTCTTCAGCGGGCCGGGGATGCCGTAGTTGTACTCGGGGGTGGCGATGAACAGGCCGTCCGCCTCGGTGATGCGGCGGCGCAGGTCGGCCACGGCGGCCGGGGGCGTCGCGGTGTCGAGGTCCTGGTCGTAGAGGGGGATGTCGCGCAGGCCCTCGTAGATTTCGACCGTCATGTTCCCCGGGGCGAACTTCTGTGCCGCGCGCACCAGGGCGCCGTTGTAGGAGGCGGAGCGCAGGCTGCCGGAGATGGCCAGGATCTTGAGCTCGGGCATGAGCGGTCCTTCCAACGGTGTTGCGTCAGCGGGGGGTTACGCGGGGAGTCTGCCGTCGTCCGCGCGGGGGCCGCGAGCGCGGGCGGTGGACTGTGTCAGCTCGTGTGTCACGTCGGGGTCACGTCGGGTCACGCCGGGGGCCCTTGCCGGGTGCCGGGACGGCGCGTATAAATGAACTAAACAGTTCAGTCCACTTAGACTGCGTCCGCTCGGGCCCGTCCAAGCCCGCTCAAGCCCACTCGAGCTCCCGACTCGCGTCGCCCATCGGAAGGTGTCGTCATGCAGGCCGCCAAGAACAGCACCGCCACCCGCTCGGTCACCGCCGTCCTGCCGCCCGTCCACACCGTGGAGGGCGAGGGCTTCCCCGTCCGGCGGCCGTTCCCGACGGCCCACCTGCCGCTGCTCGACCCGTTCCTGATGGTCGACCAGGTCGGTCCGGTGCGGCTCGGGCCCGGCGAGGCGAAGGGCGCCCCGGACCACCCCCACCGGGGGTTCGAGACGATCGCCTACGTCCTGGCGGGCGACCTGGAGTACGCGGACTCGACCGGCAGCCGGGGCGTGGTGCCGCCGGGCGCCGCGCAGTGGCTCACCGCGGGCGCCGGCGTGGTGCACTCGGCCATGCCGACGGAAGCCTTCCGGCGGGCCGGCGGGCTCCAGCACAACCTCCAGATCTGGGTCAACCTCCCGGCCGCCCGCAAGGGACTGCGCCCGCGCACCCAGAACCGCGGCCCGGCGGACATCCCCGTGGTGCGCACCCTCGGCGGCTCCTGGTTCAAGGTGATCGCCGGCTCCGCGTTCGGGGCGACGGGCCCGTTCGACACCCAGGTCCCGGTGACCGTCGTCCACGCCGGCCTCGCCCCGGGCGAGCCGGCCGAACTGCCCGCCCCCGCCGGGCACAACGCGGCGGTGTACGTGCTGACCGGCAGCGCCTCGGTGGCCGGACGCGTCACGCAGGACGGCGAACTGGCCGTGCTCGGCGACGACGGCGCCGGCGTCCGCGTCGCCGGCGGACCGGCCGGCGCCGACCTGCTGTTCCTGTCCGGTGAGCCGATCGGCGAACCCGTCGTGCGCAGCGGGCCGTTCGTCATGAACACCCCGCAGCAGATCGCCCGCGCGCACGCCGACCACGCCGCCGGACGACTGGGCCGCTACGACGACTGAGCGGGACCCGTCCGGGGCCGGCCCTCAGTTCCCCGGTACCGCGGCGCCGGTGCCGTAGCGGGCGAGGAACATGTCGACGCCGCCCTCCACCAGGCGGTCGGCCAGCGACGCGCTCATGTCCGCGCCGTACGAGCCGTAGACCAGGTGCGGGGAGAGCACCAGGCCCGACAACTGGAGCACCGCCAGCTCCATGTCCGGGATCCGCAGCAGACCGCGCTCGTCGAGCCGGCCCAGCGCCCGGGCGAGCGCCGCGTGCTGCCGCACCGGCCCGCGCTGCTGCCAGACCTCGCCGAGCGCGGGGAAGCGGCGGCGCTCGCCGGCGATGACGTCGCGCAGGGCCAGCACCTCGGGTGTGGCGAGACCCGCCACCCAGGACCGGCAGGCCGCGAGGAGGTCGGACCGGACGTCGTCGGACTCGGCGAGCCGGTCGGTGATCAGCGACTCCGAGGCGCCCAGCGCCTCGTCGAGGGTGCGGCCGATCACCTCCTTGAAGAGGTTCTCCTTGCTGCCGAAGTGGTTGTAGAGGGTGACCTTGGAGACCCCGGCCTCGGCCGCCAGCAGGTCCACGCCGGCGCCGAAGCCCTCGCGCAGGAAGACCCGGTGGGCCGCCTCCAGGATGGCCTGCCGCTTCCGCGCTGCCCGGGCTCCGGACGGGGCGGCCGGTGGCCCCTCCGGGGCGCTCTTCGCTGTGCGCATGTCCACTCCTCGGTGCTGGTACGGCCACTCAGTCTAGGGATCGGGAACCGGCCCCTTGCCCTCAACTGAACCGAACCGTATAGTTCAGTTCAGCCCAGCGGCACCACGCCGCGGGGGAACGCCTTCCGCACCGTCCGTGCACCACGCCCCGCACCACCCGCGCACCACCGCGCCCGCGTCCCGCCGGCGTCTCCACGCGATGACGCGATGACGCAAGCCGCAATGGCCGATGACGCGACGCCGCGACGCCGCGGGCACCACCACCCACCACGCCGACGGAGGTACATCCGTGTCCACCCAGCCCCTCTTCTCCGCCCGCGCCGAGATCACCGTCTCCGCCCGCCCCGACGAGGTCTACGCGGTCGTCAGCGACCTGCCGCGCAGCGGCGAATGGAGCCCCGAGTGCCTCGGCGGCACCTGGATCACCGGTGAGCCCGGCGCCGTCGGATCGGTCTTCCGCGGCGAGAACCTGCGCAGTGAGGAAGTCGTCGCCTGGGCACCCGTGGTGCGCGGCCGGTGGACCACCCACGCGGAGGTCGTCGCCGCCGAAGCGGGCCGCACCTTCCGCTGGGCCATGCACGACAGCAAGGGCGAGAAGCAGCGAAGCGTCTGGGGCTTCGACGTGCAGCCGGACGGCGAGGACACCCTGCTCGTGCACCACTTCCGGATGGACGCCCCCACCGAGGGAATCCGCGGCATCACCGCGGAGATGGACGCGGACGCGAAGCGCCGGTTCTTCGAGGAGTGGGGCGAGAAGGTCGCCGGCGACCTCGCGGAGACGCTGCGGCGCATCAAGACGGTCATCGAGAAGACCGCCTGACCCGGCGCCGGCCGGCACCACCCACGGCCCGCCGCCACCCCGCGGCCCGCCGCCACCCCGCGGCCCGGGCCCTTCCACCAGCCCACACCACCCCGCGGCCCCCACCACCGCCAGCCCTCACCCGCGGCCCACACCACGCGCGGCCCACGGCCCACGGCCCACGGCCGACCCCACGCCCGCACCCCCACGTACACCCGCACGAACCGCACCCGCACCCGCACCCGCACCCGCCCGCAGCCCCACCCGCACGCGCCGGTACGTCACCTCCTCCACTCCCCGCAGGGGACTCCCCGAAAGGCGGCCCATGTTCCTCCAGCGCATCGGCAACCAAGGCATCCGGCTCGGCACGCTCTTCGAGCGGGCCGCCGCCCGGCACCCGGCGAACATCGTCGTCCTCGACCACGACCTGGACATCGCCCCCGGACTCGGCCGCCGGGCGACCGTCGCGGAGATCGCCGACCTGATCGACGACTTCGCCGCCCGGCTGTGGGCGGCGGGTGTCCGCCCCGCCCAGCGCGTCGTCGTGCACAAGTCCGACGGCTTCGACATCACCCTCCTGGCCTGCGCGATCGTCCGCGTCGGCGCCGTACCGGTGCTGCTGTCGCCGAAGCTGGACGGCGCGACCGTCGCGGAGCTGGTGCGCCGCACCGACCGGCCGTTCCTGCTCACCGACCGCGACAAGCTCGACACCGAGCTCCCGGCGGAGGTGTTCACGCTGGCCGAACGGGTGCTGCTCGCCGCGGGCGGCCACCCGGAGGCGACCGCGCTGGCCGACCTGGCCGGCTCGCCGCGGGTGCCCGCCGTCACCATGCCGCCCGAGCAGCCGACCCTGGTCACCCACACCTCCGGCACCACCGGCATCCCGAAGCTGGCCGTGCACACCGGGCACACCCTCCAGGCCCGCTACCGGCCGCAGGCGGCCGTCACCGCGCCGCTGCTGCGCGGCCGGGAGACCATCGCCATGCACGTGTCGTTCGTGCACTCCCGGCTGATCACCGCGCTCGCCATCTCCCTCTTCCGCGGCTACCCGATCGTCGTCCTCGCCGACTCCGACCCGAAGCACGCCGCCGACCTGTTCGCCCGGCTGCGCCCCGGCATCCTGGAGGCGCACCCCAACTCGTTCATGGAGTGGGAGGAACTGGCCGACGACCCGCGCGCGCCGCTCGCCAACGTCAAGCTGTTCAGCAGCACCTTCGACGCCATCCACCCGCGCACCGTGCGCCGGCTGCTGGGCGCGAGCCGCCGCAAGGGCGCACTGTTCGGGCAGCTCTACGGGCAGAGCGAGATCGGCCCCGCGGTCGTGCGGTCCTTCTCGCGCAGCGGGCGCGGGCTGTGCACCGACGGCCGCTGCGTGGGCCGGCCCTTCCCCGGCATGACCGACATCCGGGTGGTCAGCCGGAACGGCAACCCGCCCTCCCCCGACAACCCCGGCTACATCGAGGTCCGCAGCGACGGCCGGATCGTCACCTACCTCGGCGAGCAGCAGCGCTACGACGAGCAGGTCAACGACGGCTGGTGGCGGATGGGCGACGTCGGCTTCCGCACCAGGCTCGGCTGCGTGCACCTGCTGGACCGCGAGGTCGACCTGATCGACGGCTTCGGCAGCACACTGGCCGTCGAGGACGCGCTGTTCACCCGGCTGCCGCAGCTCGCCGAGGTCGTCATCATCCCCGGCCCGGACGGACGGGCCGTACCGGTGGTGTCCACCAAGGACGACATACCGCTGGACCCGGACACCTGGCGGCGGGCGGTCGCGGGGCTGCCGGCGATGGCGGAGCCCGTGCAGTGGCGCAAGGAGGAGCTGCCGCAGACCGCCACCACGAAGATCAAGCGGCTGGAGCTGGCCCGGCGGCTCGCCGACGCCCCCGGCGCCCAGGGTCCCGTCGCGGTCGAGGAGGTCGTGTGATGGCCCGGCTCATCGTGACCGGCGGCGGTATCGGCGGACTCGCCGTCGCCCTCGCCGCCGCCCGGCGCGGCCACCGCGTGACGGTCCTGGAGCGCGCCGACCGGTTCGCGGAGATCGGCGCGGGCATCCAGCTCGCCCCCAACGGCCTGCACGCGCTGGACCGGCTGGGCCTCGGGGACGTGGTGCGCGACACCGCGGTCCGCATGGCGGAACTGCGGTTCATGGACGGGGTCACCGGCGAGCACGTGACGAGCATGCCGCTCACCGACGCCTACCGGGAGCGCTTCGGCAACCCGTACGTCGTGGTCCACCGGGCGGAGCTGCACAGCGCCCTGCTGGACGCCTGCCGCGCCCTGGACCTGGTCGAGCTGCGCAGCGGCTGCGCGGCGGTCGGCTACGAGCAGGACGCGGGCGGCGCGACGGCCGTCCTGGCCGGCGGGGAACGCGTCACCGGGGACGCGCTGATCGGCGCCGACGGGATCCACTCGGCGATCCGCGGCCGGCTCGTCGGGGACGGCGCGCCCCGGATCTCCGGGATCACCGTCTACCGGGCGGTCATCCCCATGGAGCGGGTCCCGGCCCGGCTGCGCAACGAGACCGCGGTGACGTGGTGGACCGGCCCCGGCTGCCACTTCGTGCACTACCCGATCGCCGGCGGCCGCTACCTCAACCTGGCGGCCAGCAGCGACAACGGCGCCACGGAGGCGCTGGCCTCGGTGCCCGTCCCGAACGGCACGGTGCACGACGAGCTGGCCGCGCTGGGCGCCGACGCCCACCGGCTGCTCGACCTGGGCGAGCAGTGGAAGTCCTGGGTGCTGGTCGACCGCGACCCGGTGACGACCTGGTCCGACGGGCGGGTGGTGCTGCTCGGCGACGCCGCCCACCCGATGCTGCACTACGTCGCGCAGGGCGCCTGCCAGGGCCTGGAGGACGCCGTCGTCCTCGGCGACCTGCTGGACTGCGGGGCGGAGGAGCTGCCCCAGCGGTTCGAGAAGTACACGGCGCAGCGGCAGGAGCGCACCGCGCGCATCCAGCTGCTGGCCCGCGACAGCATCCGCCTGTGGCACGCCGCGGGACCCGCGGCCACCGCCCGCAACGCCGCCCTGAGGGCCATGTCCCCCGAGCAGCTGCACGACCACGTCGCCTGGATGCACGGCGAGCGCGTCGGCGACCCGAACGGAGAGCACTGATGGACCGCACCGACCGTACCGGCCGCCCCGGGGGAACGGAGCCGGGTGGGATCGAGATCTGCATCATCGGCGCCGGACCGCGCGGACTGTCCGTGCTGGAACGGCTGTGCGCCAACGAGCGCGCCCGCGCCGCGCACCGGGCCGTCACCGTGCACGTGGTCGACCCGTCCGCGCCCGGCGCCGGGCGGGTGTGGCGGCCGGACCAGTCCCGGCACCTGCTGATGAACACGGTGGCGTCGCAGATCACCGTGTACACCGACGACAGCGTGCGCACCGAGGGCCCGGTGGAGCCGGGCCCCAGCCTCTACGAGTGGGCGCGCTCGCTCGCCGACGGCGAGTTCGCCGAGGACGACGCCGGCACCCTCGCCGAGGCCCGCCGGCTCGGCCCGGACACCTACCCCACCCGGGCGTTCTACGGCAGCTACCTGCACGCCCAGTTCCAGCGGGTGGTGGGCCGGGCGCCCGCCCACATGACGATCCGGACGCACCGCTCCCGCGCCGTCGCGATGGCCGACACCCACGGCGTCCCCGGCGGCCCGCAGGGCGTGCGGCTGGAGAACGGCACCCGGCTGAACGACCTGGACGCCATCGTCATGGCCCAGGGCCACGTCCCGGCCCGGCTCACCCCCCGGGAGGCGAAGACCGCGAGCCTGGCCCGCATCCACCACCTCACCTACCTCACCCCCGCCAACCCCGCCGACCTCGACCTGAGCACCGTCGAACCCGGCCAGACGGTCCTGCTGCGCGGCCTCGGGCTGAACTTCTTCGACCACATGGCGCTGTTCACCGTCGGCCGCGGCGGCGCCTTCGTCCGCGACGAGAGCGGCAAGCTGCACTACGTCCGCTCCGGCGAGGAGCCGCGCCTGTACGCCAGCTCCCGGCGGGGCATCCCGTACCACGCGCGCGGCGAGAACGAGAAGGGCGCCTACGGCCGCCATCTGCCCCGGCTGCTCACCCCCGAGGTGATCGAGGGCCTGCGCGCCCGCTCGGCCCGCGGCGAGGGCATCGGCTTCACCACCGACCTGTGGCCGCTGATCTCCCGCGAGGTGGAGAGCGTCTACTACGGCACCCTGCTCACCGCCGCCGGCCGCGGCGCCGAACGCGAGGAGTTCACCGAGCGGTTCCTCGCCCTGGCCGGGGAGGCCGACCGGGCCGCGCTGCTCGACGCGTACGGGGTGCGCCCGGACGAGCGCTGGGACTGGGAGCGGCTGTCCCGGCCGTACGGCGACCGGGTCTTCACCGGCCGCGACGACTTCCGTGACTGGCTGCTCGGCTACCTGGAACGGGACGTCGCCCAGGCCCGCGCCGGCAACGTCAACGGCCCGCTGAAGGCCGCCCTGGACGTGCTGCGCGACCTGCGCAACGAGATCCGGCTCGTGGTCGACCACGGCGGACTCGACGGCGCCTCGCACCGCGACGACCTGGAGGGCTGGTACACCCCGCTCAACGCGTTCCTGTCCATCGGGCCGCCCGCCTCCCGCATCGAGGAGATGATCGCGCTCGTCGAGGCCGGGGTGCTGGAGCTGACCGGGCCCGGCACCGAGATCCGCATCGACACGGTCTCCGGCGACCGGGCGACCTTCGTCGCCCAGTCCCGCGACGTGCCCGGCCCCCCGGTCCGCTCCTACGTGCTGATCGAGGCGCGGCTGCCCGAACCCGACCTGCGCCGCACCGACGACCCGCTGCTGCGCCACCTCCTCGACACCGAGCAGTGCACCACCTACCGCATCCGCTCCGCCGACGGCGGCGGCTACGAGTCCGGCGGCCTCGCCGTCACCGAGCGCCCCTACCGGCTGCTCGACGCCCGCGGCCGGGCCCACCCCCGCCGCTACGCCTACGGTGTGCCCACCGAGTCCGTGCACTGGGTGACCGCCGCCGGGATCCGGCCGGGCGTGGACTCCGTCACCCTCGGCGACTCCGACGCCATCGCCCGCGCCGTCCTCGCCCTGCCGTCCGCCACCCTCGTGCCCACCGGGGTGCGCCCGGCACCGGCCGAGACCGACCTGACGGGAGTGCTGGTGTGACCGCGCCCGCCCCGCCCGACGGCGACCGGCAGGCCGGCCCCGCCCCCGACCTGCTCGACAGCGGGCTGCTGTCCCCGGTGCGGGCCGGCACCCCCGTCGAGGCCGCCACGTCCGACCGGGCCTGGCTCCAGGCCATGCTGGACGCGGAGGCGGCGCTGGTGCGGGCGCAGGCGGCACTGGGCACCGTGCCGCGGTCCGCCGCCGAGACCGTCGCCCGGCTCGCCCGCGCCGAACGCCTCGACCCGCGCGCACTCGCCCTGGCCGCCCGGGAGACCGCCAACCCGGTGGTCGGCCTGGTGCAGGCGCTGACCCGGGTGGTCGCCGCCGAGGACCCGGCCGCCGCCGAGTTCGTGCACCGCGGCTCCACCAGCCAGGACATCCTCGACACGGGCGCGATGCTCGTCGCCCGGCGGGCGCTGCCGCTGGTCCGCGCCGACCTCGCCCGCACCGCCCGCGCCCTGGCCCGGCTCGCCGCGGAACACCGGGACAGCGTGATGCCCGGGCGCACCCTCGCGCTCCAGGCCGTGCCGGTCACCTTCGGGCTGAAGGCGGCGGGCTGGCGGCAGCTCGTGCTGGACGCCGACCGGCGGCTGGCCCGGGTCCTCGACGGCGGGCTGCCGGTCTCCCTCGGCGGGGCCGCCGGAACGCTGGCCGGGTACCTGGAGTACGCCCGCATCGACGGCGGGGTGCACGGCCCGGACGCCGGGGAGTACCTGGACCGGCTGGTCACCGAGTTCGCGGCCCGCACCGGGCTCGCCCGGCCCGTACTGCCCTGGCACACGCTGCGCACCCCGGTCGCCGACCTCGCCGCCGCGCTGGCCTTCACCGCCGGCGCCCTCGGGAAGATCGCCGTGGACGTGCAGTCGCTGGCCCGCACCGAGGTGGCGGAGGTGACCGAGCCGCAGGCGCCCGGACGGGGCGGCTCCTCCGCGATGCCGCACAAGCGGAACCCGGTGCTGAGCACCCTGGTGCGCAGTGCCGCGCTCCAGGTCCCGGCGCTCGCCGCGGCACTGACCCAGTGCATGCTCGCCGAGGACGAGCGGTCGGCGGGCGCCTGGCACGCGGAGTGGCTGCTGCTGCGGGAGTGCCTGCGGCTGGCCGGCGGGGCCGCGCACACCGCGGCGGAACTCGCCGAGGGGCTGCGGGCGCGGCCGGAGCGGATGCGGGCGAACCTCGCCCTGGCCGGCGGCCCGATGGCGTCGGAGCGGGTCGCGGCGGTCCTCGCCCCGCTGCTCGGCAAGGCGCCCGCCAAGGAGCTGCTGGCCCGCGCCACCGCCCTGGCCGAACGGACCGGCCGGCCACTGCCCGAGGTACTGGCCGGCCAGCCCGAACTGCGCGGCCGGATGGACGCCGCCGGCCTGGCGCCGCTGTGCGACCCGGAGGCCTACACGGGCGCGGCGGGGCCGCTGGTGGACCGGGCCCTGGCGGGGCCGGCCCGGTGAAGGGGCACAGCGGAGGGGCGGTGCGCGTGACGCGCACCGCCCCTCCTCGCCGTCGCCCGCCGCGCGCTACATGAACTGCGCCGCCAGCGCCGGGCCGAGTGCCCCGCCGAGCTGGTAGCAGACGTTGAACAGGCCGATGCCCGCCGGGCGGCGGCGCTCCGGCAGCGCCTCGGTGGACAGGATGGACAGTGTCGCCTGGGCCGCGGACGCGGCGAGGACGGCGACGCCGCTCGCGGCGAGCAGCACCACCGGCCCCGCCCCCAGCAGCGCCAGCGCGGGCGCGGCCAGGCCCAGCGCCACCAGCGCGCCCAGCACCGTGCGGCGGGCCAGCCGGCCGGCCGCGGACGCCAGCGCCAGCGATCCGGCGGAACCGGCGAGCTGGGCGATCAGGATGCCCGTGCCGACCCGGCCGTCGCCCCAGCCGGCGGCGTCGGACAGCAGCCCCGGCATCAGGTAGAAGAGGGTGAAGTGGCCGGTGGCGAGGAGGAAGCCGAGGCCGCTGAGCACGGTGAAGGTGCCGCTGCGCAGCAGGGCCGCCGGGACGAAGCCGTCGGGGCGGCGGCGGATCCGCAGCGCGAGGAGCACCGCCACCAGCACCAGGCAGGCCCCGGCGGGCAGCGGCGCGGAGATGACGAACACCGAGGCGGTGACGAATCCGGTCAGCAGCGCGGCGCCGAGGAAGTCGAACGGGCTGTCCTCGGCGGGGACGTCCCGCGCGCCGCGCGCCACCGCGGGTACGGCCGCGACACTCACCGCGAGCAGCGCGAGCGCCGCCTGCCACGGCCAGCGGGCGGCCAGTTCGGATCCGGCGAGCGGGCCGACCGCGCCGAGCCCGGCGATGCCCGCGGTGACCATGCCCATCCGGCGCGGCGATCCGGCCAGGCTCATGGCGACCGCGGTGAGGCCGGCCGCGCCGACGCCCTGCGCCGCGCGCGCCACGACCAGGGCGGGCAGCACCGGCACGAGGCACAGCAGCAGCGTCCCGGCGAGCAGCGTGCCCGCGCCGGCGAGCAGGGCGGTGCGCACCCCGCGGCGGCTGATCAGTCCGGCGATCAGCGGGGTGCCCGCCGCGATGCCCCAGCCGAAGGCGGTGACCAGCCAGGCCGCGGACCGTACCGAGGTCCCGGCGTCGCCGGCGATCTCGGGGAGGATCAGGGTGGGCGCGGTCATGCCGTAGGCGATGGGGGTGCCGAGCAGGACGAGCCACAGGGCGTGGACGGGACGGGTGCTGAGCGTTCCCCCGGTGGCGGGGGGCGCCGGTGTCTGGTCTACGGGGACCGTGGTGGCCATGGGATGCCTTCCGTGCGAGGGAGCGGGAGGAGGGGCGGGGAGGGGCGGACATGACGAGGACGGGCCCGGCGCGGGCCCGTCCTCGTCGGGGGTGGCGTCAGCCGGTGGGCGGCGTCAGCCGGCGTGGACGAAGTCCCGCACGTGCCCGACGAACTCCTCGGCCCGCTCGGCGATCACCGCGTGACCGGCGTCGATCTCCACGTACGAGCTGCCGGGCAGCGCGGCGTGGAGGTCGCGGGCGTTCTGCACCGGGATCGTGCCGTCCTGCGTGGAGCCGATGACCAGCGTCGGCGCCTCGATCCTCGGCAGCAGCCCGCGGATGTCGGCGCGCAGGTTGAGGTCGATGTGGCGCAGGGTGCCGGGCGTCGGCTGCATCAGGCCGATCATGCCCTCGACGGTGTCGCGGCCCAGCGAGTTGAGGAAGCCCGGGCTGAACGCGGTGAAGGTGGCGTAGCGGGTGAACGCCGGCGTGTTGTCCGCGATGTCGCGCCAGGTCGTCATCATGTTGTGGATGTAGACGTCGTCGGGGCCGCTCCAGCCGTTGACGAGGATCAGCCGGCGCACCAGCTCGGGGCGGGTCGCCGCGACGGTGGCCGCGACGAGCGAGCCGAGCGAGAAGCCGAGCAGATCCACGGGGCCGTCGGCGGTCTCCTCCAGGACGGCGGCGACCTGCCCGGCGAGGACCTCCAGGGTGAGCGGGGCGCCGTCGTCCTCGGCGGCGGCGCTGCCCGAGTACTCGGGCAGGATCACCGTGCTGCGGTCGGCGAACTCGTCGACGAGGTGGTCGAAGATCAGCGATCCGGGGCCGGTGCCGTGCACCAGCGCCAGGCCGGGCCCGGTGCCGGCGACCCGGTAGGGGATCTTCGCGTCGCCCACGGTCAGGGTGCCCGTGGTTACCTCGGCCATTGCATTCTCCTTGGGTGTGTGGGGGTGGGTGGTACGGGTGCCGGCCCGCGGGTCAGCGGAAGTCGGCCACGTGGTCGGCGGCCCACTGGGCGAAGTCCAGCGGGCGGCGGCCGGTGATCTCCTCGACGGTGCCGGTCAGCGGGCCGGGCACGCCGTCGGAGGCGGCCCAGTAGCCGAGGACGGCGTCCATGGCCCAGTCGACGGTGACCTCCTTCAGCTGGATCCGCGCCTCCTCGAGGCCGATCTCCTCGAAGCGGACCGGGCGGCCGATCGCCTCGCCGATGAGTTCGGCCTGGCGGCGCTGGGTGATCTGCTCGGGACCGGTGAGGAAGTAGGCCTTGCCCTCGTGGCCGGGCTCGGTGAGGGCGGCCACGCCGGCCGCGGCGATGTCCTTCTCGTGGATGGCGTCGCAGTACGACTCGGGCACCGGGAAGCGGACCACGCCGTCCTCGCGGATCATCCGGTCCCACTGCCACATCAGGACGTTGGTGGCGAAGTGCGCCGGGCGCAGGAAGGTCCAGGGGATCCCGGAGGCGGCCAGCGGCTCCTCCACGGCCAGGTGCATGTCGGCGATGGGCTTGCGCACCGGCAGGCCGATCCACTCGATCACCGTGTTGGAGGACAGCAGCACGACCTGCTCCACGCCGGCCTCGCGGGCCGCCGCGACGAACTCCTCCACGCCCTGCGGGACGGCGTACAGGAAGACCTTGCGGACCCCCCGCAGCGCGGGCCGCAGCGTCTGCGGGCGGGTCAGGTCCAGCGCGGCGGTCTCCACGCCGGCCGGCACGGTCAGGCGGCGCGGGTCGCGGGCGGCGGCCCGCACGGGCACCCCCCGCTCGGCCAGGCCGGTGACGACATGGCGTCCGACGTGCCCGCCGGCGCCGGTGACGAGGACGGTTCCGGGTGTGCTCATGACGGCCTCCGGGCGGTGTCCGCCGTGCTCCGCGCCCCCCGCGGGCGGGAGAAGCGGCGGGTGACGGGCCGCTCGACCAGGGCGTACAGCGCCCAGGACAGCAGCACGGTGACGGCGGCCCCGGCGAGGATCAGCCCGATGCCCGCCGGGACGGAGTAGGTGCGGTCGCCGAGCCATTCACGGCCCTGCTTCAGGACGATGAAGTGCAGCAGGTAGAAGGCGAATGAGATCTCGCCGAGCCAGGTCATCGCCCGGTTGCGGAACGGGCTGAAGGAGCCCTCGACGTCCCGTCCGGCGGTCGCCGCGATCAGCAGGATCACCGGGATGACGCAGGTCGCGCGCTGCCCGTACAGGTACGGCAGCCAGAAGCTGAGCGCGTAGCCGCCCGCGAGCAGCACCGCGGAGACGGTCATGCCGGGGCCTCGCCAGCGGCCGGCCAGCACCAGGCGGGCGACGAGGATGCCGAGCGCGAAGTCGAGCAGCCGCACCGGCGGCAGGATGTAGCCCGCCCAGTACTGCAGCTCGGAGGTGTCCTCGCCGGGGATGAGCGGCGTCTCGGCGAGGAGCCGGTCGGCCAGCACCGGAGTGGCGATGACCGCGATGAGGACGGCGGTGGTCCAGTACTTCAGCCGGTCGGCGGGGATCTTGCGGACCCCGGCGTACAGCAGCGGGAAGGACAGGTAGAACACCGCCTCGGCGGCCAGCGACCAGCTCGGCGGGTTGACGCCGAAGTTGATCCAGAAGTCCGGCACCCACACCTGGAGCATGAACAGGTTGGCGACGGCCTGCGGCGCCGTGGTGGTGGCCGAGGCGAACACGATCAGGGCCAGCGCCCAGGCGATCGCGTAGTTCGGGTAGATCTTCACGAAACGGCGGCGCCAGAAGGCCCGCGCCGTGTCACCGGGGCGCGCCGACCAGGTCAGCACGAATCCGCTGAGCACGAAGAAGAAGCTGACGCCGAGCCCGCCGGCCTGGGCGACGGCCTGGTAGAAGTCGCCGTTCAGCCCGGCGTCCGCGAACAGCCCCATGAAGGAGGCGTGGTACGCGAAGACGAGCAGGGCGGCCGGGAAGCGCAGCCCGGTCAGCGAGTCGAGGCGGGCGAGGCGGGTGCGGCCGCCGGCGGATCCGGTGCCGGATCTCGCCGGGGCGCCCGGCGGATCGGCCAGGGCTATCGGGTCTGGTGACACGGTTCTCTCATCTCTCAGCTTGCCGATCCGCGTGTCGCGCCGTCCGGGGACGGGTCACGGTCGCGGATCACGGTCTTGGTACGCATCAGGAACTCGCCGAGCCAGCCGTCGTGCGGCACGCCGGGCCGGATCCAGTACGTGGGGTGGTCGCCGAGATAGACGTTGCTGATCGTCGGCTCCCGGAGCAGCCGGTCGACGAGGTCGTCGTCGCCGGTGAAGGCCGTGAGGACGAGGCTGTGGCGCAGTGGGGCGACGCCCGCCTCGCGCGTCCAGGGGCCCACCCAGACGCAGGGGAAGGGAAGTTCGACGCCCGCCTGCGGGGCGTCGGGCCGCGGCAGCCGGTGCACCGCCGGGCGCAGGACGGCCCCGCCGCCGGGGAGTTCCTCGACGACGCCGTCCCCGCCGAGGTGGGCGACGGTGCCGCGGGCCTGGTTCAGCAGGTACGCCTCGATGGCGCGGGCCCCGTCGAGGGGCTGTGCGGGCAGCACCGCCTTGGGGTCCTCGGGCGGCAGCGCGGGCAGCGCGGCGAGCCGCTCGGCGAGGGCGTCGGCGAGCGGCGCCGGGTCGCCCTCGACCAGCACGGTGGTGGCGTTGATGCAGGCGACGCCGCCCTGGTGGCTGATCGAGTCGACGATGGTGTCGAGGTGGTCGCGCCAGTCGGCGTCGGCGGTGACGAGGATCTTCGACCGGCCGGGGCCCTGCGGGAGCACGGTGCTGCCCGCGTACTTGCGCACCACCTCGTCGCCGCCGTACACGAGTCCGTAGTCGGCGCCGCGCAGGATCTCGTCGGCGGCGTCGTGGTCGGTGGGCAGCAGCACGACCTGGTCGGCGCCGAACCCGGCCGCGCGCAGCGCGGTGACCAGCCGGTGCGGGGTGAACGGCTCGCGCCGGGAGGGCCGTACGGCGATGCGGTAGCCCAGTGCCAGGGCCTCCAGCCACAGCGAGTGCGGGCCGGGGTGGTTGCCGGCGGCGTGCACGGCGAACACGTCGCCGCGCCGGGTCCACACGGCGCTGCCCGCGCGGGTGGCCGGGTCGCGCCAGTCGGCGACGGCGCCCGCGGGACGCGGCTGGGCGGCCAGGTGCTCCGCCTGCTCGGCGGCCTCCACGATGGCGTCGGTCGCGGCGTGCACCACGCTGAGCGGCACCCCGGACACACGGGCGACGAGCTGCCGGTAGGCGGTGTAGTCCAGTCCGGCGACCGTCTCGTCCTGGAAGATCCGCGCCGCCCGGGCGAGGGCCGCGATCCGCTCGGCGAACGGCAGCGGTTCGGCGCGGTGCAGGGCGGCCATGGTGCGGGACACGAACAGCTTGGGCACCAGGCCGAGTCGGGCCACCGGGCGGCCGGCCACGTCGTGCAGGGTGACCCGGTTGCGGGCGGCGAACGGGCCGTTCGGGCCGAGCGCGTCCAGCTCGATGAGGGTGCCCTCGGTCTGCTCCGGCTCGGCCATCAGTAGACCCCTTCGATCACGGTCTCGTTGTCGAACTCCTGCACCGGCGCGATGTCGGCGACCGAGTCGCCGGTCTGCCCGGCGTCGGCGGCGCGGACCCGCAGCGCGGTGTCCCGTTCGAGGTTGTTGGGCAGGAACAGGCTCTTGCTGACGTGGTGCATGAGCACCTGGCCGCGTTCGCCGTACGGCACCGGCCGGGCGGTCTCCGGGTCGATCACGGAGAACGTCATGTACGGCGAGAACGGGTCGTACACGCACGGCTCGTCGTCGGTGAGGCCGGGCCGCTCGCTGGCGTTGCCGAGGATCATCGTGCTGCCGTAGCCGCTGTAGAGCAGGGCGTCCGGGAACACCTCGGTGCGGTACAGGTGGCGGGTGTCGGCGTCCATCTGGGTGCCGACCCAGTTGATCGCGCGGACCTTGTCCTCGATCAGCTTGGCCAGGTCCTCGCGCTGCGCCAGCCGCTCCAGCACCGGCGGGGTGCACATCAGCACCCCGATGTCCTGGGTGCGCAGCACGTACGCCACCTGGTCGACGATGTGCTCGGCGTAGGCGCCCGCCGCGGCCCCGTCACCGCCCGCGATCAGCTTCTTCACCCAGCGCGGGTCCAGGTCGACCATGAAGGACAGGCCGCCGCGCAGCGCCGTCTGGTGCTTGATGACGTCGCCCACCATGTGCGGCCCGGTCGGGGCGACGATCAGCCAGTTGACGTCCCCGGGCACGCCGTGCGCGTCGAGCTGGGCGCTGCTCCAGTCCAGCAGCTTCGTCAGCCAGTCCCGCATCAGCACGATCCGCTTCGGGGCGCCGGTGGTGCCGCCGCTCTCGTAGACGCCGACGACGTCGGGGCGGGGCCCGTAGCCGCGCGGGATCAGGTCCTCGGCGCGGGCGTCGCGCAGCTCGCTCGCGAAGTTCGGGAAGCGGGTCAGGTCGTCGAAGGTGCGGATGTCGGTGAGCGGGTCGAAACCGAGCGAGCCGGCCCGCTCCAGCCAGAACGGGGTGCCGGTCTCGGGCGAGAAGTGCCAGCGCAGCGCGGCGCGCAGGAACTCCTCCGGGTCGGGCCGGACGTCGAACGGCAGGTCCAGTACGGGGTCGGCGGCAGCGGACATGGGGTGGTCCTCCAACAACTACGGCGGGAAGGCGGTGGGCGGTGGGCGCCCGGGCGGCGGGAGCGCGGGCCGGTCAGCTCAGCTGGATGCGGGCGGAGCCGCTCGGGTCCTTCGGCAGCCGGCCGAGCACGATGCCGAAGTGCTCGCGGTAGGCGGCCAGGACGGACTCCTCGTCCGGCAGTTCCTCGGTGCCGCGGCCCTCGGGGGTGACGACGGTGAGCCGGTCGCCCTTGAGGGTGATCCGGCCGCCGTCCTCGGTCGGCAGCGAGCAGAACAGGTCCTGGAGGAACGGCGACTCGGGGGCGGTGCGCCACCACCACAGGGTCGGCGCGAAGTCGGCCACCCGCACCGGGCGCTCCCCGACCCGGTACAGCGGCTTGCCGTTCAGGTGCACCTCGTGTCCGCCGAACTCCTCGTTCGGGCGCACCTCGTAGGTGCCGTGCGGGTCCTCCTGCGGGCCGGTGACGTCGAAGCGCAGCGGGCGGCGGCTGTTGCGGCCGAAGCCGACGTCGACCAGCCAGTCCACCTCGTCCACCCGCACCCTGAGCGCCAGGTGGCCGAGGAACGGGCCGGGGCCCTCGGGGCGGTAGACCTGGCCCGGCAGGATCTCCACGGCGTAGCCGAGGGAGCGCAGCAGCAGGGCGAAGGCCGGGTTGACCTCGTAGCAGCCGCCGCCGCGGCGCCGGTCGACGACCTTCTCGACGGCCCGCTCGTCCATGTGGATGTCGGTGTCGAGGTGGTAGTCGAGGTTCTCGAACGGCACCGTCAGGCAGTGCCGCTCCTGCAGCAGCCGCAGGGCGTCCAGGTCCGGCTTCTCCGGGCGCCCGGCGCCGATGCGGGCCAGGTAGGCGTCCACGCGGGCCTCGTCCAGGGTCCGCGGCTGCGTCGCGTCGGTCACGTCTGTCACGTCTGTCTCCTTGTCAGCGGGCGGGCAGCGCCCGGTGTCTCAGCGGGTGAGCAGCGCCAGCCCCATCGCCATGCCGCCGCCGAACCCGGCGAGCAGCACCCGGTCCCCGGGCCGGATACCGCCCCGGCGGGCGGCGTCGTCGAGGGTGACCGGGATGGAGGCGGAGCCCGTGTTGCCGTAGCTCTCGACCGTGGTGCGCATGCGGCCGGCCGGGATGCCGACCCGCTCGGCAAGGTCCTGGAGCATCCGGCCGTTGGCCTGGTGCGGGACGAAGTGGTCGATGTCGCGCGGGTCCACGCCCTGGTCGGCGAGGAACCGGGTGATCGCCGGGGCCACCTGGTCCGCGACGAACTCGCGGACCGCGCGGCCGTTCATCTTGAAGTAGTGCAGCCCCTCGCGGAGGGTGTCCGCGGAGGCGGGCAGCCGGCTGCCGCCCGCGGGCACCTGGATCAGGTCCCGCTCGGCGCCGAACCCGGCGAGCCGGGCGGTGATCCCGGCGCGCCCCCCGGCGGCCGGTCCGAGGACGACCGCGCCCGCGCCGTCGCCGAACAGGATCGCGGTGCGCCGGTCGGCCCGGTCGAGGATGCGCGAGTAGATGTCCGCGCCGACGACGACCGCGTAGCCGCCGGTGCCGCGCAGCATCCGCTCGGCCGCGGTGAGCGCGAACACGAAGCCGCTGCACACCGCGTTGACGTCGAAGGCGGCCGTGCCCGGTCCGGCGCCCAGGCCGTCGGCGACCGCGCTCGCGGTGGGTGGCTGCGGGGCGTCCGGCGTGGAGGTGGCGACGATGACCAGGGACAGCTCGGCGGCCCGGATCCCGGCGTTCTCCAGGGCGGCGCGGCCCGCCGCGACGGCGAGGTCCGAGGTCGCCTCGTCCGGCTTGGCCCAGCGGCGGGTGCGGATGCCGGTGCGGCTGTGGATCCAGGCGTCGTCGACACCCGCCGGGAGGCCGGCCTCGTCGTTGGTGACGACCTGGGAGGGCAGGCAGGAGCCCGTGCCCAGGATGCCGACGGACGCCGTGGGGTGTCCGTCGTGGTGCGTTCCGGTGGTGATCACTGAAAGCCCCTCGTGTTCCTCGGTGACTCGGGCTCGGGACGGAGCGGGGAGATATCCGCCAGAAACGGGCTGCCTGCCGCGCGGCCCATCGTTCCGCGCGGCGTCCGGGCGGTGCCATCGCCGGTCCCGTGGCCTGTCAGATGGCCTGGAATGTGTCAGGTGTCAGGCGCCGGCCAGCCCGCGGGCGACGATCCCGGCCGCCCGGACGACCCGGCGGGCCTGGTACTCGACGGCGGCGATGTTGTCCTCGTGGACGTTGCCGGGGCGGTTGCGGGTGACGCTGCTGCTGCCGTACGGGTTGCCGTTCTCCTCGCGGAACAGCACCGGGTCGCTGGAGCCGTTCGCGACGACGAACGAGCCCCAGTGGCAGACCGCGTTGTACAGCGCGAGCAGGGTCGTCTCGTGGCCGCCGTGCGGGGCCGAGCCGGAGGTGAACGCGGAGACCACCTTGTCGGCGAGCAGGCCGGGAATGGACACGGACGCGGTGGAGTCGACGAAGGCCGACACCGGCGGGGCGGGCAGCCCGAACCGCACCGGGGTGCCCAGCAGGATGCCGTCGGCCCACACCAGGTCCTCGGGCGTCGCCACGGGGACGTCCCGGGCGGCCTCGGTCTGCGCGGTGACGGCGTCCTCGGTGCCGGGCACCACGGTGTCGGTGCCCAGCCCGGCGATCCGCCGCAGCCGCACCTCGGCCCCCTCCTTCAGCGCCGCCTGCGCGGCGGCCTCGGCGAGCCGGTGCACGTTCCCGGTGGACGAGAAGTAGGCAATGGTGATCCTGGTCATGGTGATGGGCTCCTCAGGGGCGTCGGGGATGTTCGGTGACCGGCCGGAGCAGCGACACCGCCTTCTGCGCGAGGGCCACGGCCGCGTCCGGGGTCCCGGCGTGGACGCGGACGTGCGCGAGGCGGGCGTAGGAGCTGTGCAGGCCGGTGAGTTCGGTGCCGTCGGGCAGGAGCTGGCGGGCGTCGCGCACGCCGTCCAGGGCGCGCACCTCGTCCCAGCCGTCGATCCGCACCAGGCGGCCCCGCAGGTCGGGAGCGAGGTAGGCGATGGCCGCGGCACCGTCGTAGACCGGGGAGTCGCGGCGGGCCGCCAGGCCGGGGTCGCCGGCGACGGACCGGCCGGCGAACTGGCGGGCCCACAGCTCGTAGATGTCGACGCCCGCGACGTCCCGCACCAGGTGCAGGATCTCGTCGC
This sequence comes from Streptomyces glaucescens, assembly GCF_000761215.1. Classification (GTDB taxonomy): domain Bacteria; phylum Actinomycetota; class Actinomycetes; order Streptomycetales; family Streptomycetaceae; genus Streptomyces; species Streptomyces glaucescens_B. The sequence continues at coordinate 3,949,072 of NZ_CP009438.1, read as the reverse complement.
CGCCGATGCGCAGGTGCGTCTCGACGGTGACGGGCCCGTCGGGGCCGACGATCACCTCGGTGTGGGTGGGGCCGAGGGTGACGCTGAGGGAGTCCAGGACGGTGCGCACGTGGGCGACGATCCGGCGCTCGGTGTCCGGGGAGACCCGCGCGGGCATCACGTGCCCGGTCTCCACCTTCGTCGCCTCGTCCTTGAACTTCTCCGTCACCGCGAGGACGTGGTGCGTCCCGTCGGCGGTGACCGCCTCCACGCTGTACTCCGGGCCGGGGACGAACGCCTCGGCGAGCGGCGGCGACGGGTCGAGGCGGGGGACGCGCGTCCCGGTCGCGGCGAGCGCGCCGGGCAGCTCGGCGGGCGTCCGCGCGACGGCGACCCCGACACTGGCCCGGCCGGAGGTGGGCTTGAGGACCACCGCGCCGCCCACCGCCTCCTGGAACGCGGCCAGTTCGGCGAGGTCCGCGCTCTGCAGGTGCGGGACGTCCTCGATGCCCGCGGCCCGCAGGTGGCGCCGCATCCGGGCCTTGTCCTGGGCGAGCCGGACGGTGCGCAGCCGGTGGCAGGGCACCCGCAGCCGCTCGGCGACGGCGGCGGCGCGCTCCTGGTCGATCTCGGAGAACGCGGCGACCCGGTCCACGGGATGCTCCTGGTGCAGCCGGCGCGCGGCGGCCAGCCAGCCCGCGAGCGGGGTGTCGTCGGCGAGGACGATCACCGCGCGGTTCTCGCCGATCCCGCCGACCAGCGGCAGCGCGGAGGCGCGGCAGATCACCGAGGTGCGGATGTCCGGGTCGGCGTCGCGCAGCATGTCGTGCAGGTGGGAGCCACCGCTGACGATGAGGACATGGGTCATCTCATGCCGTCCTTCCGGCCGTCTCGGGTTCGGTGTCCGCGGCGGCACCGGCCTCGGTGACCGCCGGCACCGCGGCCTGCTCGCGCGCCCTGATCTCCGCGCGGCCCACGGTCAGCGCGACGCCGGCGCCGGCCAGCGCGGACAGCACGGCGAACACCGGCCAGCCGAGCGCGTGGGGGAGGATCACGGCGGTGATCAGCCAGGGCGCGACGATGCCCTGCAGGGCGGTGCCGAGCTGGAACGTGGACAGGTACTGGGTGAGCCGGTCGGGACGGGCCAGTTCGTAGGAGATGGCCCAGGCGCCGCCCGACTGCCACAGCTCGGCGGCGGTCAGCAGCACCACCGCCAGCACGGCGAACGCCGTGGCCGCCCAGACCGCACCGGTCGCGCCCATCGCCCAGCAGGCCAGCGCGAACCCGCCCAGCGAGAACCCGGCCCACGCCATGGAGGCGACGGCGCCGCGCAGGGTGTCGGAGGGCCGGGCGAACCGGGCCTGGAAGAGCACCGCCATCACCGTGTTGAGCACGTACAGCGGCCCGTACAGCGACAGCGGCACGTCGGTGTGCTGGGAGATCCACAGCGGCAGGGCCAGCGGCAGCAGCGTCAGGTGCATGGACAGCAGCCCGTTGAGCGCGGCCGTGGCCAGGTAGCGCAGGTCGGCGACGAGGGTGGGCCTGCGGTCCTTGGCGGGGGCGGCCGTGGTGACCAGCCGGGTGACGCCCGCGCGCTGGAGCATCAGGGCGGAGGCGAAGAAGAACGCCGCGTTCCCGGCGATCAGGAACAGGAACGCGTTGTCGCTGCCCTGCTGGATGGCGGCGGTGGCGACGAGCGCGCCCAGGCCGAAGCCGACGTTGCGCACGGCCCGCACCTTGGCGAGGGTGTCGCCGCGTTCCTCGTCGCCGACGGCGCTGCCCACGACGGCCTGGCTGACCGGCGGCACGGCGGCGTCGGCGAGGCCGATGCAGCAGGCGACGACGGCGAAGGAGGTGAAGTCGCCGACGAAGCAGTAGGCGACGTTGCCGAGGCCGCGCCACACCTGGATGGCGATGTAGACGCGGCCCGCGCGGATCCGGTCGGCGAGCATGCCGACGGGTACGGTGCCGAGGAACCCGACCAGCCCGGCGAGGGACAGGCCGAGACCCACCTGGCCGTTGCTGAGCCCGGCGACCTGGGTGAAGTACAGCGCGGATCCGGCGTAGAACATGCCGGTGCCCAGGGCGTTGACGAGCGCGGTGAGGGCGAGCTTGCGCCCGATGGCGCTGCGCGGCACCAGCGTGCTGTCCAGCAGCCGTGCCAGCGGGCCGCGTGCCGCGGGCCCGCCCGGCTTGCCCGGATCGGACATGGCTTCCTCCCTCAGAAGTGCAGGACGCCCGCGGTGCGGGTGTTCTTGTAGGCGGTGACGCCGATGACCGGGCTCTCGAAGGCCGGGACGGCTCGGGCGTAGGCGCCGGCGTAGCCGCCGGGCGTGTAGAACAGGCCCCAGGCCGCCTGCCAGTCCTCGACCCGGCCGGTGGCGGGGTCGACGACGGGCTCGGAACGGGGCACGACCCGCTGCTGCACGATCGCGCCGTCGGCGGCGCCGGCCCGCAGCGCGGTCAGCCACGCGTCCTCGGGGGTGGTCCAGCCGGCGATGACGCCGACGCCGCCGTAGAAGGCGTTGGGCTTGAGGATCAGTTCCTCGCGGTGGGCGCGGCAGTACGCGATCAGCTCGTCGTCGAGGGAGTCCTCGCCCTTGAGGGAGCGGGTCCAGGGCAGGACGCGGTCGATCAGCTCCCGCTCCGCGCCGGTGAAGCGGTCGTGGTGGCGCGGGTCGGACAGCAGCGCCAGGCAGGCCTTGTTGGCGAAGAGGTTGCTCTCCATCGGGGTGAACAGCACGACGCTGCCCTCCTCGTGGGCGCGGAAGACCGGTTCGACGAGGTCCGCGCCGTGCGGGTCGCCCATGATCTCCTCGACGGTGAAGCAGCGCAGGATCACGTCGACGGGCCGCCCGCCCAGGTGCGGCTTGCCGCCCGGGAAGGTGAGGTCGCCGATCTCCGCGACGTGGAAGTCGAGGCCGAAGCCGCGCATCACGTCGCGGAAGGTGTTCCAGTGGCTGGCGTAGTCGGCGAGCCCGCCGGGGCCCTCCAGCAGGGCGACGACCGGGTCGCGGCCGTCGGCGACGGCGGCGCCGGCCTCGGTGAGCGCGGTGGCGACGGACTGCCCGGTGTGGGTGAAGCCGAGGCCGTTGGCTTGCGCGAACTCGGCGAACGGCGCGGCCTCCAGCAGGGCCCGCGGGATCTCCCCGGCCCGGTCGGCGCCGCCGACCTCGCTGGCGATGCCGATCTCCAGCAGCTTGAAGGAGGTGCCGTCGTGGTACATGTCGGCGCGGCCGTAGCGGGGCGGGGTGGTTCCGCCGAGCCGGGTGATCAGCTGCTTGCGGCCGTCGTCGATGGAGAGGGCCGCGCAGTAGGCGTCGAGGTCGCCGTCGAAGAGCCGCTCGGGCAGCGAGGTGACGACGTCGAAGAGGGCGAGGACGTCGTCGGCGAACGCCTCGATCTCACGCCGTTCGACGAACAGCGGCCTGGGCAGGTAGGAGCCGGTCCAGCCGGCCAGCTTGGGGTCCTTCTCGACCTCGCCCATGATGGTGGGCAGCGGGCTGCCCTCGGCGAGGCTCTCCTTGTTGTACAGCTCGGTGACGGGGTTCACCATCGCGAAACCTTCTCCCCTGGGTCGTCTGGGCGGGCGGTGCGTACGGGCGGTGGATGCGGGCGGGGCGGCGTCAGCCGAGGACGTGCATCCGCGTGAGGTTCGGCACGAAGTACTGGGCGCTGAGGAACAGTCCGCCCACCGCGGGGCCGTACAGGGTGCACTGCCGCTTGTAGTAGACGGGGATCACGGGGGCGTGCTCGGCCATCAGGCGGCGGTCCAGGTCGGCGTAGCGCCCGGCGACGGCGGCGCGGTCGGGCTCCTGGGCCAGCGCGGCGATCTCGGCGGTGATCTCCGGGTCGTCGAAGTACGACAGGTTCATGTTGCCGCCGCGGGTGAGGCGGTCGCCGCGGAAGAGCACGTCGAAGACGCCCGAGGCGTCCGGGAAGTCGGGGCCCCACACGCCGTAGATGAGGTCGCAGTCGTTGTCGGCGTCGCCCATCAGGCTGTAGAAGGCGGCCTTGTCGACGGGGCGCAGCTCGATCTCGAAGCCGGCCGCCTCCAGCGCCGCCTTGACCGCGGGCGCCACCGGCGCGTTGGGCGCGGTGTCCGGGTAGGCGAAGACGAGCGGGCGCAGTTCCTTGCCCGCGATCAGCTCCTTCGCCGTGAGCGGGTCGCCGTGCTCGCCGGAGGGGTAGACGTCGTCGGCGCGGTAGCCGGGGACCATCGGGGCGAGGATCGTCCCGGCCCGCTCGGCGCCGGCGGCGCCGCCCGCGAGCCGCACGCAGGTGCCCTTGTCGAAGGCGTGGTTGAGGGCACGGCGGACGTCGACGTCGGTGACCCGGCGGGTGTTGATGTACACGTACTGGAGGTAGGCGGAGGGCCCGGCGACGACCCGCGCGCTCAGCTCCGGGTCGGCGAGCACCTCGGCGACCCGGTGCTCGGCGACGTCGAAGGTGGCGACGGCGGCGCGGTCCGCTCCTTCCGGGGCGAGCAGCCGCTCGGTCTGCGCGTCGCGCGGGACGCCGAACTCCCACAGCACCTCGTCCGGGTACTGGTGGCGGATCGGGTCGGTCGCCGGGTCCCAGTGCGGGTTGCGCTCCAGCAGGCAGTGGCTGCCGGGCACGAACTCCCGGACCCGGTACGGCCCGGTGGCCAGCCAGGACGTCTCGTAGCCGGCGCCGGTGTCACGGTCCGCCGGGACCGGGGTGGTGGTCGTGGTCGTCGCGAAGAACGGGAAGCCCGGGGTGGGCTCGGGCAGCGAGAAGACCAGGGTGCGCTCGTCCGGCGTGGCCACGCCCGGCGCGGTGGGGCCGTCCTGCTCCGGCCCGCGGTAGGTGCGCTGCGGGTCCAGGGCCTGCTGGATGAACTGCGGCCCGTAGACGCCGTTCGGGCCGAACGAGCGGGCGATCGCGTGCGCGACGTCGTACGAGGTGATGGGCGTGCCGTCCGCGAACCTGAGGCCCTCGCGCAGGGTGTACGTCCAGGTGCGGCCGCCGTCCCCGGAGCGCCCGGTGTCGGTGGCGAGGTCGCCGACCAGGCGGCGCGGGCCGCCGTCGTAGCTCTCCACGTAGCCGGTGAGGGTGCGGTGGAACAGGCCGGTGGCCACCCCGAGGGTGGTGCCGATGTACATCTGCGTGGGGTCGACGTGCTCCGGCGGCGCGTCGGCGAGCAGGACGACCCGGCCACCGCGCCGCGCCCCCGGCACCTCGGGGGCGGGCGTCGGGGTCAGGCCCTGGTGGTCGATCTCGAACTGGGGGGTCATGGGAGCTCCGGAGAGGGATCGGGACGGGACGGTTCGGGCGTCAGGCCGGCAGGGGGCGGCGGGGCCGCATCCGGGTGGCGAGGTCGGCCGCGCCGAGCACGGCGGGCAGGTCGAGGCCGAGCTGGGCCATCACCTCGTGGTGGTCGCCGCCCTCCGCGGGCCAGCGGTGGCCCGCGTTGACGCCGCGGACCTCGCAGTGCGGCAGCAGCAGCGCCAGCGCCTCGGCGACGCCGCCCTCGGCGCGGTGCTCCTCGACCACGACGAAGCTGCCGTGCCGGTCGGCGAGTTCCATCGCCGCGAGCTGGAGCCGGTGGTGGTCGAGGTAGGTGAGGTGGGCGTGGGCCAGCCCGGGCCGCTCACCGGCGGCCTCCAGGGCGAGCCGGGTGCCCTCCTCGCCCACCGACACCAGGCAGACCGCGTCGGCGGCGGCGGTCCGCGCCCAGGAGACCAGCGGCAGCTCGGCGTCCTCGCGGGGCAGGCTCTCGTAGGCGGCGTTGCGGCCGGTGCGGATGTAGTGCGGCCGGCCGGACGCGGCGGCGGCCCGCACCACGGCCCGCATGTCCCGCTCCCCGTACGGGGCGGCCACGGTCACGCCCGGGATGCTGCGCAGCAGCGCCAGGTCCTCCAGGCAGTGGTGGGTGGTGCCGAACCAGGCCCCGGCGACCCCGGCGTACGGCGCGACGACGGTGACGCCCGCGGCCAGGTAGCCGAGGGTGAGCTTCACGCTCTCGGCGGCGCGCAGCGCGGCGAACGGCGCGAAGGTGGACACGAACGGCCGGTAGCCGGCGGCCGCCATCCCGGCCGCCATGTCGAGCATGGCCCCTTCGGCGATGCCCAGGTTGAAGAACCGGTCCGGGTGGGCCTGCTGGAAGGGGTGGTTCTTGCCGCCGAGGTCGGCCTCCAGGCACACGATCCGCTCGTCCTCGGCGGCGAGCGCGGTGAGTTCGGCGCGGTAGGCGTCGCGCCCCGACAGGGTCATCCGATCATCCGTTTCCACTTGGCGGCGCGCGCGGCGTCGATGGTCACGTAGTGCGAGGCGGCCTTGCCCTCGACGGGCGGCAGGCCCTTGCCCTTGACGGTGTCGGCGATGACGGCGAGCGGCCGGTCCGCGCCGGTGCGGTCCTCGTCGAGCAGCGTGCGCAGCGCGGACAGGTTGTGGCCGTCGACGGTGGCGATGTTGAAGCCGAAGCCGACGAACCGCTCGGCGAGCAGCGGCATCGGGGAGATGTCGGCGACCATGCCGTCGTTCTGGCCGCCGTTGCGGTCGACGACGAGGACGAAGTTGCCGAGCCGCTGCGCGGCGGCGACCTGGCAGGTCTCCCAGACCAGGCCCTCCTGGAGCTCCCCGTCGCCGGCGACGGCGATGCCGAGCCCCCGCTGCCCGGCGAGCCTGCGGGCGAGCGCCCAGCCGGCCGCGTAGGGCACGCCGTGGCCGAGGCTGCCGGTGGGGAAGCGCACCCCGGGCACCTTGGCGCTGGGGTGGCCGGTGTAGGGGTGGCCCGCCATGCCGTAGTGCGGGGCGGGGTTCTCCGGCAGGACGCCGCTGACGTGCAGCGCGGCGTACAGGCCGGCCGCCGCGTGGCCCTTGCTGAGCACCACCTCGGTGCCGTCGCCGCGCCCGGCGCGGTGCAGGGCGGCGATCAGGATGTCCAGCACGGACAGGCTGCCGCCGAGGTGGCAGCCGCGCGGGCTCGCGGCCATGTCGACGACGAGCCTGCGGGCGGCGGTGGCCCGTTCGCGCAGCACCGCGTCGATCCGCTCGCCGTGCGGCTCCTCGGTGATCTCCACGGGCGCGTCGCGCAGGGGGACGGTCATGGCGTGGCTCCTTCCGGGCGGGTCCGCTCGGGTGCCGGCAGCGCGAACCAGCGGGACACGGCGTCGGCGAGCACCCGCCGGGCGGTGCGCACGTCGCCGGCGCCGATGCGCTCGGCGTCGGTGTGGTCGAGCGCGGAGTCGCCCGGCCCGTACGCCACCATCGGCACGCCCTGCCAGGTGGTGGCCAGGGTGTTCATGTCGGAGGTGCCCTTCTTGACCACGTGCCGCGGCCGGATCCCGGCCTGGGCGAAGGCACGGGCGAACACCTTGGCGAGCGGGCCGGTACGGCCGCCCGCGTGCCCGGGGGTGGCGCGCAGCACCTCGATCTCCACCCCGGGTCCGGCCTGGTCGAGCGCCAGCTTGCGCAGCAGTTCCAGGTCGGCGCCGGGCGGCACCCGGAAGTTGAGGATGCCGACGGCCTGGTGGTGTTCGCGGCCGGTGCGGCAGCTGATGTCGATGACGGCGCTGAGCGCGTCGGACGCCTCCTGCCGGACCACGTCCCGGATGTCCTCCAGGGCCCGCACCAGCGCGTCGGGCGCGGTGACCGCGTCCATGCCCGCCGAGTGGCCGCTGGCCACGCTGACGGTGACCCGCAGCTTGAACAGCCCGAAGTAGCCGAGGGTGAGGGTGCTGGAGCCGCTGGGCTCGCCGATCACCACGGCGTCCGCCGGATAGTGGTCGCGGGCGTGGAAGGCGCCCTTGGAGGAGGAGATCTCCTCCTCGACCGCGCCGACCACGCGCAGCTGCCCGTCGGCGGGCACCTCGGCGTCGGCGAGCACCTGGAGGAAGTTGACCAGGCAGCCCTTGGCGTCGACGCTGCCGCGCCCCCACAGCTCCTCGCCGCGCCATTCGACCGGCCGGCGGTGCGGGACGGTGTCGAGGTGGCCGAGGAGCAGCAGCCGGCGCCGGGTGCCGGTGCCGCGGGTGGCGACCAGGTTCCCGGCCTCGTCGACGGTCGCGTCGATGCCGCGCTCGGCGCACCAGTCGCGCAGCAGCGCCGCGAGTTCGCGTTCGTCGCCGGACACCGAGGGCACGCCGACGGCCCGGGTGAGCAGCGTCAGGTCGGCGTCGGGGCCCCGGGTGCGCCAGAAGCGGGTCCAGGCGGAGGTGTCCGCCATGGTGTGCGGGCCGGTGATCGCGACGTCGGCGGCGCCGTCGAGGGCGAGTTCGGCGGCGCGCACCTTCTGCCGCATCCGGCCGCCCGCGTACCGCGCGGCCTCGCCCCGGTGGGCGTGGCGCAGGGTGGAGGACGGGTCGGCGGGGTCGGTGAGCAGTCCGGCGGTGCCGGTGACCAGCCTCAGGTGGTCGGCGTCGAGGGCGACGGAGAGCCTGGCGGCCAGCATGTCGGCGTCCACGTTGAGCGGGCTGCCGCCCTCCGGGTCGCGCACCGGCGGGCTGAGGCTGACGACGTCGTAGGTGTCGAGCAGCACGCTCAGGCGGGTGACGTCGACGTCGGCGGGGACGCCCGCGCGGTGGTCGCGGACCACGCGGGCCCGGCCCTCGGCGGTGACGGTCTTCAGCGGCCGGTTGGCGCGGCCGTCGACCAGTCCGCCGCGGGCGGCGACGGAGGTGAAGGCGGTCACGCCGACGGCGGCCAGGCCCCGCTCCACGGCGGGCAGGGTGACCCGCTCGTAGGCGTCGACGATGTGGGCCATCTCCTCCGGCGGGCAGTAGCGCACCGAGTCGCCGTTGGGGAGACGCAGTTCGGGCATGGGGCGGCCGATGTCCGCGTAGTGCCGGGCGATGCCGGTGGCGCCGCCCGCGACCAGCAGCACCCGGGCGCCGCCCGCGACGAGCTCGGCGATCTCGCCGAAGATGCCGCCGCGGTCCAGGGTGGCGCTGCCCGCCTTGATGACGTACAGCGGTCTCACGGGGCCACCGCCGTCCGGGGCAGGCCGATGCCCTCGTCGAGCCCGTGCAGCATGTTCATGGCCTGCACGGCCTGCCCGGCGGCGCCCTTGACCAGGTTGTCGATGGCGGAGACGGCCACGCACTCGCTGTCCCGCACGGACACCGCGACCTCGGCGACGTTGGAGCCGACGACCGCCTTCAGCATCGGGAAGTCGTGCGGCGCCTTGGGCGCGGGGCGGACCCGGACGAACGGCTTGCCGACGTAGGCCTTGGCGTAGGCCCGCTTGACGTCGATGGGCTCCACGCCGGGCAGCAGCCGGCTGTAGGCGGTGACGAGGATGCCCCGCGGTACGTCCAGGCTGTGCGCGGAGAACTGCAGGTCGAGCGCCGAGCCGGTGAACTCGGTGAGGGCTTGGTGCAGTTCGGGCACGTGCCGGTGGCCGTGCAGCTTGTGCACCCGGAAGTTGCCGGAGCGCTCGGCCGGGGGCTCGCCGCTGTTGCGTCCGCCGCCGGTGGAACCGGTCTTGGCGTCGACGATCACCCGGGTGCCGATCAGGTTCCCGGCGAGCAGCGGGTAGAGGGCGTAGATGCTGGCGACGGCCATGCAGCCGGGGAGGCTGACGAAGCGGCTCTCGGGCAGGTGCGGGGTCAGCTCCGGCACGAAGTAGGCAAAGTCCTCCAGCGGCGGGTGCGCCGCCGACTTCGGGTAGTGCTCCTGGATCTCGTGCGGGTCGCGCAGCCGGAAGTCGCCGGCGAGGTTCAGCACCCGCTTGGCGCGTCCGGCGAGCAGGGGCAGCCGCTCCGGCAGCGCGCCGGTGGGTAGGCAGCTGAACGCCACGTCCACGTCGGGCAGTTCGTCGAGCGGCCGGAACTTCAGCCTGGACATGCGCGGGCAGTTGCGCAGCCACGGGTGCACGGCGCCGATCGCCTTGCCGGCGTGCCGTTCGGCCGACAGGAAGACGATCTCGGCGTTCGGGTGGTCCAGCAGGAGGCGGATCAGCTCGCCGCCGGTGTAGCCGCTGGCGCCGACGATCGCGACGCGGATCGTGGGGTCGGTGCCGCCGGTGTGCTCAGCCAAGGCGGGCCGCCTTCTCGTAGGGGCGGCGGTAGTCGCCGTCCGCGACGAGCTTGCGGATCGCGTCGGGGCGGCGCGCCACCTTGCGGAACGCGTCGGCGTAGCGCAGCAGCCGCTCGTACTCGACGGGGGCGCGCAGCTCGCGGCAGAGCACCAGGGTGCTCTCCAGCATGCCGGCGGTGACGGGGAAGTCCTGCGGGCGGTGGTCGCGCACGGCGCCCGGGTTGAGGGAGAACGGGTAGCCGCCGCCGAACCCGTCACGGTGCCGGAACGGCAGGTGGCAGGGGATCGGGGTGTTCTGCCACTCGCGCGCCGGGACGCCCTCGGCGACCAGCAGTTCGTGCACGGCCTCCTTGACCGCCCACACCGGCAGGTCCTCCAGGCCGGCCCGCTCGGGGTGCAGGCCGATCCGGTACATGTTGTACGCGTGGACGTGGCCCTCGGGGACGTGCGGCGCCGAGAACAGGCCGGTCTCGTCGAGCGCCTCGCCCAGCACGCGGGCGTTGCGGGCGCGGACGGCGTCGTAGTACGGCAGCCGGGCGAGCTGGCCGCTGCCGAACGCGGCGGCGATCCACGACATCTCGTAGTCGATGCCGTGCCGGCGCACGTAGTCGGCGGCCCGGCGGTAGGCGGACTCCTCACGGAAGAAGGCGATGCCGCCCTCCCCGCCGAGCGGGAAGTTCTTGTCGGCCATCAGGCTCTGCCCGGCGGCGTCACCGAAGGAGCCGGCGACCTGGTCGCCGATGCGGGCGGAGTGCGCGTGGGAGGCGTCCTCGACCAGCGCGATGCCGTGCCGGTCGGCGAGGGCGCGCAGCGCGGGCACGTCGGCGGGCAGGCCGTGCACGTGGACCGGCATGATCGCGCGGGTGCGCCCGGTGATCGCGGCGGCCGCGGCCGCGGGGTCCATGCAGTAGGTGCGCGGGTCGATGTCGACGAACACCGGGACCGCGTGCGCGGCGACGACCGCCTGCGCGGTGGCGATGAAGGTGAACGCGGGCACGATCACCTCGTCGCCCGGCTGCACCCCGGCACCGACCAGGGCCAGGTGCAGGCTGGAGGTGCCGCTCGCGGTGGGCAGCGCCCAGCCGGCGCCGACGTAGGCGCGGTAGGCGTCGGCGAAGTCGGCGACGACCTTCTCGGGCGCCTGCCGCTGGGCGAGCAGCAGGGTGAACACGTCTTCCTTGGTGATGACGGGGAAGACGGTCCTGCGCAGGTCCTTGGGGATGATCTGGCCGCCGCCGAACGCGGCCAGCTCGGCACTGACCTCGGCCGGGTCCGGCAGGGGCAGCGGGTTCTTGGGGAAGTCGGTGATCACGAGGCAGCTCCGGAGGATGCCGGGGTACGGGTGGCCTGGCCCAGGGCCATGCGGGCGCAGGCGGCGACCAGTGGGCTGAGCCGGTAGTTGAACTGGACGCCGGGCACCAGGTCGGCGGCGTCCTCCTGCTGTGTCCACATGGTCCGCAGGTCGTACGCGCCGAAGATCTTCAGCCGCTCGGCGCGGGCTTGCAGCGCGGGGTCGTCGGTGAGGACGGCGGCGGCCGGGCCGAAGCCGAGGCCGGTGAGGTCGACCACCAGCGCCGGGGCGGTGGCCTCGGCGGCCAGCTCGCCCAGCCGGTGGAGGTTGCCCGCGTCCAGTGCGATGTGGTCGAAGGCGGGCGTGGCGTCCTCCGGCCCGTCCTCGCGGACCGTCACCCCGAGCCAGGCCAGGAAGGCCCGGTCCTTCTCGCCGAGACCGCGCTGCCGGATCTCGTCGCCGTGGCCGATGCCCTGCCCGGCCAGCGCCGAGTGCACGGCGGCGCTGCGGCTGTTCACCAGCACGGCCCTGGCACGGCCGGTGCGCTTGGTCAGGAGCCTTTCCAGGCCGGGCAGTTCGCGGTCGTTCTTCTCGATGCTCATGACCACACCCGTGGTGAGCACCCGGGTGAGCACGGTCGCCGTGTCGAACAGTTCCATGGTTGTCCGGTTTCTCCTTGTGTCCGAGCGAGTCGGAACGGATCGGTGGGGCGTGCGCCCCGTGCGCGGGACCGGGTCAGCGGGCGTCCGCGCCGGCGGCGCGGTCCGCGTACGCGGCGACGGTGCGGGCGGTGTACGCCGCGAGCAGTCCCGCCACGTCGACGCCGTGCCGCGCCGACGACCTGGCGAACTCCGGGTTCGCGTTGACCTCCAGGACCATCAGCTCGCCGGTGGCGCGGTCCTCGACCAGGTCGACCCCATAGAAGCCCTCGCCGAGGGCCTCCACCACCTGCGCGCAGCGCTTGGCGATCTCCGGGGTGATCTCGGTCCGGCGGACCTCGGCCCCCAGGTGGGTGTTGGTGCGCCAGTCCGCGGAGACCCGCTGGATCGCCACCACCGGGGTGTCGCCCACGACGACGACGCGGAGGTCGTGGCCGGGCTTGTCGACGTAGCCCTGCACCAGGACCGGGAACAGCTTCCCGGCCGCGTCCACGGACTCCCGGCCGCCGATCCACGCCTCCGTGCCCGGTCCGTCGGCCAGCAGGGACACCCCGCGTCCCCATGAGCCGCTGACCGGCTTGACGACGGCCGGGTGGCCGAGCCCGGCCACCTCCGCGCGGACCTGGTCGTAGCCGAAGGCGTGCACGGTGACCGGGTGCGGGATGCCGTACCGGGCGAACAGCAGGGCCTGCAGGCCCTTGTCGTTGCAGATCTCGATCGCCGAGGCCCGGTTCAGGGTGGTGACTCCGGCGACCTGGAGGCGCTGGGCGGTGCCGTGCGCCTCGCGGTGGGACAGGTTGCGGATCAGGCCGAGGGCCGGCGGGGCGACGCGCCCCGCCAGCACCTCCGTCAGGTCCGCCGGCAGTGCGGTCCGCACCCGCAGCCCCTGGTCGCGCAGCGCGTTCAGGAGGAGCTTCTCGTCGGGCCGCAGCACCGTGACGGACAGCAGGACCTCCGGGTCGGCGGTCACTCGCCCCAGTCCTCCTCGACCTCGGGCGCCAGCTCGACGCGGACGACGGCGTCGGTCTTCTCGACGATCTCGTGCTCCTGGCCGCAGGCGCCGCACTCGGTGATCTCGCCCTTCTCCCAGTCCGCGTCGATCTCGAACTCGGAGTCGCAGACCAGGCACTGGGGCGCGGTGATGGCGGTGGTCATCTCATACCTCTCGTCGTGTTGTGCTCCGGCGTCCGGTTCCACTCCGGCGCCGGCCTTCTCGGTGAAGGTCTGGGGGTTCGGGGATGCCGGGCCCGGGCGGCTCAGGCCGGGTCCAGGTGCAGCGACACCTGGGCCACGGCCCGCTTGGCCGCGAGGTCCAGGTCCGCGTCGAGCGGCGCGTCGACGACCACGGAGGCCGAGCGGTGCCCGGAGTGCTCCTGCACGCCCAGCACGTCGCCGGGCAGCCGGCCCACCAGGACGCCCCGCAGTCCGGCCTCGGCGTCGGCCGCGACCGGCGTCAGCTCGGGCCAGCGGTCGTCGCGGGCCGGCCAGGACACCTCGGCGCCGTCGGCGGTGACGTCGCGCAGCACCCCGTGCGGGTGGTCGACGAACTGCTGGCGGGCCCGGCGCCGCGGGGCGGGGTAGCGGGTGGGGACGCCCAGCGCGAGGTCGAGCATGACCGGCTCGACCGGCACTCCGGTGGCCAGCTCCCACAGGAAGGTGATCGCGTCGCCCGGCAGCCGCGCGGCGATCTCCATCAGCACCACGCCGCCGGGCGTGAGCCGGTACTCGCCGTGGGTGATGCCGTCACGGACGCCGGCCCGGCTGAGGATCTCGGTGTTGGCCGCGATCAGGGCGGCCTCGTCGGCCGGGTCCAGCAGGGCGGGGCTGGTGTGGGACAGCTCGGTGAAGTAGGGGCCCTCGTGCTCGTTGGTCTCCTTGCCGGTGACCCCCGACCACAGCACCTCGCCGTCCTGCACCAGCGCCTCGACGGAGAACTCCGGGCCGTGCACCCTGCTCTCCACCAGGGAGATCTCGTCGTCGCCGAACTGGGCGAGCGCGGCGGTCAGTTCCTCCTGCCCGGCGACCTCGGTGACCCCCGAGCTGTAGAACCGGCCGGCCGGCTTCACGACCGCCGGGTAGTGGTCCGCGGGCAGCGTGAAGGAGGCCCGCTCGGCCGGCGGCACGACCTGCCAGCGCGGCGAGAACTCGGGGGCGGCGGTGCGCTGGAGCAGCTTGTTGCGGCAGATCACCGCCGCCTTGGAACCGGTGCCGGGCAGGCCCAGGCAGTCGGCGAGCACGCCCACCGGCTCGACGAAGACCTCGCCGACGGAGAGGACGCCGCGCACGTCGTAGCGGCTCAGCAGCGGCTGCACCGCGGGCAGCACGGACGCGATCCGGGCGTCGGGGACCTGCACGACCTCGCCCAGGCCGTGCAGCGAGTGGGCCGGGTCGGAGCGTACGGCGTCCAGCCGGGCCAGGTCGGTGTCGGTGGACACCACGGCGAGCGGGACGAGATCGCGGGCGAGCGCTTCCTGGACGAGCCGGCCCTGCCGGGCCAGAACGACCAGGTCGCCCATGAACAGGACGGCCTCGGGCCGGTCCGGGGCGCTGACGGAGGTGTCGCGGGACACGGTGGGAACCCCTTCCGGGTGTTTTCGGGCATGACGGGGTCCGCGGGTGGCGGAGCCGGGTGAGGTGCCGGGGCAGGGACGTGCCGGGGCGCGGACGTGCCGGTGGCGGGCGGGCAGGGGCGCGGACGTGCCCGGCGTACGGGGTGAGGGGAGCGGCGGAGAGGAGGAGCGCTCAGCAGAAGGGCGCGAAGAGTTCGCTCTCCAGGGCCTTGGACACGGCCGGCGAGATCGCGGCGAGTTCCGCGGTGCGCGCCGTGTTGTACGCGCGGATCCGCTCGCCCTCCCCGGCCAGGACGCTGTCCTCGCTCAGGTCGAGCAGCCACAGGGGCCGCAGCCGCGCACCGCGCAGCGCCTTGGCGTCGGGCGACTCGATCCCGGGGTGGATCCAGCGCAGCCCGCTCTCGGCCGCGATCCGCACCGACGTGTAGTAGACGAGGTTGAAGTACTCGGCGGCACCGCGCACCAGCCGGTCGTAGTCGAAGCCGACCGCGCGCACGTACAGCGTGTCGCCGTGGACGTAGAACAGGCTGAAACCGACGGGCGGTTCGCCCGGCCGGGCGCAGAACAGCACCTCGGCGCGTTCCCCCATGGCCGCCGCCTGCCGCCGGAACGACTCGGTGAGCACCTCCAGGTCGTACGGGTGGCCGTAGCGCCGCTGGGTGGCCGCGAGCAGCCCGGCCGCCTCCGCGTGGCTCTCGGCGAGCGGCACCCGGGTGATCTCGTAACCCGCCGCGGCGAACGCCTTGACCTCCTGCTTCACCGAGTCCCTGCGGCCCTTGGACGGCAGCGTCCGCAGCCACGCGTCGAAGCCGCCCTCCGGCACGTCGACCCAGGCGTCCGTGGTGAGCAGCACCGGCACCGTCGTCACCCCGGCCGCGCGCAGCGCCAGCGCGTCCTCGGTGGCGACGAAACTCGCCACGCAGGGCGCCGGCCGGCCCGCCGCCGCTTCCGGCAGCAGCTCGGTGCCGGGCAGCCGGGCGGCCAGGTCCCGTACGGCGTCCAGCAGGCCCGGCGCCGCCCGCTCCGCCTCGACGCCCGCACGGGTGAGGAGGCTGGTGCGGTAACCGCGCCGCTGGCCCACCAGCAGCCCCGCCGGGGCGGGGGAGGGCAGCCCGCGCGCGGCGAGCTGGGTGTGCCACTGGTAGAAGGAGTTGGGCTCCTCGGCCAGCGCGGTGACCGGGACCGCGCCGTCACCGGTGCGCACCGCGCCCGTCGCCGTCCGGCCGCCGATGTCGGTGGCGCAGAACCGGAGCCAGTCGGCGGAGGAGTAGAGACGGCCGCCGGCGAGGGAATCCCAGGTGTCCGGGGACGTTCCGCCGAGGTGGTCGTCGAATTCGGGAAGGCCGGTCATGGTCGTTTCTCTCCGGGGTTCGGAAAGCGCTGGATCGGAATACGGTGGCGCGGAAGGCGGTGGCGCGGAATTCAGGAGCGGGTCGTTTCCCCACCGCATCTCGAGTCGTCGTACGGCGTCCGGGGCGGAGAATTCGAGGGGATTCACAACTGTTTCCTCTCTGCTTCTCTCACTCTGCCGAATTGCGGCCAGGGGCACCACGTTCGCCCGCACAAGGTGTCAAGTCGGCGAGAGCGGCCAGGTAGGAGCGGACGTTGCGGCGGGTCTCGGTGACGCTGTCCCCGCCGAACTTCTCCGCCACCGCGTCCGCGAGGACGAGCGCGACCATCGCCTCGGCGACGATCCCGGCCGCCGGGACGGCACACACGTCGGACCGCTGGTGGTGCGCGGCGGCCGGCTCGCCGGTGGCCACGTCCACCGTCCTCAGCGCCCGCGGCACGGTCGCGATCGGCTTCATCGCCGCCCGCACCCGCAACAACTCACCGTTCGTGAGGCCGCCCTCGGTGCCGCCCGAGCGGCCCGACGCGCGGCGGACGCCCTCGCCCGTGAGGACGATCTCGTCGTGTGCCTGCGAGCCCGGCACCCGCGCCAGACCGAAGCCGTCCCCGACCTCGACACCCTTGATCGCCTGGATGCCCATCAGCGCCGCCGCCAGCCGGGCGTCCAGCCGCCGGTCCCAGTGCACGTGCGAGCCCAGCCCCACCGGCACCCCGTACGCCAGCACCTCCACCACGCCGCCGAGCGTGTCGCCGTCCTTGTGCGCCTGGTCGATCTCCGCGACCATCGCCTTCGACGCGTCCGCGTCCAGACAGCGCACCGGATCCGCGTCCAGCCGCTCCACATCCCCCGGCGTCGGATACACCCCGTACGGGGCCTTCGCCGCAGCCAGCTCCACCACATGGGAGACGATCTCGACCCCGGCCGTCTCCCTCAGGTACGAGCGGGCCACCGCGCCCAGGGCCACCCGGGCTGCGGTCTCCCGCGCCGAGGCCCGCTCCAGGACCGGCCGGGCCTCGTCGAAGCCGTACTTCTGCATCCCCGCCAGATCCGCGTGACCGGGCCGCGGCCGCGTCAGCGGCGCGTTGCGCGCCAGCTCGGCCAGCTCCGCCGGGTCCACGGGATCGGCGGCCATCACCTTCTCCCACTTCGGCCACTCGGTGTTGCCCACCATGACCGCCACCGGAGAGCCCAGCGTCAGACCATGGCGGACACCACCGAGGAAGGTGACCTCGTCCCGCTCGAACTTCATCCGCGCACCACGGCCATGGCCGAGCCGGCGCCGCGCCAAGTGGTCCGCCACCATCTCGGTCGTGACGGGCACGCCGGCGGGAAGGCCCTCCAGCGTCGCCACCAGGGCAGGACCGTGGGACTCCCCAGCCGTCAGCCACCGCAGCCTGCTCATGCCACGTCCTCCGTCCGGAGGTCGGCGGAGCCGTGCAGCCAGGCCAGCTTGTCGTGCATGTCCCGCGCCGACAGGGCGGAGAGCAGGTCGTTGCGGGCCCGGGCGGCGACGCCGGCGGGGTGGTACAGCCGGCGGCCCATCTCACGGGCGACGAGCTGGACGCGCGCGGTGCGCTCGCGGCGCAGCGCCCCGTACTTCTCCAGGCGCTGCTCGAAGTCGGCGGGGCAGCCGTCGAGCAGTCCGCCGAGCACGACGGCGTCCTCGACCGCCTGGCAGGCGCCCTGGGCGGCGTACTGGAGCATGGGATGGGCGGCGTCGCCGAGCAGGGCGACCCGGCCGTCCGTCCAGCGGTCCACGGGGTCGCGGTCGCACAGCACCCACGCCTTCCAGTCCCGGCCCAGCTCCAGCAGCCGCCGGGCGGCGCCGGACAGCTCCGGGAAGGAGGCGAGGACGTCGTCGCGGCCGGCCGGCACCCCGGCGACGGCCTCGGTGGCGCCGTCGTCACGGGTGGCCGCGAGGTTGAGGTGGGAGCCGCCGGCGATCGGGTAGTGCACGAAGTGCCACTTGGGGCCCGCCCACAGGGTGACCGCGTTGCAGCGCAGCTCCGCCGGCACCTCGTCCATGGGGATCACGGCGCGGTAGATGGTGTGCCCGGAGACGCGGGGTCCGCCGTCGCCGACGAGCTGGGCGCGGACCGCCGAGTGCAGTCCGTCGGCGCCGATGAGGGCGTCCCCGGTGAGCCGGGTGCCGTCGGCCAGGACGGCCGAGACGCGGCCCGCCTGCTGCTCGTAGCCGACGACGTGGTGGCGGCCGCGCAGCTCGACGTCCGGGTCGCGGCGGCAGGCCTCCAGCAGCGGCAGGTACAGGTCGACGCGGTGGACGACGGCGTACGGGTTGCCGAACCGCTCGCGGTAGGCGCCGGTGACCGGCAGGGTCGCCACGCGCTCGCCCGTCGTGCCGTCCATGAAGCGCAGCTCGTCGACGAGGACGGCGCGGTCGCGGACCTCCCGGCCGACGCCGAGCGCGTCGAGTGCGGCGAAGGCGTTCGGGCCGAGCTGGATGCCCGCGCCGACCTCGGTGAACATATCGCGGCGCTCCAGGACGGTGACCCGGTGCCCGCGCCGGGCGAGACCGAGCGCCGCCGCGAGGCCTCCGATGCCGCCGCCGGCGATGAGTATGTCGGCCATCGTGTCTCACATCGCTTTCGTCGTCGGATGGCTGGAAGTCGGGTCACCGGGGACCGGACCACCCGCAGCGGGGCCGCCGGGGCCGGCCGGGTGCGCGGGGGCGGTCACGCGGAGGTCTTGCGGTCGAGGACCAGGTCGTGTCCGACGATGTAGGCGGCGGCGCCCGACGAGAGCCAGACGACGGTGTCGGCGATCTCCTCCGCGCTCGCCCCCCGGCCCAGCGGGCAGGGGCTGACCGCGTTGATGCGGACGCCCTTTGCGGCGTACTCGCGGGCCGCCGTGCGGGTCAGCGCGCTGACGGCCGCGGTGGAGGCGGCGTAGGCGCCGAGGCCGGGCAGCATGCCCTGGACGCCGATGTTGCTGGCGGTGTTGACGATGACGCCGCCGCCGGCCTGCTCCATGTGCGCGATCTCCTGCTTCATGGCCCGCCACACGCCGGTCAGGTTGGCCGCCAGGGTCTCGCCCCAGACGGTCTCGCAGATGTCCGCGACCGGCTGCTGGGAGCCGCGCTCGGTGATGTTGTTGAAGGCCACGTCGAGGGCGCCGTACCGGGCGGTCGTCCCGGCCACGGCACGGGCGGCGCCGTCCGCCTCCGTCAGGTCCGCCACCAGCGCCTCGGCGGTGCCGCCGGTGGCGCGGATCAGGCCGACGGTCTCGTCGAGCCGCTCGCCGTGGCGGCCGACGACCATGACCCGCGCACCGTGCCGGGCGTAGGCGACGGCCGCCGCGCGGCCGATTCCCTCGCCTCCGCCGGTGACGAGGACGACCTGGCCGTCGAACCGAACAGACATCGGGCTCTCCTGATTCTCGGCTGATTTCCGCTGATGCGTCGAAAGCGGTGCGGATGTCTCGAAGTGATTGCCGTTCGCTCGTCGAAACCATGGGGGAAAGCGCGGGCGCCACGCACCGCCGGGGCGGCATTTCGTCAGGTTCCCGGGGGCGTTCGTCAGGTTTCCGCGCGGCGGGCGGGTACAGGTGACGAATGACGGTCCGCCGCGTTGCGCCGGCCGCCGGGCCACCTCAGACTGCGAGGCCCTGGGTGCCCCCTGCCGAACCCTCGCCGGACCTGAGGATGCCGATGCTCACGCTCTCGTGGACCCGTGTCATCGCGCGGGCGGCCGACGCGGAGCGCGCCCGGGTGCGGGCGCGGCTGTGGCGGGCGCTGCTGCACAAGGCGGAACGGCCGCAGGAGTACGTGCCGGCGATCAGCGGGGCCCGGATCCTCGAGCGGTACCCGGACGGCTTCCTGCGGGAAGTGCGGCGCGGGGAGCGGGTGTTCCTGCAGCGGGTCACGCCCGAGGAGGCGGCCGGACTGATCACCTTCCGGCACCTGAACACCCCGGACATCGCCGCCATCCGCAACGAGCTGCGCGAGGACCCGCCGGGCCGGTTCGCCCTCACCGTGACCCTGACGCTCACCGGCGCCCGCACGGACCCCGCCGCCGCCGAGCGCGAACTGCGCTCGTGGGACAGGGACTTCGCGCTGACCGTGGAGGCGGTCACGGCGGCGCTGCGCGCGGGTCTCGCCGGCGGTGCCCCGTAGGGGTGGCGCCCGCGGACATGCGTGCGTCCCGTGCGGGGCACCGACGGCGGTGCTCCGCACGGGACGTCACGTCACCGCCGCTCCCGGGCCAGGGCCTGTCGTTCGGATCACCCCGGCGTCGCGGGGCCTGGCACGCGCATCTGACCCCGCTCGGGTCGGTCGAGAGGTTCCGGACCTCAAGCCGGGCTGATCCGAACGAAAGGCCTAGGGCACGGCCTCCCACAGCGCGCCCCGCCCGGCCAGCGCGGCGTCGGCGTACCGGCCCTCCACGACCGCCTCCACGTCGAAGACGGTGTGCTGGACCGGCGGGCGGCCGATCAGTTCCGCCGCGCGGGGCGGCAGCGGGCGGGCGGCGGCCTCCGCGGACTCCCACAGCAGGACCGCGCCCCACCGCTCGGTGGCCGGGTCGGAGATCCAGATCTTCAGCCGCAGGCCCTCGATCCCGGAGAACCGGTCGACGGCCTCGCCGCGCAGGTAGTCCCGCATCGACTCGGCGGTGTGCCCGGTGCCGGCCAGCTCCCACCAGGCCACGGTCGCCCGCATCCCGTCCGTCGCGGGGTGCGTCGTGGCGCGCGCCGTCATACGAGCTGCTCCTGGACCAGGCCGGCCAGTGCCTCGCCGACGATGCGGACGCCGTCCTCGGTGAGCACCGACTCGGCGTGGAACTGCATGGAGCGGAACCCGGGCCCGCGCAGCGCGTGCACCTCGCCGGTGCCGGCCTCCCGGCACACCTCGACCATGCCGATGCCGGGCACCTCGACCACGTCGGCGGGGCTGTGCGCGGCGAAGGTGTTGTAGAAGCCGACGCGTTCGCGCCGCCCGAACAGGTCGATCTCCCGCTGCACGCCCTGGTTCGGGTGCTCCTTGCGCAGCAGCCCGAGGCCGAGCCGGGTGCTGAGCACCTGGTGGCTCAGGCACACCGCGAGGAACGGGCGCCCCTCGGCGAGCAGGGTGTCCACCGCGGCGCGCAGGTGGGAGATCTTCGGATGGCCGGTCTCGCGCGGGTCGCCGGGGCCGGGCCCGAGCACCACCAGGTCGTACGGCGCGAAGCTGTACGGCGTGTCGAACCGGCTGACCGTCACCTGCGCGCCCATCGCCCGCAGCTGGTGGGCGATCATCGCGGTGAAGGTGTCCTCCGCGTCGACCACCAGCACCTTGCGGCCGTCCAGCTGCGGCACCGGCCGGTTGCGGCCCGCCTCGTCGCGCAGCCAGAACCCGGAGATCGTGTCGTTGCGCCGGCTGAGCGCCTCGCGGACGGCCGGGTGCCCGGCCAGGCCGCGCGGGGCGGGGTCGCCGAGCACCGCGAGGAGCCCGGCCGCCTTGGCCCGGGTCTCGGCGACCTCGGACATCGGGTCGGAGTGGCGGACGAGGGTGGCGCCGACGCCGATGCGCATCCGGCCGGCCGCGTCGATGTCGGCGGTGCGGATGAGGATCGCGGAGTCCAGGGTGCGCCCGCCGTCCGGGTCCCGGCCGATCAGGGCGGCGACGCCGCTGTAGTAGCCGCGTCCCTGCGGCTCGTACCGCTTGATGACGCGGGCCGCGCTCTCCAGGGGCGAGCCGGTGACGGTCGGCGCGAACAGGGTCTCGTGCAGCACGGCGCGCGGGTCGAGCGTGGTGCGGCCCTCGATGAAGTACTCGGTGTGCGCGAGCCGGGCCATCTCCTTCAGGTGGGGTCCGGTGACCCGGCCGCCCGAGTCGCACACCCGGGCCATCATCTTCAGTTCCTCGTCGACGACCATGTACAGCTCGTCGGCCTCCTTGCGGTCGGCGAGGAAGTCGAGGACGCCGGAGAGCTCGGGACCGGCCGCCGGGAAGCGGTAGGTGCCGCTGATCGGGTTCATCACGGCCCGGCCGCCGTGCACGCTGACGTGGCGCTCCGGGGAGGCGCCGACGAGGGTGCGGTCCCCGGTGTGCACGACGAAGGTCCAGTAGGCGCCGGTCTCGCGTTCCAGCAGGCGGCGGAAGAAGCGCAGCGCCGTGTCCGCGGACCAGTCCCGCACCTCCGCCACGAAGGATCGTTTCATCACGAAGTTGGCGCCCTCGCCGGTGCCGATCTCGTCGGCGACGACCCGCTCCACGATCCGCGCGTACGCCTCGTCGGCGAGGTCGAAGTCACCGTCCCCGGCCAGCCGCACCGGGTCGTCGGGGATGCCGTCCAGCACGGCCGCGAGCGGCAGCGCGTGCCGTTCGGTGACGGTCATCGCCAGCAGCGGCGTGCCGTCGTCGGGCGCCTCGTAGCCGCGCTCGGCGAGCTGCCGGTACGGGACCAGCACCAGCACGTCCTCGGCGGGCCCGGCCGCGGCCTGCGGCAGCGGTACGTCGGCCAGCCGGCCGTACTCGGCGAAGTCGCCGACCAGCAGGTCGACGCGGCCGTCGGTGCGGG
This sequence comes from Streptomyces glaucescens, assembly GCF_000761215.1. Taxonomy (GTDB): domain Bacteria; phylum Actinomycetota; class Actinomycetes; order Streptomycetales; family Streptomycetaceae; genus Streptomyces; species Streptomyces glaucescens_B. Next base: position 3,926,705 of record NZ_CP009438.1, on the reverse strand, counting down.
TGTGGGGCCGGTGGATCAGCGCGAAGGCGGCGGGCCGGCCGTCCGCCGGCCCGCGCAGCACGTCCATCGGGTCCGCGGTCATGCCGACTCCCTTCCGGCGGCGACGGCGACGCGGGGCGCCGCCAGCGCGGTCAGCAGTTCCCCGGTGGTGGTCAGGGCGGCGCAGCGGGTGGCCGCGTACTCCAGGGCCATCCGGTGGTCCTCGGCGCTGAAGTCGGCGATCGCGTCGGCGACGAGGAACGGCTGGATGTCGTGGGTGAACGCGTCCACCGCGGTCATCAGCACGCCCACGTGCGCGTACACCCCGCACAGGATGAGCTGGTCCCGGCCGGTCGCCCGCATCCGCTCCAGCAGATCGGTCTTGAAGAAGGCGCTGTAGCGCCACTTGGTGAGCTTCCAGTCGCCGTCCGCCGGCGCGACCGGGTCCACCACCTCCCGGTGCTCGGGGCTCGGGGTCATCCCCGGCCCCCAGAAGTCCTTCAGCAGCCCGCGCTCCTGCCGGGACATGCCGCCGGGCTGGGCGGTGTAGGCGACCGGCACACCGAGTTCGGCGCACCGCGCGCGCACCCGGGCCGCGTTGTCCACCAGGTCCACGACCGGCTGCCGGCCGGCCGGGAACGCGGCGAGGAAGTACTTCTGAAGGTCGTGCACGAGCAGTACGGCACGATCCGGGTCGACCGTCCACGCCACGTCCGACGCGGGCAGCTCCTCCCGGGTCGGCATCGGGTAGGGACGGATCGCAGGAATGCCTGCCATGCGGTCCTCTCTCAGGATCGGGTTGGGGAAGGGGGCGGCGTCACACCGGCCCGCGCACCGGCCGGGCCGGCGGGGACGGGCGGGCGGCGCCCGCCGCGGACGGGACACCCGGGCCGGCGGTCCGGCCCGGTGTCGCGCGGGCCCCGCGCACCGGGTGCCGTGGCTCATACGCCGAGGGCCGCGCCGCCGTCCACGGTGAGGTCGTGCATGGTGATGTGCGCGGCCTTGTCGGAGAGGAGGAAGACGACGGCCTCGGCGACGTCCTCCGGCCGGGCCAGCCTGCCCAGCGGGATGCCGACCCGGTAGGCGTCGGGCACCCCCTCGATCGAGGCGCGGGCGCTGCTCTCGTCCTGCCACATCGACGACAGCATCGGGGTGTCGGTGGAGCCCGGCGCGACCAGGTTGGCCCGGATGCCGTGCTTGGCCACCTCCAGCCCGAGGCACTTGGTGAACATGGTCGCGGCGGCCTTGGACGCGGCGTACGCGGACATCTCGGTGCGCGCGGTGCCGGCGGCGTTGGAGGCGATGGTGACGATCGCCCCGCGCCGGCGCGGGACCATCCGGTTGACCACGGCCCGTGAGGTGAAGAACACGCCGCTGGTGTTCACCGCGAACGTGACCGCCCACTCCTCGTCGGTCAGCTTCCGGGCCTCGCCCATCCGCAGCACACCCGCGCCGTTGACCAGGTAGTCGATCGGCCCGACGGTCGTCTCGACGTCCTCGACCAGGGCCTCCACGTCGGCGCTGGAGGTGACGTCGGCGACGAACGCCTCGGCCCGGCCGCCGTCCTCGCCGACCGACTTGGCGATCTCGCGCAGCCGCTCGGCGTTGCGGTCGACGGCCACGACCCGCGCCCCGTGCGCGGCCAGCGCCCGCACGACCGCCTCGCCGATGCCTCCGGCCGCCCCGGTGACCAGGGCGATCCTTCCTTCCATGATGCGTGCCCTCCTTCGGGTCAGCCGCGCCAGGCGGACACGACGGTGAACGCCTGGTCCGGGTTGAGGCGCGGGTCGCAGAACGTGGCGTACTTCTCGCCCAGCTCGTCGACGTGGCGGGCGTCGGCCACACATTCGTGGACCCGGTCCGGGGTGGTCTCCAGGTGGAGCCCGGCCGCGGTCCCGCCGAAGTCGGTGACGGCCGTCTGGAACTCCTCGACCTCCTGCACGATCGACTCCACGTAGCGGGTCTTCAGGCCGGCCGGGGTGGAGACGGTGTTGCCGTGCATCGGGTCGCACAGCCACAGCACCGGGTGCCCGGCGGCGCGGACGGCGAGCACCAGGCGGGGCAGCCGCTCGGCCACCGTGCCGTGGCCCATGCGGGCGATCAGCGTGAGCCGGCCCGGCTCGCGCTCCGGGTCGAGCCGGGCGCACAGGTCCAGGAGTTGCTCGGGGGTGGTGCCGGGGCCGACCTTGACGGCCACCGGGTTGACGACCTCGGCGAGCAGCGCGACGTGCGCGCCGTCCGCGTCGCGGGTGCGTTCGCCGATCCACGGCCAGTGCGTGGAGGACAGCAGCAGACCGTCCGCCGTGGGGCGCAGCAGAGGCTCCTCGTAGTCGAGGAGCAGCGCCTCGTGGCTGGTCCACACCGGTGCCTCGGCACCGGAGCGGCGGCGCTCGCCGTGCCAGCCGAGGGTCCGCATGGCCTGGGCGGCGGCCCGGTAGCCGGCGATGAGCCGTTCCGGGTCGGGCCGTCGCAGCCGCGGGTCGGGTTCGGGGCTGTTGACCATGTGGCCGCGGTAGACGGGGAGTACCACGCCGTCGACGGTCTCGGTGGGCCGGGAGCGCGGTTTGCCGAACTGGCCCGCGAGCCGCCCCACCCGTACGACGGGCTTGAGCGAGCGGGCCTTCATGGCCCCGGCCAGGACGTCCAGCAGCGCCGCCTTGCGGGCGACGTAGCCGGGTGTGCACTCGGCGGGGTCCTCGGCGCAGTCCCCGCTCTGCACCACCTGGGCCTCGCCGCGTGCGGCCGCCGCCAGCAGAGCCTTCAGCTCCGCCACGTCCGCGGCGCGCACGAGGGCGGGGGCATCGGCGAGTACGGACCTGGCATGAGCCAGGGTGGCCTGGTCGGGCCAGTCGGGCTGCTGGCCCGCCGGCAGGGTCTTCCAGCGTGCGACACCCTGCACGTAACACCTCCTCAAACAGAAACTGCCGTGACTTGGGATGCGCTGTGCAGTCTGCGAAGGAGGGGAATGCGGGAACCATCGGACTATTCCAGGTCCGTCAGGTGCCGCCGACTTCATCAAGTCCTGTCCGGGAAATACGGACCGACCTGACGAATCGACCGGGCGGCGGCGGAATGCGGTGTGGTGGCCGGCTTATGGTGCGCCCGCGCGCGTGGCGTGATCCGGCCACCGGTTCCGCCTTTCGGCCACCGCATTCCGCCGGGTGCGACCCCTGGATTTTGGTCAACTTGCCGTGAGGAACGCACTACTTGACGAAGTGCCCGGATTGCCGTGGTGCCTGCGCGCCCGGCCGCTCTAGGGTCGTCGCTGTGCTGAGTCAAGAAGCTGGATTGCTGCTGAAGCAGCTGGTGGCCGAAGGTGTGTCGCCGTGGCTGGCACCCGGGGACGCCGACGAGCTGGACACCGCCGTGGGGCAGCGCACCCTCAAGCACGCGCTGGAGGGCGCCCTGGTGCCGCCCGGCACCGAGCCGGGCCTGGTCAGGGCGGTGTGCGACGCCCTGCTGCCCGCCTACGGCACGGACGCGGGCGCCGGCCAGGTGTCCGTCCCCGTGGACCCGCGGCTGGCCGACGACGCCGGCGCCCTGATCGACGCGGCCCGCATGCTGCACGCCACGGTGCGCCGCCCCAACGTACTGGTGCGGATCCCCATGACCGCCGCGGGCCGTACCGCCCTGGCCGCCCTGCTCACCGAGGGCATCGGCGTGCACGGCTCCCTGGTCGCCGGGGCGGCGCGGTACGGCCGGGTGCTCGACGCCTACGTCCAGGGCATGGAGCGGGCGCTGGCCGCCGGGGTGCGGCTGAGCGACGTCCCGGTGGTGGTGTCGTTCCCCGTGGGCCTGTTCGACGCGGAGGCCGACGCCCGGCTCACCGGACGGGGGGCGCCGCCCGGCCACGCGGCCCGCGGCACCGCCGGGCTCGCCGTGGCCCGCACCCTGTTCCGGCTGCGCGAGCAGCGGCTGACCGGCGGCTGGTGGCGGGTGCTGCGGGCCAACGGCGCCCTGCCGCCCCGGCTGCTGTGGACCACGGGCGGCGCGGCGGACGTGCGCCGGCTGGTCGGCTGGAACACCGCCCACGCCCTGTGCGCGCGCACCCTGGAGGAGGCCGCCCGGCTCGGCGGGCTCGCCGGGGACACCCTGCTGAACCAGCACGCCCCGGCCGCCCGGGCCCTGGCCGAACTGGCCGGGCTCGGGGTCGACGCGGAGGAGGCGGCCGCCGCGCTGGCCACCCGGGAGCTGGCCCGGATCCGGCGCGGCTGGGACCTCATGACGGGATGCGCTGCCGTTCCCGGTCCGGGAAGCGAGCGCCCGTGAGGGTCAGCAGGGGAGCGGACTTGACCGCCGTCTCCTCGTACTCGTCCTCCGGGTCCGACAGGGCCACGACGGCACCGCCGACGCCGTACGTCACCCGGTCCGCGGTGACGCGGGCGGTGCGGATCACCACGCTGAGATCGGCCGCGCCGGAGAGGGACAGGTAGCCGATGGCACCGGAGTAGACCCCGCGCGGGCCGGTCTCCAGCCGGTCGATGATCCGCATGGTGCGGATCTTGGGCGCGCCGGTCATCGACCCGGGCGGGAAGGCCGCGCGGACGCAGTCCACGGCCGACAGCTCCGGCCGCAGCCGGGCCCGCACGGTGCTGACGAGCTGGTGGACGGTGGCGTACGACTCGACCTGGAAGACCTCGTCGGCCTCGACCGAGCCGGGCACCGCGCAGCGCCCGAGGTCGTTGCGGACCAGATCGACGATCATCAGGTTCTCCGACCGGTCCTTCTCGCACCCGCGCAGGTCGGCGACCAGGGCCGCGTCCTCCTCGGGGGTGGCGCCGCGCGGCCGGGTGCCCTTGATGGGAGAGGACTCCGCGAGTCCGTCCGGGCCGACCCGCAGGAACCGCTCGGGCGAGGTGCTCAGCACGGACGTGCCGCCGAACTCCAGCAGCGCGGCGAACGGCGCCGGGCTGGTGCGGCGCAGCAGCCGGTAGGCGTGCCAGGGGTCGATACCGCCGTCGGCCTGCGCCATGTTGGTCAGGCAGACCTCGTACGTCTCGCCGGCGGCGATCTGCTCCTGGCACTCGGCGATCAGCCGCAGGTAGGCGTCGCGGTCGTGACGCAGCCGTATCTCACCGGTGGGGGCGGGCGGTTCGGGTGCCGGCAGCACCGCCCCGGCCAGCGTGCCGAGCCGGCGGGCGGTGGTGTCCAGCCAGGCGCGGGCCGCCGCCTCGTCGCCGTCCTCGGCGAGGGCCAGCAGGTGGGTGGTGCCCGTGGCGTGGTCGAGGACGACGGCGCGGTCGGCGAAGACCATGGTGGCGTCGGGGTCGTCCGAGCGGTGCGCGAGGTCACCGCCGCACTCGGCCTTCAGCTCGTAGCCGAGGCAGCCGACCCAGCCGAGCGCGAAGTCGCAGGGCAGCGGCGGGAGCTGGGCCTCGATGGCCCGCAGGTCGCGGTCCAGCCACTGAAGAAACGTTCCGGCAATGATGTCCTCGGACTGCTCCCCGCCCGCCGCCGAGCGCACGCTCACCGTCCGGCTCCACACGTCCGCCGTCGCCACCCGGGCCAGCGGACCCGACGCGTCGCCCATCACGGAGAACCGTCCCCGCCGCTCGTCCCGCAGGCTGCTGTCCAGCCAGAAGGCGTACTCCCCGCCCTGGAAGACCCGTGCGTAGACCACCTCGTCGTCCCACCGCGTGGTCAGCTCCCGGCTCAGCACCCGCAGCCGGCGCGAGCCGGCCGTACCGCCCGCGGGGTCCCCGTCCGGCGCCGCGCCCGGCCGCGCCTGCGCCCGCGCCGGCGCCGTCACGGCCACCGGGGCCGTACCGGCCCGCCGGTGGTGCCCGCGCGTCAGCTCGGCGAAGTTGGCGAGGAGCTCGATCCCGCACTCGCTGAGGACCGACTCCGGATGGAACTGCACCCCCCACAGCGGCCGCTCCCGGTGCCGCAGCCCCATCAGCACGCCGTCCGGTGTCCAGGCGGTGGCCGCCAGCTCCGGCGGGAGGTCCGTCACCGCCAGCGAGTGGTAGCGCACCACCTCGAACGGGCTGGGCAGCCCCGCGAACACCCCGGTGCCGTCGTGCAGCACGGGCGAGGTACGGCCGTGCCGGGGCTCCGGCGCCCGTCCGACGGCGGCGCCGTGCAGCAGGCCGATCCCCTGGTGGCCCAGGCAGATGCCGAGCACCGGCAGCGTGGTCCGCCGGACGATGTCCGCGCAGACGCCGAAGTCGGCGGCGCGTCCCGGGTGGCCCGGGCCGGGCGAGACGACCACGTTGTCGAACGCGGCCAGATGAGCGTCCCGCCACCGCGGATCGTCGTTGCGGATCACCTCCGGCTCGCGCCCGTTCACCTCGGCGAGGTGGTGGAAAAGGTTGTACGTGAACGAGTCGTAGTTGTCGACGAGAAGCGTGCGCACGTGAGTCCCCCTACTCGCCTGCCGCCGCACGTGTTCCGGCGCAGGCGTCATGATTGCGTGATGACGCGTGATGCTGCGTGGCCGGTTGCGCCGCCGTCTCAGCCGGCGGCGCGCGTGATCTCGATCAGCATGTGCTCGACGATGTCGTCACCGTACTCGCCCTCGCGCACCCGGCAGCTCTCCAGCACCCGCAGCCGCCGCCCGGTCGCGTCGGCCATCCGGTGCAGCGCGGGCAGGTCACCGCGGTCGCTGAAGTGCAGCAGCGCCCGCCCTCCCGGCGTGACGCGGTCCGGCGCCTGTTCCAGGTACCGGCGGTGGGCGCGGTAACCCGGGTCGACGTAGGCGCACTCGTGGACGGACCGGTACTCGTAGGTCTCCGGGCCCATCACGTAGTTCGAGCTCCAGAAGACGGTATCGAACCGCTCGCCCTCCTCCAGCCCGGAGAACAGGTCGCTGTGCACGGCCCGGAGCCGGCCGGTGACGCCGTGCCGCTCCGCGTTGAGCGCCGCGTTCTCCACCGCCCGCGGGTTGATGTCGGAGGCGACCACCCGGTCGTACCCGGCCAGGGCGCCCATCACCGCGATGACCCCGGTGCCGCAGCCGACCTCCAGGAACGAACCGCTGCACGGCACCGGGGGTCTCTGGTTCAGGCCCAGCAGCTCCAGCGCCACCCCGGTCGACGGCGAGAACACCGGGGCGAACACCTCGTCCAGCAGGTCCCACTCCTCCCCGCACAGCGTGAACACCCGGGGACGGTCCTCGCGGGTCAGCGAGATACGGCTCCGCTCGAGAGACCGCTCGTAACTCCTGAGCACGGACGGCATGTGACGTCTCCTCGTGGCTTGTGAGTGGTGGGTGGCGATCCCGGGGAGGGATCGTGATCAGCCTCACCGCTCGGAGCCGTCCACCAGAAGGTGCCCCAGTGACAACCTGACCGCCGTGTGTGGTGGCCCCGTCACACCGAGCGGCCGGCAGCCGGTCCGGTCCAATCTTCAAATGCTTGTTGCAATTGCGTGTTGACCTCCTCTTGGCCCAAGGAAATACTTTCTGGCGGTCAAAGCTCCGCTTCGACTCATGTCGCTGGACAGATGCGACCGCACAGGTGCCGGGGGGAACCGTCGTGGCCGACGAGGCATTCGAACTACTGGAACTACTGCAAAAGGAGGCACCCGCTTCCGCGCTGCAGGACGTGCTCCACCAAGCCCGGGCGAACGGCACCTCGAAGGCGGAAATGGCCCGCCTGACCAGGGCGGTCGACCTCAGCCTGGGCATCCACGCGCTCTTCGCGCGCCGGCAGCAGCGGGAGGCCGGACTCGCCGCCTTGGTCGACACCGCACGGGACCTCACCCTGCCGTACGACCTGGACGCACTGCTGAAGGTCATCACCCGGCGCGCCCGGCTGCTGCTCGGACTCGCCATGTCCTGGGTGTCGTTCGACGACGTGGAGGCACGGTGCTCCCGGGTGCGCGCGGCCGACGGCCACGCGTCCGCGCTCACCATCGGCTTCAGCGTGCCGCTCGACGGCGGCGTCGGCCGGCGCGCCGCCGAGGGCTCCGCGCCCTTCTGGTCGGCGGACTACCTCGCCGACGACCGCTTCACCCACTCCGAGGTCATCGACGAGGTCGTGCGCGCCGAGGGCCTGCACGCCGTGATGGCGGTGCCGCTCCAGCACGAGGGCACCGGCCTCGGCGTCCTCTACGTCGCCGACCGCCGGGTACGGCACTTCAGCCCGGACGAGGTCTCGCTGATGAGTTCGCTCGCCGACCTCGCCGCCGTCGCCATCGAGAAGGCCCGGCTGCTGGAACAGACCCGGCACGAGGTGGTCGCCCTCGCCCGCAACACCTCCCGCGCCCGGGACTCCTCCACCGCAGCCCGCCGGCTCGGCGAGACCCACTGCCGACTGCTCGACCTGGTGCTGCGCGGCGGCGGACTCGGCGCCCTGATCACCGAGGCGGCCCGCGCCCTGGACGGCGCGCTGCTGGTCCGGGACCCCTCCGGGCGGATCCTCGCCGGACCGGTGGGCACCCTCGCCGAACCCTCCGAGGAGGACCTGCGGGTCGCCTTACTGGAAGCGCACGCCGAGAGCCGGCCGGTGGCCTGCGGTGCCGCCACCCCGCACACCTGGGTCGCCGCCGTCCGGGTGGGCGACGACCTGCTCGGCCCGCTGCTGTTCACCGCCGACGGCCCCGCCGACGACCACCAGCTCCAGCTCCTCGGCCTGACCGCCCAGCTCACCGCGGTCACCCTGATGATCCAGGACGGGGTCGCCGCCACCCAGGGCCAGCTGCGCGACGAGTTCTTCCACAGCCTGCTGCGCGGCACACCGCCCCCGCCGGAGCAGGTCGCGGAACAGGCCCGGCGCCTCGACCTCGACCTGGAGGCGCCGCACGTCATGGTCGTCGCCCGCGTCGAGAAGGGCCTGCGCGGCCGCACCGCCGCCTGGGCCTCCTCCTACGCGCACCGCCACCGCGGGCTGAAGCACGTCGACGGCGACCGCATGGTGCTGCTGCTGCCCGGCACCGACGCGGGACCCGCCGCGCAGGCGGTCTCCAAGGAACTCGGCGAGGCGCTGCGCTGCCCCGTGACCGTCGGCTCGGCCGGGCCGGCTCGCGGGCCCGGGCAGATAGCCGCCGTCCACGAGGAGGCCCGCCGCTGCCTGGACGCGGTGACCCGGCTCATGGGCCCCGGCGGCACCGCCTCCCCGCAGGACCTCGGCTTCCTCGGCCTCCTCCTCTCCGAACGGCCGGACGTCGCCACCTTCATCAGCGACACCATCGGCCCGGTCCTCGACTACGACGACCAGCAGTTCACCGAGCTGGTCCCGACGCTGGAGGCGTACTTCGCCTCGGCCAACAGCCCGTCACGGGCCGCCGAGGTCCTGCACGTCCACCCCAACACCGTCTCGCGCCGGCTGGAAAGGATCACCGAACTGCTCGGTGAGGGCTGGCAGAAACCGTCCCGCGCCCTCCAGGTGCAGCTGGCCCTCCAGCTCCAGCGCACCCGCGCCACCCTCAACCAGCGCCACGGCGGCCAGCCCAGACAGGTGATCGGCTGACAGGCGGTCCGCCCGGCGGGGCCACCGGCCGCACCCGGCCCACGGCCCCGCCGCGCGCGACACCGTGCCCGGCCGCGCGGTCCGGCCCCGCCCCGCTCAGGCGGGCAGCTCCGCCGGCTGGTCACCGCGGCGGCCGTCGGTGCCGGTGAGCAGGCGGACGGCATGCGCGACGGAGGCCAGCGTGGTGTGCCGGTGCCAGCCCTCGTACGAGCGCCCGCTGAAGTCGGTCAGCCCCACCGGTACGGAGATCCGGGCGAAGTCCGCGTCCACGTTGCCCACCAGGCGGGCCAGCCGGAGCTGGGCGCCGAGCGGCATGTCACCGAGCCTGCTGATCCAGTACCGCTGCGGCCAGCCGCGCGGGTCGGTCCACTCGCCGAGCAGCAGCAGCGGTTCCGTGCCCTCGCCCAGCGTGACCCGCACACCGGCCACCAGGCTGGTGCCGGGCACCTGCGTGACGGGGTCGGTCCAGGTGACCGGCCGGCGCAGGGTGCGGGCCATCAGCAGCAGCTGGTGCGCGGCCAGCGCCCGGCCCTCGGTGCCGGGCAGCGCCGGGTCCGCGCAACCGACCCGGACGGTGCCGCGCACCGCGCAGACGAAGGGCAGGCCCGCGAGCCGGAAGCGCCGTGCCACGGCCGCCGGGTCGGCGTCCTGGAGGTCGAGCACCACCGGCCGGCGCGGCGGCCCGGTCCACCCCTGCACCTGGCGCGCGGCCCGGACGGCGCAGTCCAGCGGGGACGCCGCCAGCTCCGACTCCGGTATGTGCGGCGAGACGGAACGGATGCTGTCGCGCCACTTCCCGGGCAGCGCGAGCCGCCAGTTCACGGGGCAGCCGCTCTCCTCGTCGACCGCCCAGACCCCGAACGCCTGCTGGCTGTTGACGACCTGTCCGATGCCGGACACGAAGCGCGGGGCGACGCCCACGGACTCGGTGCCCGCCTTGGAGATGACCATCGGCCGCACCACCCAGGCGCGGGGCCGCAGGGTGCGCTCCAGGTAGCGGGCGAGCGCGGCCCGTACGGGCGCCCAGTCCCAGGTGGACGAGGCGACGAAGTGGTGCAGGCTCTGCTCGGCCGCCCTCCCGCCGACGTAGGCCGCGATGTTCCGGACGGACTTGCGTCCTTCGGCCCGCAGCAGCCCCCGCACGTACAGTTCGCCCTTCCGGCGCTGGTCGCTGCGCGGCAGCGAGGCGAACAGCTCCGCGCACACGTCGCCGACGATCGAGTCGGGCACGTACCGCCGCCCGGGACTCTCGGGCGGTTCCACCCTCATCAGGGTCACTGGTGTCTCCCTTCCCCCCAGGGTTTTCCTGCGCCCCTCAACGGTGCGGCGGGAGGCCGAGAACCAGCCAGGTGCACCGGTCACACATCTCGGGCCCCGGGTGCGCGGCGGACCATCACGGCCCCGCGGGGCGGCCCGGGCGCGGCCCGCACGGCCCCTCGGCGGGCCGTGCCGACAGCTCCGGGCACCCCTCGGCGCGAGACGCACCGTGCCGCGATGGTGGCGGCACCACCGCGAAATCACCGCCGCACGGTGCCCGGACCACCGCTTCGAGGCCTGGCCGACCGCTGCGACGGGCGGGCGCGGGGGTGGGTACGGGCCCGCGGGAGACCGAGCACCCCGGCACCCGACGATGGGCTACGGCACCGATGCGGACGACCACCACCGGCAGCCGGCCGCGGATCTCCGGCCCCTGCGGGAGGTCCGGGGCCGCCGCACTCGACGCGGTGACCTCGCGCCGGCACGGGGCGGTCCCCCGGCACCTCCGACGCCGGCAGGTGCTGGCCGGCGCGCGGTACGCGGTGTCCGGTGGGACGGTGGAACGCGTATGAGCGAGCGGCAACGAAGCGGGCGGCCGAGCCGTCCGGCGTCGACCCCGGCGACCCCGGCGACCCCGGCGACCCCGCCGAGCGCCGCCCACGTCCGGGAGGAGGGCGTGGCCCTGATCACACCGCGGGTCCGCACCGCCGTGCGAGGGCCCGCACCGCCGGCCGGGAGGGGTTCGCGGCGGCCTCAGGGGCCCTCGCGGCGGACCCGGAGGCCCTCGCCGGGACCGGCCGCCTGCCGGGTGGCCGCCGGAACGCGTCACCGGCCTCGACGACGGCTCGACCACGTCGGGGGAGGGTGGGAACGGCACCGCGCGGGCGGCCGGGTCGAGGCGCGGCCCGGCGACGGCACCCACCGGTCCCCCGCGGCTCGCCGCAACCACGCGCCCCGGCACCGGGGCGACGACGTCCACGTCCCACCGGCAGGGAACCCCCCGGGGACTGAGACATCGGTCACACACCGGCCGCGACCCGGGAAACGCGAAAGCCCCGCAGGTCCGAGACCTGCGGGGCTTCCAGCTGTGCGCGAGGGGGGAGTTGAACCCCCACGCCCTTGCGGGCACTGGAACCTGAATCCAGCGCGTCTGCCTATTCCGCCACCCGCGCATTGGGTGTGTCCTCCGGCCCCGTTCCTTTCGGCCCGGCGCCTTCCGACACGCAGAACATTAGCACGCTGTCCGGGGTGGATTCACATCCGTTCCCCGGCCCCCTCCGGCCCGGGTGCCTGGCCGTCACGTATCAACCTGGTACCGGTCCCGCCCGTCCCCCCGGGAGCCGGACCGAGTCCACAGCCCGGTGCGGGACACTTGTTTGTGGCCGCCTCTACGATCCATGGCAGGAGTTCGAAGGGGGGCCCGGCAGGGAACCTCGCAGGCGTCGGCGCGCGTTCGACACCCGTCGACCGCGCTGACAGGGGGAACCAGCCGATTCACGGGCGCGTGGATACGATCAGTAAGCAGTACCGGGTAAGCAGTACACACGGCGGCACGCACGGCAGTACACAGGGCAGTAGACAGAACAGCAGGCACGACAGCACGCACGGCAGTACGCAGGACGGCAACGACGGAGGAGGTGCCCCATGGGAGTCCTGAAGCGTTTCGAGCAGCGTCTCGAAGGTCTGGTCAACGGCACCTTCGCCAAGGTGTTCAAGTCCGAGGTGCAGCCCGTGGAGATCGCGGGAGCGCTCCAGCGCGAGTGCGACAACAACGCCACCATCTGGAACCGTGACCGCACCGTCGTCCCCAACGACTTCATCGTCGAGCTGAGCACCCCGGACTTCGAGCGCCTGAGCCCCTACTCCGGGCAGCTCGGCGACGAGCTGGCCGGCATGGTCCGCGACTACGCCAAGCAGCAGCGCTACACGTTCATGGGCCCGATCAAGGTCCACCTGGAGAAGGCCGACGACCTCGACACCGGCCTGTACCGGGTGCGCAGCCGCACGCTCGCCTCCTCGAGCAGCCAGCAGCAGCCCCCGGCGTCCGCCGCCCCGCCCGCCGGCCGCCCCGGCGGCTACGGCTACCCGCCGGCCGCCCCCGCGGGCGCGCCGCCCATGCCCGCCGCCCCGCCGCCCGGGGCCCGCCCCGGCGGCTACGGCTACCCGCCGGCCGCGGCCGGCCAGCGTCCCCCCGCCGCGCCGGCGGCCGGCGGACGCACCCGCTACTGGATCGAGATCAACGGCACCCGCCATCAGATCTCCCGCCCGACGCTGGTGCTGGGCCGCAGCACCGACGCCGACGTGCGGATCGACGACCCCGGCGTGAGCCGCCGGCACTGCGAGATCCGGACCGGAACGCCCTCGACGATCCAGGATCTCGGGTCCACCAACGGCATCGTGGTGGACGGGCAGCACACCACCCGCGCTACGCTCCGCGACGGCTCGCGGATCGTCGTGGGCAGCACCACCGTTATCTATAGGCAAGCCGAAGGGTGATCCGGGGGCAATGTCAGAGCTGACCCTCACGGTCATGCGGCTGGGTTTCCTGGCCGTACTGTGGCTGTTCGTGATCGTGGCCGTGCAGGTCATCCGCAGCGACCTGTTCGGAACGCGCGTCACCCAGCGCGGATCCCGGCGGGACGCCGGCCGGCCGCAGCAGGCCGCGGCACGCCAGGCGCCGCCGCAGCAGCGCCAGCAGCCCGCGGGCGGCCGCGCCCGCCGCAACGCCCCCACCAAGCTGGTCGTGACCGAGGGCACCCTCACGGGCACCACCGTCGCGCTGCAGGGCCAGACCATCACGCTGGGCCGGGCGCACGACAGCACCATCGTGCTGGACGACGACTACGCCTCGAGCCGGCACGCCAGGATCTACCCGGACCGGGACGGCCAGTGGATCGTCGAGGACCTCGGGTCCACCAACGGCACGTACCTGGACCGGTCCCGCCTCACGACTCCGACGCCGATCCCGCTGGGTGCGCCGATCCGCATCGGCAAGACCGTCATCGAGCTGCGGAAGTAGTGCCACGTCATGAATGAGCGCGAGCGGAGCGAGCACGCAGCGGCGGTCCACACCCGGGGCCCCGGCGCGCTCCCGACCGGAGGGTGGGCAGTGTGGCTCGACACGATCGGCTGTACCCGGAGCCGACGGGCGAGGTGCGCATGAGTCTGTCACTGCGCTTCGCCGCCGGTTCGCACAAAGGCATGATCCGCGAGGGCAACGAGGACTCCGGTTACGCGGGCCCCCGGCTGCTCGCCATCGCCGACGGCATGGGCGGCGCCGCCGCCGGCGAGGTCGCCTCCTCCGAGGCGATCTCCACCATCGTCGCCCTCGACGACGACGTCCCCGGCTCCGACGTGCTCACCTCGCTCGGCGCGGCCGTGCAGCGGGCCAACGACCAGCTGCGGCAGATGGTCGAGGAGGACCCGTCCCTGGAGGGCATGGGCACCACGCTCACCGCCCTGCTGTGGACCGGCCAGCGGCTCGGCCTGGTGCACGTCGGCGACTCCCGCGCCTACCTTCTGCGCGACGGCGTCCTCACCCAGATCACCCAGGACCACACCTGGGTGCAGCGGCTGGTCGACGAGGGCCGCATCACCGAGGAGGAGGCCACCACCCACCCGCAGCGCTCCCTGCTGATGCGGGCCCTCGGCAGCGGCGACCACGTGGAACCCGACCTGTCGATCCGCGAGGTCCGGGCCGGCGACCGCTACCTGATCTGCTCCGACGGGCTGTCCGGAGTCGTCTCCCACCAGACGATGGAGGACACCCTCGCCAGCTACCAGGGCCCGCAGGAGACCGTGCAGGAGCTGATCCAGCTCGCGCTGCGCGGCGGCGGCCCCGACAACATCACGGTGATCGTCGCGGACGTCCTCGACCTGGACACCGGCGACACCCTCGCCGGGCAGCTCTCGGACACCCCGGTGGTGGTCGGCGCGGTCGCCGAGAACCAGCACCAGCTCTCCGACAACGGCATCATGCAGACCCCCGCCGGACGCGCCTCCGGCCTCGGCCGGCAGGTGCCCGGCCAGGGCGGCGGCGGCGAGTTCGGCCCGCCCGGCTCCGGCGACGTGACCGGCTTCATCCCCGCGGGCGGCTTCGACGGCCTCGGTGACGAGGACGACTACGGCAAGCCCCGCAAGGGCCGCCGCTGGCTCAAGCGGTCCTTCTACGGCGTCCTCGCGCTGGCCGTGGTCGGCGGCGGCCTCTACGGCGGCTACCGCTGGACCCAGACCCAGTACTACGTGGGCGCCAACGGCGAGCACGTCGCCCTGTACCGCGGCATCAGCCAGGACCTGGCCTGGGTGTCGCTGTCCGAGGTCGAGAAGGACCACCCGGAGATCGAACTCAAGTACCTGCCTCCCTACCAGCGGAAACTGGTCGAGGGCACGATCACCGAGGGCAGCCTGAAGAACGCCCGGGCGAAGATCGGCGAACTGGCCGTGCAGGCCTCCGCGTGCCGCAAGCAGGCGGAGCAGCGCGCCGCCGAGCGCGAGAACACCGCGCGCACCGGCGAGGGCCAGGCCGGCGGCATCACGGGAACCACCCGCACCTCCGTCACGTCCAAGGCGTCGCCGAGCCCCTCGGTGTCCCCGAACCCGTCCGCGTCCGCGACCCCGACCGCCACTCCCAGCCCCGGCCCCAGCCTCTCGGAGGAAGAGCAGAAGGTCGTCTCGCTGTGCGGTAAGCAGTAGGCAAGCCGTGAGAGGCCCTGTCACACGATGAGCAGTACTACCAACACGCCGACGCACCACACGTCAACGATCGGCTCCATCGGTACGCCGAGCCGCCGCAACACCGAGCTGGCCCTGCTGGTCTTCGCGGTGGTCATCCCGGTCTTCGCGTACGCCAATGTGGGCCTCGCGATCAACGGGCAGGTGCCGTCCGGGCTGCTGAGCTACGGCCTGGGCCTCGGCCTGCTGGCCGGCATCGCGCACCTCGTCGTACGGAAGTTCGCGCCGTACGCGGATCCGCTGCTGCTGCCGCTGGCCACCCTGCTGAACGGGCTGGGACTGGTCGCGATCTGGCGGCTGGACCAGTCGAAGCTGCTGCAGTCGCTGCCCACCTTCGTCACGGCCGCGCCCCGGCAGCTGCTGTACACCGCGCTGGGCATCGCCCTGTTCATCGTGGTGCTGATCTTCCTGAAGGACCACCGCGTCCTGCAGCGCTACACGTACATCTCGATGTTCGTGGCCCTGGTGCTGCTGATCCTGCCGCTGGTGCCGGGCCTGGGCACGGACGTCTTCGGCGCGAAGATCTGGATCAAGATCCCCGGTCTGGGCACCCTCCAGCCCGGTGAGTTCGCGAAGATCGTCCTCGCCGTCTTCTTCGCCGGCTACCTGATGGTGAAGCGGGACGCCCTGGCGCTCGCCAGCCGCCGGTTCATGGGCCTGTACCTGCCGCGCGGCCGCGACCTCGGCCCGATCGTGGTCGTCTGGGCGATCTCGATCCTCATCCTGGTCTTCGAGACCGACCTCGGCACCTCGCTGCTGTTCTTCGGAATGTTCGTCATCATGCTGTACGTCGCCACCGAGCGGACCAGCTGGATCGTCTTCGGTCTGCTGATGTCCGCGGTCGGCGCCGTCGGCGTGGCGAGCTTCGAGCCGCACATCCAGCAGCGCGTGGACGCCTGGCTGGACCCGATGGGCGAGTACATGCTCTCCCGGCAGGGTGTCGTCGGCCACTCCGAGCAGGCCATGCAGGCGCTGTGGGCGTTCGGCTCCGGCGGCACCCTCGGCAGCGGCTGGGGGCAGGGCCACTCCGAGCTGATCCGCTTCGCCGCCAACTCCGACTTCATCCTCGCCACCTTCGGCGAGGAGCTGGGCCTGGCCGGTGTGATGGCGATCCTGCTGATCTACGGGCTGATCGTGGAGCGCGGCGTGCGCACCGCCCTCGCCGCCCGCGACCCGTTCGGCAAGCTGCTCGCCATCGGCCTGTCCGGCGCCTTCGCGCTCCAGGTCTTCGTGGTGGCCGGCGGTGTGATGGGCCTCATCCCGCTGACCGGTATGACGATGCCGTTCCTCGCGTACGGCGGTTCGTCCGTGCTGGCCAACTGGGCGCTGATCGGCATCCTGCTGCGGATCAGCGACACCGCGCGCCGCCCGGCCCCCTCCCCCGCCCCCAACCCCGACGCCGAGATGACCCAGGTGGTCCGCCCGTGAACAAGCCCCTGCGACGGATCGCGATCTTCTGCGGGCTGCTCATGCTGACGCTGCTGATCCGCGACAACTGGCTCCAGTACGTCCGCGCGGACGAGCTCGCATCGGACACCGACAACCGCCGGGTGGCCATCGAGCGCTACGCCACCCCGCGCGGCGACATCATCGTCGACGGCAAGGCGGTCACCGGCTCCAAGCGGGCCGAGCGCGGCGACTTCGAGTACGTCCGCACCTACAAGGACGGCCCCATGTGGGCGCCCGTCACCGGCTACGCCTCCCAGGCCTTCGGCACCAACCAGCTGGAGAACCTCGAGGACGGCATCCTCACCGGCAACGACGACCGGCTCTTCTTCCGCAACACCCTCGACATGCTCACGGGGGAGAAGAAGGAGGGCGGCAACGTCGTCACCACGCTCAACGCCGCCGCGCAGAAGGCGGCGTACGAGGGCCTGAAGGAGCGCGGCAAGGGTGCCGTCGCCGCGATCGAGCCGTCCACCGGGAAGATCCTGGCGCTGGCCTCCTACCCGTCGTACGACCCGTCGACGATCGCCGGCTACTCCGACGACGACCAGAAGGCCTGGAACAAGCTCCAGAAGAAGAACAACCCGAACGACCCGATGCTCAACCGGGCCCTGCGCGAGACCTATCCGCCGGGCTCCACGTTCAAGGTCGTCACCGCCGCCGCCGCGCTGGAGTACGGCAAGTACCCGGACCCGGACGAGCCGACCGACACCCCGCTGCCGTGGACCATGCCCGGCACCACCACCCCGCTGAAGAACGACGGCAACCACCCCTGCAAGAACGCCACCCTGCGCGTGGCGCTCCAGTGGTCCTGCAACACCGTCTTCGGCAAGGTCGGTTCCGAGATCGGCAACGACAAGATGCTGGAGAAGGCCAAGGACTTCGGCTTCACCACCGAGCACTTCACGCCGGTGCGCGCCAACGCCTCCGTCTTCTCCGAGGACATGGCGCCCTCCGAGGTCGCGCTGTCCTCCATCGGCCAGTTCAACACCGCCGCGACCCCGCTGCAGATGGCCATGGTCGCCTCGGCGGTCGCCAACGACGGCTCCCTGATGAAGCCGTACATGGTCGACAAGCTCCAGGCGCCCAACCTCGACACCCTCGAGCAGACGGACCCGGAGGAGCTGAGCCGGCCGCTGTCGGAGGAGAACGCGCAGAAGCTCCAGTCGATGATGGAGACCGTCGTCGAGGAGGGCACCGGCGGCACCGCCAAGATCGACGGCGTCAAGGTCGGCGGCAAGACCGGTACCGCCCAGCACGGCGTCGACAACAGCGAGAAGCCGTACGCCTGGTTCATCTCCTACGCCAAGCTCAGCGACGGCAGCTCCCCGGTCGCCGTCGCCGTGGTGGTCGAGGACGAGGACGCCGACCGCGGTGACATCTCCGGCGGCGGTCTCGCGGCCCCCATCGCCAAGAGCGTGATGGAGGCGGTCATCGGCAACCGGAAGTGACCCCGATCACGTCCCCCTCACATCGGTGCACGTTGCGATACCGGTCCTGTATCGGGTGACGGGCTTGGCCAGGTCACAGAAAGCGATCCGGGTACGGTAGGGCCCGGACGGCACCTCCGACCGCACGAGTGAACGGTCGGGACCGACGGAGAGGGCTGGTAGGAAGCTATGGAAGAGCCGCGTCGCCTCGGCGGCCGGTACGAGCTGGGCCAGGTGCTCGGCCGCGGTGGCATGGCAGAGGTGTATCTCGCCCATGACACGCGCCTCGGCCGCACCGTGGCGGTGAAGACGCTGCGCGCCGACCTCGCGCGCGACCCGTCCTTCCAGGCCCGGTTCCGCCGGGAGGCCCAGTCGGCCGCCTCGCTCAACCATCCCGCGATCGTCGCGGTCTACGACACGGGCGAGGACTACATCGACGGGGTCTCGATCCCGTACATCGTGATGGAGTACGTCGACGGCTCCACGCTCCGTGAACTGCTGCACTCCGGCCGCAAGCTGCTGCCGGAGCGCGCCATGGAGATGACCATCGGCATCCTCCAGGGCCTGGAGTACGCCCACCGCAACGGCATCGTCCACCGCGACATCAAGCCGGCGAACGTCATGCTGACCCGCAACGGCCAGGTCAAGGTGATGGACTTCGGCATCGCCCGCGCCATGGGCGACGCCGGGATGACCATGACCCAGACCGCGGCCGTGATCGGCACCGCCCAGTACCTCTCCCCGGAGCAGGCCAAGGGCGAGCAGGTCGACGCGCGGTCGGACCTGTACTCGACCGGCTGCCTGCTCTACGAGCTGCTGACGGTCCGCCCGCCGTTCGTGGGCGATTCCCCGGTCGCCGTCGCGTACCAGCACGTGCGGGAGGAGCCGCAGCCGCCGTCGGTGTTCGACCCCGAGATCACGCCGGAGATGGACGCCATCGTCCTCAAGGCGCTGACCAAGGACCCGAACTACCGCTACCAGTCGGCCGACGAGATGCGCGCCGACATCGAGGCCTGCCTCGACGGCGCCCCCGTCGCGGCCACCGCCGCGATGGGCTCCGTGGGCTACGGCGGCTACCCCGACGACCAGCCGACGACGGCCCTGCGCTCCACCGACGGCGGCGCCACCTCGATGCTGCCCCCGATGAACCCGGACGACGGCGGCTACGGCTACGACGACCGCCCCGACCGGCGCCGCCAGAAGAAGTCCAGCACCTCGACGGTCCTGCTGGTCGTCGCCGCGGTGCTGGTCCTCGTCGGCGCGATCCTCATCGGCAAGTTCGCGTTCAGCGGCGACGGCGTGGGCAACGACAAGGTGCCGGTGCCCCAGTTCGTCGGTCTGAGCAAGGCCGACGCGGAGAAGCGGGCCGTCAACTCCGACCTTCAGCTGACCTTCGAGGAAAAGCCCTGCGAGGAGCAGCCGAAGGGCAGCATCTGCGAGCAGAACCCGCCGCAGGGCACCGAGGTCGAGAAGGACTCCACGGTCGACCTGGTGGTCTCCACCGGCGCACCCGAGGTCGCCGTGCCCAGTGTGATCGGCGACAGCCTGGAAGAGGCCAAGTCGAAGCTGGAGGACGACAAGTACGGCTTCAAGGTCGAGACGGAGAGCAAGGAGTCCCCGGAGGAACCCGGCACCGTCCTCGAACAGGACCCCGTCTCCGGCCAGGAGGTCCAGAAGGGCTCCACGATCACGCTGATCGTCGCGAAGGAGAAGGAACAGGCGACGGTCCCGCCGGTCTCCGGCTCCTGTGACGAGGCGAAGGCGCAGCTCCAGGCCAACGGACTGGCCGGCGAGTGCACCGAGGTCCCGACCGCCGACCCGAACCAGGACGGCAAGGTCATCGAGACCACCCCGTCGGCGGGCACCGCGGTCGACCCGGGCTCGACGGTGACGATCAAGATCGGCAAGCTCCAGCAGCAGAAGACCAAGGTCCCGGACGTCCGCAACAAGACGGTCGGCCAGGCGAAGCAGGAGCTGGCCGCGGCCGGGTTCACCAGCATCCAGTTCGCGGGCGGCAGCGACCAGAGCGACACCGCGCTGGTGATCGACCAGGACCCGGACGGCGGCAACGAGGTCGACAACCCGGGCCAGACGACGATCACGCTGACGACCATCGGCTTCGGCGGGGGCAACAACGGCGGGGGCAACGGCAACGGCGGCGGAGGCGGCTTCTTCGGAGGCGGCGACGGCGACTGACCGGCGCACCCGGTGGTACGGAGAAGTCCCGGCGGCCCGTGAGGGCGGCCGGGACTTTTCCGTGGGTGCGCCGTGACGGCGCGCGTCTCAGCGCAGTTCCCGCGGCGGGGTGCGGTCCTCGTCGACCTTCTCCACCCGCTCCAGCTCCCCCCAGACGACGTACCGGTAGCGGCTGGTGTAGATCGGGGTGCAGGTGGTCAGGGTGATGTACTTGCCGGCCTTCTTCCGCCCGGACTCGCGGGGGACGGCGTCGAGGACCTCGACGTTGTACTTCGAGGTCTCGGGGAGGGTGGCGTAGGCCTTGTAGACGTACCAGGTGTCCTTCGTCTCGAAGACGATCGGATCGCCCTTCCTCAGCTTGTGGATGTTGTGGAACTCGGCGCCGTGCCCGTCGCGGTGGGCGGCGACGGCGAAGTTGCCGTTCCTGCCGCTGGTGGGCAGGGTCGCCCTGACCGGGTCGGTGTAGTAGCCGGCGACACCGTTGTTGAGGATCTTGGTCGAGGTGCCCTTCTTGACCAGGATCTCCTCCCGGTTCATGGCCGGCACGTGCAGGAAGCCGATGCCGTCCTTGGTGTCCAGGGCACCGGGACCGCCGCTGCCCTCGTGCGCCCAGGTGTCGCGGACCCTGTCGCTCTCCCGGTCCGCCTCGCGGTCGGCGAGGACGTTCGTCCACCACAGCGAGTAGACGACGAACAGGCCGAGGACCACACCCGCGGTGATGAGGAGTTCGCCGAGGACACCGACCGCCGTCGCGATCCTGCCGGGGCCGCGGCGGGGCGTGGGCGCGGTCCCGGGCGCCGCGGTGTGCTCTTCGGTGTCGTCGGTGGTCGCTGCCACGAATCATCTGCCCTTAACTGACGAGCGCATCCGGCTTGCCCTTGCTGCGCGGCCGTTCCTCGACCATCTTGCCCCAGACGATCAGCCGGTACTTGCTGGTGAACTCCGGCGTGCAGGTGGTCAGGGTGATGTACCGGCCGGGGGTGGTGAAGCCCGAGCCCTTCGGCACGGGATCGAGCACGCTCACGTTGCTCGGCGGGGTCACCGGGAGCATCGACGCCGTCTTGTAGACGTAGTACGTGTCCTGCGTCTCGACGATGATGGGGTCGCCCGGCTCGAGCCTGTTGATGTACCGGAACGGCTCGCCGTGCGTGTTGCGGTGGCCCGCCAGCCCGAAGTTGCCGGTCCTGGCGCTGGGCATGGCCGTCTTCAGGGCGCCCTCGGCGTAGTGCCCGACCATGCCGCGGTCCAGCACCTTCTTGCTGCTGATGCCCTCGGCGATCGGGACGACGACGTCCAGCTCGGGGATGTGCAGCAGGGCGAAGCCCTGGCCGGGCTCGAAGGCGCCGGGGTTGCGCCTGCCGCTCGCCCAGTCGTCCTGGAGCTGGCTCGCCTCGCTGCCGGCCTGGGCGTGCGCCCGGACGTTGGTCCACCACAGCTGGTAGGTGACGAACAGCAGCATCAGCACGCCGGTGGTGATGAACACCTCGCCGATCACCCGGCTGGCGATCACCCCCGGACCGGGCCTGCGGGCCTTCGCGAGGCGGCGGGCCTCCACGCGGGAGAGCGGGGCCCCCGGATCGCCGCCCCCGCTCGACGCGGGGGGCTGCGGCGCCGCGCCCTTGCGGCGGCGTCCGTGACGCCCCTTGGCGGCCCTTCTGCGGGCCGCTCGGCCACCGGGCGCGGCATCGGCCCCGGCGGGGGGCCGCCGGGCCGTGACGGGGCCGCCGGGCGGCTCGGCGCGGCGCAGCGCCACCGTCTCGTCGTCGGCGGGCGGCTCGTACGGGGCGGCGGTGCCGTCGTACGCCGGCAGGTACCGCGTGGCCTGCGCGTCCCCCAGCGTGCCGGAGTCCTCGTGGGGCCGGCGCCCGTACGAGGCGCTCTCGCGCTCGGGGCGCAGCGCGGTCACGCCGTGGCCCTGCCCACCACCGGGGCCAGCCCCTCGGAGCGGGCCGGCGCGCCCTGGTCGCCGCACTCCGCCAGCCAGTTGGCGAGCATGCGGTGGCCGTGCTCGGTGAGCACCGACTCGGGATGGAACTGGACGCCCTCGACGGGCAGTTCGCGGTGGCGCAGGCCCATGATGATGCCGTCCCGGGTCCGCGCGGTGACCTCCAGCTCGGCGGGGACGGTCGGCGGCTCGGCGGCCAGGGAGTGGTAGCGGGTCGCGGTGAACGGTGAGGGCAGGCCCGCGAAGACGCCCTTGCCCTCGTGCTCGACCAGCGAGGTCTTGCCGTGCAGCAGCTCGGGTGCCCGGTCGACCACGCCGCCGTACGCCACCTGCATGGACTGCATGCCCAGGCAGACCCCGAAGACGGGCACGCCGGTCGCCGCGCAGTGGCGGACCATGTCGATGCAGACCCCCGCCTGCTCGGGCGCTCCGGGGCCGGGCGACAGCAGCACGCCGTCGAAGCCGTCCTGGGCGTGCGTGGTCGACACCTCGTCGTTGCGGAGCACCTCGCACTCGGCACCGAGCTGGTACAGGTACTGGACCAGGTTGAAGACGAAGCTGTCGTAGTTGTCGACGACGAGAATGCGCGCGCTCACTGGCTGTCCACCGTCACATCGTTGAAGGGAAGAAGCGGTTCCGCCCACGGGAAGACGTACTGGAAGAGGACGTAGACCACGGCCAGGATCAGGACCAGTGAGATCAGCGCCTTCACCCACACGTTGCCCGGCAGATGCCGCCAGATCCAGCCGTACATGCCGTCCCTTCCGTCGTACCACGGCACCAGACTCACGCCGTACGGCACCAGACTAACGGCGCGGGGCCCCGGCTTCCGCTGCCTTCGGACGGCCTGTCCGGGGCTACTGCACCGGCTTCGCGTGGTGCAGGTCGACCGTGCCCGAGTAGCCCGGCAGCGTCACCGTCCCGTCCTCCTCGACCTGCCAGCCCAGGCCGTAGACGTTGACGTACACCATGTAGTTCTGGATCGCCGGGCTCTCGGCGAGCGCCTTGCGCAGCCGGCCGGGGTCGCCGACCGCCTGGATCCGGTACGGCGGCGAGTAGACGCGGCCCTGGAGGATCAGGGTGTTGCCGACGCAGCGCACGGCGCTGGTGGAGATCAGCCGCTGGTCCATGACCTTGATGCCCTCGGCGCCGCCCTGCCACAGCGCGTTCACCACGGCCTGGAGGTCCTGCTGGTGGATGACCAGGTAGTCCGGCTGCGGCTCGGGATAGCCGGGGAGCCTGGCGGTGGCGTTCGGCGGGGCGTCGTCCAGGGTGACGGTGATGGCCTCGCCGGTGACCTCCTGGGTGCCGGCGCTCTTCTCCAGGGCGGCCAGCTTCGCGTCCTCGGCCCTGGTGCTGCCGTCGTCGCGTTCGGCAAGGGCTTCGACCTGGTCGCGCAGGGCGGCGTTGGACTCGTCCAGTTCGCCGTTCTTGCGGCTGCGTTCCTGAATGAGGTCGGAAAGCTTCAGCAAGGACGCATCCGTACGGATATTGGTGCCCTTGGCCGTGTGGAAACTGGTGAAGAAAAGGAGGCCAGCGAGAGCGAAGACGCCCACCGTGAGGATCCGGACGGGACGGAAAGATCCCCGCCGGGCAGCACTGGATCCCGGCTGAGGAGAGTCGGCAGAATTGCTCAACGTACCCTTATCTCCTTCGGCGCCACGGAAGCACTACGCTAACGGACGCCCGGGGGAGCGCTAAGAGTCCCCTTGTACGCTGCCCCGAGCCCGACCCAGATCCCTGCGCGGCCACGCAGCGCATCGACAGGAGAGACCCTCGTGCCGAAGTCACGTATCCGCAAGAAGGCCGACTACACGCCGCCGCCGTCGAAGCAGGCGACCAGCATCAAGCTGACCAGCCGCACCTGGGTCGCGCCCGTCATGCTCGCGATGTTCCTCATCGGGCTGGCCTGGATCGTCGTCTTCTATGTGACCGACGGTTCGCTGCCGATCGACGCCCTCGGCAACTGGAACATCGTCGTGGGCTTCGGGTTCATCGCCGCCGGATTCGGTGTCTCCACCCAGTGGAAGTGAACCCTGCCGGGTCGTGAACGCAGCTCTGCCCAGGGCTGACCACTGAGTTATCCACAACCCTTTTCCACAGTGGGGAAAAAGAACGACGATCTGTGGATAACCCATCGAGGGTTGACGCCGGTGTGACGGAACTACCGGCTTCCGAATGCGTGTTCGCCCCCTGTCTGACCTGCGAAAACACAGGTCGGCGACAGGGGGCACACCTGTTCCCGCACCCTATGCACAAAGGTGGGCACACGCTGTGGACAACCCCCGCTCAGGGGGCATGGCCGGCGCTCAGGTGAGCTGGGCGGTCCGCAGCAGGGTCATGCCGACCACCGCCGCCAGCACCAGCGCGCACGCACCGTACTGCACCAGGGCCCGCCGCTCCCGCGGGGCGTTCAGCATCGCGTAGCCGATCACCACTCCGCCGGCCAGGCCACCGATGTGGGCCTGCCAGGAGATGTCGGAGCCCGGACTGAAGGTGAAGAGCAGATTGATCGCCAGCAGGGCGATCACCGGGCGCATGTCGTAGTGGCGGCGGCGCATCAGCACGGCCGTGGCGCCGAACAGGCCGAAGATCGCGCCCGAGGCGCCGAGCGAGGCCGTCGACGCGGGCTGCAGCAGATACGCCAGGCCGCTGCCCGCGAGACCGGAGATCAGGTAGAGCGCGAGATAGCGGACCCGGCCGAGCGCCTCCTCGAGCTGGGGGCCGAGGAACCACAGGCTCAGCATGTTGAAGGCGATGTGCCAGATCTCCTGGTGCGTGAACATCGCCGTGACCAGGCGGTACCACTCGCCCTCGGCGACGCCCTCCGTGGGGAGCCAGGGCGCCGGCGGCCATGCGCCGATCAGCATCAGCTTCCCCAGCAGGGCCGAGGAGACGTGCACCCCGACGAACACCGCGAGGTTGAGCACGAGCAGGACCTTGGTGACCAGCCGGGGATCACCGGTGACGGCGACGGGCGCTCCGGCCAGGTTGCGGGGCTGCGCGGCGCCGGGCCGGTGCCCGGTGCCGGAGCCGCCCCGGACGCACTCCGGGCACTGGAAGCCGACCGAGGCGCTGACCATGCACTCCGGGCAGATGGGCCGCTCGCAGCGGGTGCAGCGCACCCCGGTCTCACGGTCCGGGTGGCGGTAGCAGCCGGGCAGGCTGTGCGCCTCCTGCGGAGTTTCCGACACCTGGTCCATGAGGTCCCCTACGTCGTCATGAGCGAGAAACGCCCCCTCCATCCTTACGGACGGCAGGGGCGTTTGGTTCCCTCGCGGGCCCGACCCCACGGACCCGGCCCCGCCGAGCCCTCGCGGGTCGGCCCGGGTCAGCCCTCGCGGGTCTCCACGACGACCGTCTCGATGACGACGTCCTTGAGCGGGCGGTCGGTGCGCGGGTTGGTCTGGGTGCTCGCGATGGAGTCGACGACCTTCTGGCTGGCCGCGTCGGTCACCTCGCCGAAGATGGTGTGCTTGCGGTTCAGCCAGGCCGTCGGGGAGACCGTGATGAAGAACTGCGAGCCGTTGGTGCCCGGGCCGGCGTTGGCCATGGCCAGCAGGTACGGCTTGTCGAACCGCAGGTCCGGGTGGAACTCGTCCTTGAACTGGTAACCCGGGCCGCCCGTGCCGTTGCCCAGCGGGTCGCCGCCCTGGATCATGAAGCCGCTGATGACCCGGTGGAAGACCGTGCCGTCGTACAGCTTCGCCGAGGACTTCTCGCCCGTGGCCGGGTGGGTCCACTGCCGCTCGCCCTTGGCGAGCTCCACGAAGTTCTTGACCGTCTCCGGCGCGTGGTTCGGGAAGAGCCGGACCTCGATGTCGCCGTGGTTGGTCTTCAGGGTGGCGTAAAGCTGCTCAGCCACGATGTGCCTTCCGTTGTCTTCCTGTGACCCCTCGATCCTCGCACGGTCCGGGTACCGCGTCGCCCGCGCCCGTGTCCGCCAGCGACCGGTGGCGATTTGTGGCATCGTCGACAAAAGGATCTATTGCTCCGCATTCACCCCCAGCGTCGATCCTCGGCAGGCCCGCTTGCCGAGCCCCTGTCGACCACCCGGGTCACTCCCCGCGCGACGGCGAGTGACCCGGATGCCCTTTCGCGCGTGCCGCGTCACTCTCCGGCAGGCATGATCCGTAAAAGGGTGGAAAGTCGAAATACCGTACGCCACCGAGGAGGAGGAACCCGTGACCCGCATCGACAGCGTGCGCGCCGCGACCGGCTCGGCGAAGGACAGCGTGCTGCACGCCGCGGAAGTGGTGGCGCCCTACGCCGACACGGCCAAGGACCGAGCCGCGCTCTACGCGCAGGAGGCCCGTGCGCGCCTTGCGCCCAAGGTGTCGCAGGCCGCCGGGCAGGCCCGCGTCCAGTACGCGGTGCATCTCGCGCCGTACCTGGAGCAGGCCCGCTCGCATGTGCCGCCGAAGGTCGACCACGCCGCCCACGAGGCCGCCTACCGGACCCGCAAGGCCGCACGGCAGGCCGCCGAGTACTCCCGGCCCCGGATCGAACAGGCGGTCGCCGCGGCCGGGCCCGTCAAGAGCGAGGCGACGGCACGGGGCGCCGCAGCGCTGGCCGCTCTCCGCGGTCAGATCACGCCCGAGGAGATCCAGAAGCTGGTCCGCAAGCACGAGCGCCGCGCGAAGGCCGGCCGCGCCTTCAAGTTCCTGGCCGTGCTGAGCCTGGTCGGAGGCGGCGCCTACGCCGCCTGGAAGTGGTGGGACAAGCAGGCCAACCCGGACTGGCTGGTCGAGCCGCCCGCCGCCACCGAGGTGCCCGAGTCGGGCCGGCTGACGTCGGTCGACGGCAGCGACCCGGCACTGGTCGTGGACCCCGAGGTCCAGGCCAAGGAAGCCGAGGAGGAGGCCGCCGAGCGGGACGAGCGTGGCTGAACAGCACTGCGCCGCGGCCCTGACACCCGTGTGGGGCAGGAGAGTTGGAGTTCTCCTGCCCCACACGGGTGTTTCACGTGGAACCGGTGGGCTCGGTGACCGGTGATCGGTCAATCCGCTGGTGCTGGGAGCGGCGGGCACACCCTCCGCACGACCGTTCGCGAAAGCCAAGACCCGGTTCGTGCCGGATTGCGTCGCGGCTCGTCCGGTCTCGGCTGGCAAACGTAACCCGGTTGCATCTGCGAGCCGGGTACCGGGCGCGGGAGCCGTCCCCGGCGACGGGCCGTGCGGCCGGCCGACGGCACGACGGTGACCTGCCGGTTCACCGGGGGAGCGCCATGCCCGGGGGCGGACGCGGAGAGGGACGGCGAGGCCGCGCAAGCCCACGGGGGCGCGGCGATCACACGCCTGCCGTGGTCCAAGTCGGCGCGTGCTCCCGCCCGTCGGGTCCGCGCGCCCCGCGAGCCGGACCCGAGCGCGCTGTGCGCACCCGCACGCCCCGGCCGACGCGAAAGCCCCTCCGTCTCGCGTCACCGCAAGCCGGAGGGGCTTTCCCGAAGTGGAGCCTAGGGGAGTCGAACCCCTGACATCCGCCATGCAAAGACGGCGCTCTACCAACTGAGCTAAGGCCCCCTGAGGGAGACGTCCGGCCGGAGGAACCGCGTACCGGCGGGCGCCGCAGACCAGAGTAGCGGGTCGCCCCCGGTATCTCGCAAAAGGATTGGGGGGTCCCCCGGAACGACCACTCTCCGTAAGATGCTCGGCGTGGTTCGCTACAGCGAACCACGGTTTCTGGGGAAGCGATGGGGAGACGCAATGGACGCCGCACAGCAGGAAGCCACCGCAAGAGCGCGGGAACTGCAGCGGAACTGGTACGGGGAGCCGCTGGGGGCGCTCTTCCGTAAGCTCATCGACGATCTTGGCCTCAACCAGGCTCGTCTCGCGGGGGTACTGGGGCTGTCGGCGCCGATGCTGTCGCAGCTGATGAGCGGTCAGCGCGCGAAGATCGGCAATCCCGCCGTGGTCCAGCGGGTGCAGCTGCTGCAGGAGCTGGCCGGGCAGGTCGCGGACGGCAGCGTGAGCGCGGCCGAGGCCACCGAGCGGATGGAAGAGATCAAGAAGTCGCAGGGGGGCTCGGTGCTCAGCAACACCACGCAGACGACCAACGGTTCAGGGGCGCCCACGGTCAAGCGGGTGGTCCGCGAGATCCAGTCGCTGCTGCGCTCGGTGGCCGCCGCGGGCGACATCATCGAGGCCGCGGAGTCCCTCGCCCCGACCCACCCGGAGCTGGCCGAGTTCCTCCGGGTCTACGGCGCGGGCCGCACCTCCGACGCGGTCGCGCACTACCAGGCCCACCAGAGCTGACCCACCGGCCCGGTCACCGAACGGGTGCGGAAGCCGGGCCGGCGCCGGGAGGGGGCCCGGCGAGCGGCGCCGGCGGGGACGTACCCACAGGGGCACGGGCGGGAGCCCGGAGCGGGGGACAGGGGGGAAGGACGGGCAACCGGGGAATGCAAGGGGGGACGCAGGGGGTCAGGGGGAGGAGCGGCACACAGCGATGGGTGAGGTCTTCGCCGGCCGGTACGAACTGGCCGATCCGATCGGGCGCGGCGGGACCGGCGCCGTCTGGCGCGCCTGGGACCACCGGCGCCGCCGCTATGTCGCCGCCAAGGTGCTCCGGCAGAGCGACGCGCACGCACTGCTCCGCTTCGTCCGCGAGCAGGCGCTGCGCATCGACCACCCCCATGTGCTGGCCCCCGCCAGCTGGGCCGCCGACGACGACAAGGTCCTGTTCACCATGGACCTGGTCACGGGCGGCTCCCTGGTCCACCTGGTCGGGGACTACGGGCCGCTGCCGCCCGCCTTCGTCTGCACCCTGCTGGACCAGCTGCTGTCCGGGCTCTCCGCGGTGCACGCCGAGGGCGTGGTGCACCGGGACATCAAGCCCGCCAACGTCCTGCTGGAGGCGACCGGCACCGGCCGGCCCAGGCTGCGGCTGTCCGACTTCGGCATCGCGATGCGGTTCGGCGAGCCGCGGCTGACCGAGACCCACCTCGTCGTGGGGACGCCCGGCTACCTGGCGCCGGAGCAGATGATGGGCGCCGAACCGGACTTCCCCGCGGATCTGTTCGCGGTGGGGCTGGTCGCGCTGTACCTGCTGGAGGGCGCCAAGCCGGACGTCGGCGCCCTGGTGCGGTACTTCGCGGAGCTGGGGACGCCCGGGCCGCCGAAGGGCGTCCCCGAGCCGCTGTGGCAGGTCGTGGCGACGCTGCTGCAACCGGACCCGCGGGCCCGCTTCCGCACGGCCACCGGGGCGCGCAAGGCACTCGCCGCCGCCGCGGAACTCCTGCCCGAGCCCGGTCCGGACGACGAGCTGATCGAGATCTTCGACCAACTCGGCCCGCTGCCGGAGGGATTCGGCCCGGACGGGCCGCTGCGGACCGCGCCCGGCCTGCGCACCGCGCCCGGCCCGAGGGCCACCGCGCGACCGGGCGACGCCCCGGTGCCCCCGTCCCTGGCCGCGTCACCCTGGCCCGGCACGGCTTCCGTACCGTCCTGGACCGACGCACCGCGGCAGCCGCCCGCTCCCCCGCGGATCCCCGGCACCGGCGGGCCGGACACCGGCAGCTTCCCCTTGCCGCCGCCCGCGCCGGCACCCTCCGCACCGTCCCACGCCGCTCATCCGCTGTCCCCCGGGTCACACGAGCCGCGACCGCCCTCCACGGCCCCGGCGCCTGTCCCGGTG
Organism: Streptomyces glaucescens; assembly: GCF_000761215.1. Taxonomy (GTDB): domain Bacteria; phylum Actinomycetota; class Actinomycetes; order Streptomycetales; family Streptomycetaceae; genus Streptomyces; species Streptomyces glaucescens_B. Next base: position 3,896,676 of record NZ_CP009438.1, on the reverse strand, counting down.
CCCGCGCCACCACCGCCCCCGTGGCAGCCCGCCGACGCCCCCACCGCTTCGTACACCGCCCGGGACCCGCGGGCCCCCCTCCCCGCGCCGCGCGACTCGCGCCGCCGCTCGCACGCGGCGGCCCGCCGCCCCGGCCCGCCCGCCAAAGTGACGGTCCCCCTCCTGCTGCTGGCCCTCGCGTGTTACGCCGTGGGCTTCTGGGCCCTGGCGCAGCTCTAGGGAGCGTCCGCGTGGCGCCGCGCCCGTACGGTCCACACCGCGAGCCCCGCCAGGATCGCGGTTCCCGCGCCGAGCCCGCCCACCGCGAGCGCCGTGATCAGGCCCCCGCCTCCCCCGGTGCCGCCCGCCGGGGCCTGCCGCTCCCCGTCCGACACCTCGAAGATTTCCGCGGGCACCGGCCGGCCGGCGTACAGCGGGCCGTCGTGGGCGTCCCCCCGTACGCGCACCCGCAGCGTGAGCCCGTACGGCCCCGGGCCGACCTTCTCGGCGACCTGGGCGGCCAGATGCACGACCAGGTAGTGGGAGCCGGCGAAGCGCAGCCCGCGCACCCGTTCAACCGGGGCGTGGCGGTTGGCGTAGTCGACCGGTGGCAGCGGACCGAGCGCGGCCGACCGCTGTCTGCCGTCGTATCCGGTGCCCGCGTCCTCGACGAGGGCCCGCACGGGGTTGTGCAGGGAGAGGTTCAGCGCGGCGGCCGTGAAGCGGTGGCCGGTGCCGCTCGCGCTGCCCAGTTCGGCGGTGGCGTACAGCTGCTGGCCCCAGTCGACGGGGACCGCGTAGAACAGCGTCTGCCCCGGTTCGATGCCGGCGCTCCACACGCCCTGCCCGACGGCGGTCGCCGAACCGAACCCTGATCCGCCGGGCCGCCGCTCGGGCCGGCCACCGGGCGGTGCGGGGGAGGCGGAGTCCCAGTCCTCCGGCGCGCTGGTGGCGCCGGCCCGCGCGGGGCGGGGTTCGGTGGCGACGGTCAGCTCCAGTTCCCACGGCTCGGGCGCCGGACCGGTCGTCGCACCCGTGCGTTCGACGACGACGTAGTACGTCCCGGAGCCCGCGCAGCGTGGCTTGCCGGCCTCGCGCGCGCCCCAGGCGGTGATCGGCCGCGGGCTGCGGGAGGCGCCGACGGTGGCCCTGTCGTAGGAGCAGGAGTGGCTGTCGGTGTCCTGCACGGACACCTTGATGCCGTCGGAGGCGGAGACGGTGGCTGCGGGGCCGGGGACGGCGGTGGCGGAGACGTACGCGGTCGACTCGCTGTCCAGGTCGAGGCGGTAGTAGGCGGCGCCGCCGGCCGGGAGGGTGCTGCGGTAGGTGCCGCCGGGCTCCAGGAGGGCGGCGTCGGTGGTGCCCGTCGCGCCCGGCACGCGCCGGGCGTCGGCCGCGAACCCGTACGCCCGGCCGTCCGCGTCCGCGTGGGGGACGGTGTGCGTGCTCCTGTGCGGGGCCGCCGACACCGGAAGCGTCGTCAGCGCGGTCAGCGTCCCCAATACCACCCCGGTGACGGTCACGCGCGCGCGTACCGCCGATGAACGACACCACCTCACGCGGGCCCCCTTACCCAGGCGTCCTCACCGTCCACACACGAAACCCCGACCGCGTCGGCGGCCGGGGTCTGTTCAGACTGTTCCGGGTGCTCGGGCTGTGCCGGGTGCCCGGAGGGACTTGTCGGTGGTCAGGAACCCGTGGGCACGGAGTCGGTCGCCTCCGTCCACAGGTCCTGCTCGGCGCGATCCGCCTGGATCTGGCGGTACACGAGGAGCCCGCCGATGGCGGCCAGTGCGACCAGGAGAAGCTTCTTCACCGCGCGACCTCGTCTTTCGTTGACGTAGGGGACCTCTGGCGCTCGACTATACACACCGACCGATACCGATCGGTGACCTGTGTCCGGGGCCCAACTCCCGCCCGGCGCACCGCCCTGGCGGCGGCAGAGACCCTTCCGGCCGGACGGTGACCGCACCATCACCCCGCGTGACGGAATGCCTCATTGCTCCCTCTCTGGGATTGATTTCCCCCTTTGCCGCCATTCGAGTGGTGTTCATCGGAACATCGCCGCGGCGCGGGCGTCGGTCCACCACTTCGCGACCCCCATACACATCATGAGGAAAGTACGCAAATCGCCCAACCCGAAAGTGAGGGACCCATGGCCCGCACCACGGTCATGAAGCTGTGGACCGCCTTCGTCACCGCCTTCCTCGCGCTGTGCACCGCGCTCGGACTCGTCACCACGACCGCCGCCGCGGCCGTACCCCAGACCGACTCCTCCCGCAACAGCGGCGCCGGCACCACCGCGACCGCTCCGGTGACGACACAGGCGACGGTCCCCTGGCTCTGGTCCCACGCCACGGCCCTGCCGCCCACGATGAAGCAGCGGATCCGGGCGGAGGCGCACGGCGCCTCCCCGACCTGCCGGCACCGCCCGCTCACCGACGCCGCACCGGCGGCCGCCGACTGCGCCCCCGTGATCGCCGAGCCCCCGGGCGAGGCACAGGAGCCGGTCGCACCGCCGCTCCAGCGCTGAGCGCCGCTCCCCGCCCCGCCCCGCCCGAACCCGAAACCTCTCCGCTCCACCTGTCAGCACGGCGAATCGCGTACCGCCCTCACGAAGCCGCCCGGTCACCCCACGGTGACCGGGCCTTCGTGCTTCTGCGCCCGTCCCTCATCCCGTGACCGGACCCTCGTGCTTCTGCGCCCCTTCCTCATGACGCCGGGCGGAAGCCGGCGGGGGCCGGCCGGTGCGCCCACCGGCCGGCGGCACCGGTGACCGCGGGCCCCCTGCCCGAAACCTCTCCGCTCCACCTGTCAGCACGGCGAATCGCGTACCGCCCTCACGAAGCCGCCCGGTCACCCCACGGTGACCGGGCCTTCGTGCTTCTGCGCCCATTCCTCATCCCGTGACCGGACCCTCGTGCTTCTGCGCCCCTTCCTCATGACGCCGGGCGGAAGCCAGCGGGGGCCGGCCGGTGCGCCCACCAGCTGGCGGCACCGGTGACCGCGGGCCCCTGCCCGACGCGGCCGCCAATCCGGTCGGCCGGCACCGGAACGGCCCGGCCCGGCCCGGACCGACCGGGGTCACTCGCCCTCACCGGCCGGCCGGCGGCCCGCGGACGCCGAAGACCCCCGGCCCAAGTGGACCGGGGGTCTTCGTGCTGGTGGGGCTAACAGGATTTGAACCTGTGGCCTCATCCTTATCAGGGATGCGCTCTAACCAACTGAGCTATAGCCCCGCCGCGCTCTGCGGTGTGTGTCCCGCGCGCTGACTCCTGAAGATTAGCGCACGACCGGGCCAGTCCCAAAATCGATGGCCGGGGGGCTCTGGCAGGGGTCACTCGTCCTCGGCGAGCGTCAGCTCCACCCCGCCGACGAAGCCCGCGGACAGGTTGTAGATGAACGCGCCGAGGGTGGCCAGGGCCGTCGCGAGGACGACGTCGATGACCGCGATGATCGAGGTGAACATGAGGACGTTCGGCAGCGAGAGGAAGGCCTGCAGGTCGAAGCCGTTGGACTCGTTGGAGCCGGTCGCCTCCGAGATGGTGCCGCCGACGGTCGAGAAGACGCCCATCGCGTCCATGACCATCCACAGCACGGCCGCCGCCACGATGGTGCAGATGCCCAGCGCGATCGACAGCAGGAAGCTCACCTTCATGACCGACCACGGGTCGGCCTTCGCCACCCGCAGCCGCGCCTTGCGCACGCGCGGCAGGGTGCGCGCCCCGGTGCGCGGCCGGCGCACCGCGCCGCCCGCCGCGTCCTGTTCCGCCTGTCCCTGCCCGGGGTAGGCCTGCGGCGGGTGGTACGGCCCGGCGGGCTGCTGCGGCTGCCGTTCACCCGGCAGCGGCGAGGCCCCCGGCTGCTGGGTCTGCGGGCCTCGGGTGTCCGTCACAGTTCCCCCCTGGGATCCATGCGTGTCGGGCGAGGGAGTCTTCCTCGTCTTCTTGGGCGACTTGACCGCCTGCAGATTGGTCGTCTGCGGGTCCGTCACCTGCGCGGCGGAGCCACGGCCGCCGCCGTCCGCTTCCCGACCGGGCGTCCGACCCGTCGGGGTACCGGCCGATCCGGCGCCCGTGGCTCCGCTCACGCTGACTCACTCCTCGTGCTACTCGGCCGAGGGCGCCTCACCCTCGTCCGTGCCGGTGGTCCCGGCACCCTCGGCGGTCTCGTCGACGGCCACGTCGCCGTCGACCTCCTCCGCCTCACGTCCCGCCTCGGCGTTACGAGCGATGCCCACGACGGCATCGCGCTTGCCCAGATTGATCAGTTGGACGCCCATGGTGTCACGGCCCGTCTCCCTGATCTCGTTGACTCGCGTACGAATCACACCGCCGGACAGCGTGATGGCGAGGATCTCGTCGGTCTCCTCGACCACCAGCGCACCGACGAGCGAACCGCGGTCCTCGACGATCTTGGCGGCCTTGATGCCGAGGCCGCCGCGTCCCTGGACGCGGTACTCGTCGACAGCGGTCCGCTTCGCGTACCCGCCGTCGGTGGCAGTGAACACGAACGTACCGGGTCGCACCACATTCATCGAGAGCAGTTCGTCTCCCTCGCGGAAACTCATGCCCTTCACACCCGAGGTGGCACGGCCCATCGGGCGCAGCGACTCGTCCGTCGCCGTGAACCGGATCGACTGCGCCTTCTTGCTGATGAGCAGCAGGTCGTCGTCGGCCGAGGCCAGCTCCGCCCCGATCAGCTCGTCGTCCGAACCGTCCTCCCGCTCGCGCAGGTTGATGGCGATGACACCGCCCGAGCGCGGGGAGTCGTAGTCCTTCAGCGGGGTCTTCTTCACCAGGCCCGCCTTGGTGGCCAGGACCAGGTACGGCGCCGCCTCGTAGTCGCGGATCGCGAGGATCTCGGCGATCGCCTCGTCCGGCTGGAAGGCCAGCAGGTTCGCGACGTGCTGACCGCGCGCGTCCCGGCCGGCGTCCGGCAGCTCGTACGCCTTCGCGCGGTAGACCCGGCCCTTGTTCGTGAAGAACAGCAGCCAGTGGTGCGTGGTGGAGACGAAGAAGTGGTCGACGATGTCGTCTTCCTTCAGCTTCGCCCCGCGCACACCCTTGCCGCCGCGCTTCTGGGCGCGGTAGTCGTCCGTCTTGGTGCGCTTGACGTAGCCGCCGCGCGTGACGGTGACGACGATGTCCTCCTCGGCGATCAGGTCCTCGATGGACATGTCACCGTCGTAGGGCACGAGCTGGGTCTTGCGGTCGTCGCCGTACTTCTCGACGAGCGCGGCCAGCTCCTCGCTGACGATGCCGCGCTGGCGGACCGGCGAGGCCAGGATCTCGTTGTACTCGGTGATCTTCGCCTGGAGCTCGTCGTGCTCCTGGACGATCTTCTGCCGCTCCAGGGCCGCGAGCCGGCGGAGCTGCATCTCCAGGATCGCGTTCGCCTGGATCTCGTCGATCTCCAGCAGCTCCATCAGGCCGCCGCGCGCGATCTCGACGGTCTCGCTGCGCCGGATCAGCGCGATGACCTCGTCGATGGCGTCCAGGGCCTTGAGCAGGCCGCGCAGGATGTGCGCCCGCTCCTCGGCCTTGCGCAGCCGGAACTTCGTCCGGCGGACGATGACCTCGATCTGGTGCGTCACCCAGTGGCGGATGAACGCGTCCAGGGAGAGGGTGCGCGGCACGCCGTCGACCAGCGCCAGCATGTTGGCGCCGAAGTTGGTCTGCAGGTCGGTGTGCTTGTACAGGTTGTTCAGGACGACCTTGGCGACCGCGTCCCGCTTGAGGACGATCACCAGGCGCTGGCCGGTGCGCGACGACGTCTCGTCGCGGACGTCCGCGATGCCGCCGATCTTGCCGTCCTTGACGAGGTCGGCGATCTTCTGGGCGAGGTTGTCGGGGTTGACCTGGTACGGCAGCTCCGTGACCACCAGGCACTGGCGGTTCTGGATCTCCTCGACCTCGACGACCGCGCGCATGGTGATCGAGCCGCGCCCGGTGCGGTACGCCTCCTCGATGCCCTTGCGGCCGACGACCAGGGCGCCCGTCGGGAAGTCGGGGCCCTTGATGCGCTCGATGAGCGCGTCCAGCAGCTCCTCGTGGGACGCCTCGGGGTTCTCCAGGTACCACTGGGCGCCGGCGGCGACCTCGCGCAGGTTGTGCGGCGGGATGTTGGTCGCCATGCCGACCGCGATGCCGGCCGAGCCGTTGATCAGCAGGTTCGGGAAGCGGGACGGCAGGACGGTCGGCTCCTGGGAGCGGCCGTCGTAGTTGTCCGTGAAGTCGACGGTCTCCTCGTCGATGTCGCGGACCATCTCCATCGACAGCGGCGCCATCTTGCACTCGGTGTACCGCATGGCCGCGGCCGGGTCGTTGCCCGGGGAGCCGAAGTTGCCGTTGGAGTCGACGAGCGGCATGCGCATCGACCAGGGCTGGGCCAGGCGGACCAGGGCGTCGTAGATGGAGCTGTCACCGTGCGGGTGGTAGTTGCCCATGACGTCGCCGACGACGCGGGCGCACTTGTAGAAGCCGCGCTCGGGCCGGTAGCCGCCGTCGTACATGGCGTACAGCACGCGGCGGTGGACGGGCTTGAGGCCGTCCCGGACGTCCGGCAGCGCACGCGAGACGATGACGGACATCGCGTAGTCGAGATACGAGCGCTGCATCTCCGTCTCGAGCCCGACGGGCTCGACGCGCATGGCGACCTCGCCGCCCTGCTCAGGGGTGACGGGAGTGTTCTCGTCGGTCATTGCTGGTGAGGATCCTTCCTGGTGCGGTCAGCTGAGACCGACTCAGATGTCGAGGAAGCGGACGTCCTTGGCGTTGCGCTGGATGAAGGCGCGGCGGGCCTCGACGTCCTCGCCCATGAGGACCGAGAACAGTTCGTCGGCCTGGGCGGCGTCGTCGAGGGTGACCTGGCCGAGGACGCGGTGCTCCTGGTCCATGGTGGTCACGCGCAGCTCCTCGGCGTTCATCTCGCCGAGGCCCTTGAAGCGCTGGATGGAGTCCTCGCGGATGCGCTTGCCGCGCTGGCGGCCCATCTCGATCAGTGCGTCGCGCTCACGGTCGGAGTACGCGTACTCGACGTCCTCACGGCCCCACTTGATCTTGTAGAGCGGGGGCCGGGACAGGTACACGTGGCCCGCCTCGACCAGCGGGCGCATGAAGCGGAACAGGAAGGTCAGCAGCAGCGTGTTGATGTGCTGGCCGTCGACGTCGGCGTCCGCCATCAGGATGATCTTGTGATAGCGCAGCTTCTCGATGTCGAAGTCCTCGTGGACTCCGGTGCCGAAGGCCGAGATCAGCGCCTGGATCTCCTGGTTCTGCAGGATCTTGTCGATCCGCGCCTTCTCGACGTTGAGGATCTTGCCCCGGATCGGGAGGATCGCCTGGTACTCGGGGTTGCGGCCGGACTTGGCCGAACCGCCGGCGGAGTCACCCTCGACGATGAAGATCTCGCACTTGGTCGGGTCGTTCGACTGGCAGTCGGACAGCTTGCCCGGCAGCGACGCCGTCTCCAGCAGGCCCTTGCGGCGGGTCAGGTCGCGCGCCTTGCGGGCGGCCACGCGCGCGGTGGCCGCCTGGATGCCCTTGCGGACGATGTCCGCGGCCTCGTTCGGGTTGCGGTCCAGCCAGTCGTTGAGGTGCTCGTAGACCGCCTTCTGGACGAAGGTCTTCGCCTCCGTGTTGCCCAGCTTGGTCTTGGTCTGGCCCTCGAACTGCGGCTCGCTGAGCTTCACCGAGATGATCGCGGTCAGGCCCTCGCGGATGTCGTCGCCCGTGAGGTTGTCGTCCTTCTCGCGGAGCAGCTTCTTGTCGCGCGCGTACTTGTTGATCAGGTTCGTCAGCGCCGCGCGGAAGCCCTCTTCGTGGGTGCCGCCCTCGTGGGTGTGGATGATGTTGGCGAAGGAGTAGACGCCCTCGCTGTAGCCGCTGTTCCACTGCATCGCGACCTCGAGGGACAGGCTCTTGTCCCTGTCCTCCGCCTCCAGGTCGATGACGGTGGGGTGCACCACGTCTCCCTTGCGGGAGTTGAGGTACTTCACGAAGTCGACGATGCCGCCCTCGTAGTGGTACGTGACGGTCTTCGGCTCGTCGTTCTCGTCCGCGCCCGCCTCGTCCGCGCCGGCCGTGGCCTTCGCCGAGTCGCGCTCGTCGGTGAGCTTGATGGTCAGTCCCTTGTTCAGGAACGCCATCTCCTGGAAACGCCGCGACAGCGTCTCGAACGAGTACTCGGTGGTCTCGAAGATGTCGCCGTCGGCCCAGAAGGTGACCGAGGTGCCGGTCTCGTCCGTGGCCTCGTGCTTGGCCAGCGGGGCGGTCGGCACGCCCATCTTGTAGTCCTGCGTCCACCGGTGACCGTCGGTCTTGACCTCGACGGACACCTTGCTCGACAGCGCGTTCACGACCGAGACGCCGACACCGTGCAGACCACCGGAGACCGCGTAGCCGCCGCCACCGAACTTGCCGCCCGCGTGCAGCACGGTCAGCACGACCTCGACGGCCGGCTTGCCCTCGGAGGGGACGATGCCGACCGGGATGCCTCGGCCGTTGTCGACGACGCGCACGCCGCCGTCGGCGAGGATCGTGACGTCGATCGTGTCCGCGTGACCGGCCAGGGCCTCGTCGACGGAGTTGTCGACGACCTCGTACACGAGGTGGTGCAGGCCGCGCTCACCGGTGGAACCGATGTACATACCGGGTCGCTTGCGGACCGCGTCCAGACCCTCGAGGACGGTGATGGCGCTGGCGTCGTAGGACGCAGAGGCAGAGGCCTCGGCGCCTGTGGCCATGGCCTCGGTGGACGGGATGTTCTCGTTGGGGTTGCCGGAATCGGCCACGAAGCGCCCTTTCTGGCACAGCACGAGCCGGGCTCGTCGGCGGGTTGCCGGAGCGGCTGCGGCATGTTGCGTTGGTAAGCCTTGATCAGCGTTGCTCAGCGTTTCCCGGGCGGTCCCCACGTTCGGGGCGGGATTGTCTTCCAGTCTACCGGTAGCACTGACAGTGATGGGGGTTTGCCGGTACCTGAGTCCGCATGTGCCGCCCTGAACCGTCCTCGATCGGGTCCCGATATGCAGATGGGGGCTCCAAGAGGCTCACAGCGGCACCCAGCGCTTTGAGGTGTCAACCCTTAGCTACCCCTCGGTCACATCCGAAATCGCATGCGCGTGCGGTTGTACGACAAGACAGTGACTTGTGTGGCAAAAGGGACCGATGGGACTGGCGAGACCGATGTGAACGTGAAGTCGGTCACGTGTGCCGGTGAGCGGGGTCGCGGCTCGACCGTCCCGCCCGTCCCGGACCGCGCTGCTCCCGACGGGCGGGACTCAGCCGTACGTGTCGCCGGGTCCCGTGCTGCCCGGGGCGCGCAGCGGACCGTAGCGGCGGACCGGCCCGCCCGGCCCCAGCACCTTGATCATCCGGACCGAGCCGTGCCCCAGGTCCTCGTTGAGCCGGGCCACCAGCTGCGGGGCCAGCAGCCGCAGGTTCGTCGCCCAGGCGGTCGAGTCGCAGCGCACCACCAGCACCCGCTCGTCCTCGTCGTACCGCTCCGGCACACAGTGCTTGGCCAGGTCCTCGCCGACGATCTCCGGCCAGCGGCCCATCACCCCGCCCACCGCGGCCGGCGCCTCCCAGCCGCGCTCGGTGAGCAGCCGGTTGATGGCCGCGCCGAGCGCCATCGGGTCACGGCCGTCGGCACGCGCCCCGGAGCGCAGGCCACCGCCCCGCCGCGCCTGCTTCCGCTGCTGCGCGGCGTCCCCACGCGCGCGTGCCGCCTCCTTCGCCGCCCGCAGCGCCACCCGCGCGAGGTCGACGCCGGACGGCTCGGCCGCCCGCTTCGGTTCCCGCTCGCTCATACGCGTTCCACCGTCCCACCGGACACCGCGTACCGCGCGCCGGCCAGCACCTGCGGGACGTCGTCGTCGACCGCCGCCGTCACCAGCACCTGCTCGCCGGGCGCGACCAGCTCGGCCAGCCGCTCCCGGCGGCGGGCGTCCAGCTCGGCGAAGACGTCGTCCAGGATCAGCACCGGCTCGTTGCCCTCGGCGCGCAGCAGGTCGTAGGAGGCCAGGCGCAGCGCCAGCGCGTAGGACCATGACTCGCCGTGCGAGGCGTACCCCTTGGCGGGCAGCTCGCCGAGCTTGAGCAGCAGATCGTCCCGGTGGGGTCCCACCAGGGTGACGCCCCGTTCGATCTCCTGCTTGCGGACCTCGGCGAGCGCGGCCGTGAGCTGCTCGAACAGCGCCTCGCGCGTGTGCGCCTCGCCCGGCGCGGACGGCCGGTACTCCAGCGACACCGGACCGCCGCCGGGAGCCAGCTGCTCGTACGCCTTGTCGGCGAGCGGCTGGATCGCGTTGATCAGGTCCAGGCGCTGGGCGAGCAGTTCGGCACCCGCGCGCGCGAGATGCTGGTCCCAGACGTCCAGGGTGGACAGGTCCATGGAGCGGCCGCCGTGGCGACGCGCGAGCGCGGCCGTCTTCAGCAGGGTGTTGCGCTGTTTGAGGACCCGGTCGTAGTCCGAGCGCACGCCCGCCATGCGCGGGGAGCGGGCGGTGATCAGCTCGTCGAGGAAGCGGCGCCGCTCCCCGGGGTCGCCCTTCACCAGCGCGAGATCCTCCGGCGCGAACAGCACGGTGCGCAGAATGCCCAGCACGTCACGCGGCCTGACCTGCGAGGACCGGTTGATACGGGCCCGGTTGGCCTTGCCGGGATTCAGCTCCAGCTCGATCAGCTGCTGTCGCTCGCCCTGCCGGACCTGGGCGCGCACCACGGCCCGCTCGGCGCCCATACGCACCAGGGGGGCGTCGGAGGAGACGCGGTGGCTGCCGAGGGTGGCGAGGTAGCCGACGGCCTCGACCAGGTTCGTCTTGCCCTGGCCGTTGGGACCGACGAACGCGGTGACGCCCGGGTCGAGCGGGACCTCGGCCCGGGCGTACGAGCGGAAGTCGGCCAGCGACAGATGCGTGACGTGCATGGCGGTCGCCGACCTCCTCGGCGTGGTGCCCCGGGTCGCCCCGGGATTCCCTTGCGTCCCCCGGGTTTCCCCAGGGTGTGGACTACTTCTTCTCGACCGCGTGGCCGCCGAACTGGTTGCGCAGCGCGGCGATCATCTTCATCTGCGGCGAGTCCTCCTGCCGCGAGGCGAACCGGGCGAACAGGGAAGCCGTGATCGCGGGCAGCGGCACGGCGTTGTCGATGGCGGCCTCCACGGTCCACCGGCCCTCGCCGGAGTCCTGTGCGTAACCGCGCAGCTCGTCCAGGTGCTCGTCCTCGTCGAGGGCGTTGACCGCCAGGTCCAGCAGCCAGGAACGGATGACCGTGCCCTCCTGCCAGGAGCGGAAGACCTCGCGGACGTTCTCCACGGAGTCCACCTTCTCCAGCAGCTCCCAGCCCTCGGCGTAGGCCTGCATCATGGCGTACTCGATGCCGTTGTGGACCATCTTCGCGAAGTGGCCCGCGCCGACCTTGCCGGCGTGTACCGAGCCGAAGTCGCCCTCCGGCTTCAGCGCGTCGAAGATCGGCTGCACCCTGGCGACGTGCTCCTTGTCGCCGCCGTACATCAGCGCGTACCCGTTCTCCAGGCCCCAGACGCCGCCGGAGACGCCGCAGTCGACGAAGCCGATGCCCTTGGCGGCCAGCTCCGCGGCGTGCTTCTCGTCGTCCGTCCAGCGCGAGTTGCCGCCGTCCACGACGATGTCGCCGGGCTCCAGCAGCTCGGCGAGCCGGTCGATGGTCGACTGGGTGGCCGCGCCCGCCGGGACCATGACCCAGACCACGCGCGGGCCCTTGAGCTTGCCCACGAGCTCTTCCAGGCTGTGGACATCGGCGAGGTCGGGGTTGCGGTCGTAGCCGACGACGGTGTGGCCCGCGCGGCGGATCCGCTCGCGCATGTTGCCGCCCATCTTGCCGAGGCCGATGAGACCGAGCTCCATCAGTTGTGTTCCTTAGGTGTCCGAGGTGGCGTGCCGGTACGGCTCGGGACGGCCCGCCGGGCGGTTTCCCGCACCGGCGGCGACGTCCTTCGGTCCGAGCCTAAACCCGGTCCTCCGTGCACACCTGTGGGCCTGCGCGCTCATCCGCACACCAGCCCTGACCTGCGGTTTCCCCAGCTGTGGAGAACGTCAGCCGCTGAGCCTGACCGGCATGATCAGGTACTTGTAGGCCTCGTCCGCCTCCGCGTCCAGCGCGGGCCTGCCGCTGAGCAGCGCCGGCTTGGTGGACGTGGTGAACGACAGCTGGGCCACCGGGGAGTCGATCGCGCTCAGACCGTCGAGCAGGAAGGTCGGGTTGAAGGCGATCGAGATGTCGTCGCCCTCCAGCTGGGCGTCGACCCTTTCCACAGCCTGTGCGTCGTCGCTGGAGCCGGCCTCCAGGATGAGCACGCCCTGCTCGAAGCTGAGCCGCACCGGGGTGTTGCGCTCGGCGACCAGGGCCACGCGCTTGACGGCCTCCACGAAGGGGGCGGTCTCGATCACGGCGATGCTGTTGAACTCGGTCGGGAACAGCGTGCGGTACTTCGGGAGGTCGCCTTCCAGCAGCCGCGTGGTCGTCCGGCGGCCCGCGCCCTCGAAGCCGATCAGGCCCTCGCCCGCGCCGGAGCCCGAGAGCGCCAGCGTGACGCTGTCCCCGGCGCCCAGCGACTTGGCCGTGTCCAGGAGCGTCTTGGCGGGCACCAGGGCGACCGCGGAGGCGTCCGGGTTCTCCGGCTTCCACAGGAACTCGCGGACCGCGAAGCGGTAGCGGTCGGTGGAGGCCAGGGTGACCGTGTCGCCCTCGATCTCGATGCGCACACCGGTCAGGACGGGCAGCGTGTCGTCGCGGCCCGCGGCGATCGCCACCTGCTGCACGGCGGAGGCGAAGACCTCGCCCGGGACCGTGCCGGTCGCGTTCGGCATCTGCGGCAGCGCCGGGTACTCCTCCACCGGCAGGGTGTGGAGGGTGAAGCGGGAGGAGCCGCAGACCACGGTCGCCCGTACACCGTCTGTGGAAATCTCCACCGGGCGGTTGGGGAGCGCCCGGGAGATGTCGGCGAGCAGGCGGCCGGAGACCAGCACCGTGCCGTCCTCCTCGACCTCGGCCTCCACGCTGACCCGCGCGGAGACCTCGTAGTCGAAGCTGGACAGGCTCAGCTGGCCGTCCTCGGCCTTCAGCAGCAGGCCCGCGAGGACAGGCGCCGGCGGTCGGGCCGGGAGGCTGCGCGCCGCCCAGGCCACTGCCTCCGCGAGTACGTCGCGTTCCACCCGGATCTTCACCGTAAGCCGCCTCCTGCTGTTGCCGGCGCTTCTCGCCCTGCTTCGCTTCGTCGTCTGTCTCGGTGTCGCCGGCCCCGTGGCGGGGAAGGACACCGGGGACCAGTCTGACGCACCGCACTGACAGTAGGTGCCTCTCGGGGTCAAGTCGTGCCGAGGGGCAGCCGGGCCGCGAAGAGCGAGTTGTGCACAGGGCCCTCTTCGAAACGGATTCCGAGCTCTCTCTGGTCGTTCGTAGTAGTAGGGCCTGTGGATACCGTGGATAACCACGTTTGCCCAGCTCAGCGCGGAGATTTTGTCCACGGGCCCTGTGGGCGGCACCGGTGGACAACCGGGCGCCTCTGTGGAGAACGGAAAGTTCTGCACACCCCGTGCACAGGCCGGGGCGACTTCTCCCCAGCACCGTCCCCAGCTTTACCCGCCTTTCCCACAGCCCAACCCGGCACCTTCGTGTGACGCCTTTCACTCGACGTGGTGATCAGGCACGCCGCGTTGCCGAACAGTGGACAGGCATGTGGAGAAGCTGGGGATCACTGGGGACAACCGCCCCCAGCCTGTGGGCCGCCGGTGGACAACCCCGTGCACAGCTTGTGGACCGCCGCGTTGTCCACAAGCTGTGGAGATCGTTCGTCCACGAATCCACAAGGGCCTGACCTGGTCTGATCGTCTTTCAACAGGCCTGTCTGTGGATGCGATCTGGACAACTTCGCAGTCCCCAGTATGTGGACGGAAGAAAGTCACCGAATCTGTGGAGGGCGGCCGTAACCCGGCAGGTAATCGAACAGCCGGTGGCCGGCGGGAACGGCGGCGGCACGGCTCGGCCCGCCGCCGGCCCGGCGGGAAGCCCGGTCCGGGGCCCCGTCCGACGGTCGGTCCGGCGCCCCGTCCGACGGTCGGTCCGGCGCCCCGTCCGATGACCGGCCCGGGCGCCCAGCTGATGCCGTGCCGCGGATCGAGGCCGTGGAGGGTGTGCTCCCCCGCCGTGGGACGCATGCCACGGACGGTCGCGGGACGCACGCCACGGACGGTCGCGCCACGCAGGCATGACGAAGGGCGCCCCCGGATTTCCTCCAGGGGCGCCCTCGGTGCCGCGGGCGGCGTCGTCAGCCGTTCTTGATGCGGTTCGTCAGCTCGGTCACCTGGTTGTAGATGGAGCGCCGCTCGGCCATCAGATTGCGGATCTTCCGGTCGGCGTGCATGACCGTGGTGTGGTCCCGGCCGCCGAACAACGCGCCGATCTTCGGCAGGGACAGGTCCGTCAGCTCACGGCACAGGTACATCGCGATCTGCCGGGCGGTGACCAGCGCGCGCCCGCGCGAGGTGCCGCACAGGTCCTCCACGGTCAGCCCGAAGTAGTCCGCCGTGGCCCCCATGATCGCCGTCGAGGTGATCTCGGGCGCCGAGTCCTCGCCCCCCGGGATCAGGTCCTTCAGGACGATCTCCGTCAGGCCCAGGTCCACCGGCTGCCGGTTGAGCGAGGCGAACGCCGTCACCCGGATCAGCGCGCCCTCCAGCTCGCGGATGTTGCGCGAGATCCGGGACGCGATGAACTCCAGCACCTCCGGCGGCGCGTTCAGCTGCTCCTGCACCGCCTTCTTGCGCAGGATCGCGATCCGGGTCTCCAGCTCGGGCGGCTGAACGTCGGTGATCAGACCCCACTCGAACCGGTTCCGCAGCCGGTCCTCCAGCGTGACCAGCTGCTTCGGCGGCCGGTCGGAGGACAGCACGATCTGCTTGTTGGCGTTGTGCAGGGTGTTGAAGGTGTGGAAGAACTCCTCCTGCGTCGACTCCTTGTCCGCGAGGAACTGGATGTCGTCGACGAGCAGGATGTCCATCTCGCGGTAGCGCTTGCGGAAGCTGTCGCCCTTGCCGTCGCGAATGGAGTTGATGAACTCGTTGGTGAACTCCTCGGAGCTCACGTAGCGCACGCGCGTGCCCGGGTAGAGGCTGCGCGCGTAGTGCCCGATCGCGTGCAGCAGGTGCGTCTTGCCGAGGCCGGACTCGCCGTAGATGAACAGCGGGTTGTACGCCTTCGCGGGCGCCTCGGCGACGGCCACCGCGGCCGCGTGGGCGAAGCGGTTCGACGCGCCGATCACGAACGTGTCGAAGAGGTACTTGGGGTTGAGCCGCGCGGTCGGCTCGCCGGGGCCGGCCGCCGGGGCGGGCTGGGCCGCCAGCGGACCGGGGGCGCCGCTCGCGGAGGGCGCGGCGCCGCCCTGGCCGCGGTGCGCCGGACTCCCGGACGCGGGCTCGGGCAGGTCGCGCCGGCCGTCCTGCTGCTCGTAGTCGCCGCGGGACGGACCGTGCTCGGTGCGCTGCTGGTCGTAGGGCGGGCGGTCGGTGCCCTGCGGACGGTAGTCGTGGGACGGCGCGTGCCGATGCCGGCCGTAACCGTCGCCCGGCTGCGAGCCGTAGCCCTCGCCGCCCCCGGACCCGTAGGTGTCCTGGGCGGGGGAGCGGTAGGCGTCCTGCGGCGGTGTCGCGTAGGGGTCGCGCTCGGGGAAGCCGAGGCGCGGCTGCTGCCAGCCGTACTCGTCCTGCGCCGGCCGCGGCCAGCCGCCCGGCTCGGGGCGCTGGTACTCCCCCGGGTAGGCGGGGCGGGCGGCGGGGAGTTGCTGGTCGTCGGTGCCGGGCAGCGGCTCCGCGCGGTGGCGGCCGTAGCCCTGTTCGTACGGGCCGGACGGAAGCTCGGGCTCCTCGTAGCGCGGCTGCGCGGGGGGCGCGGGCGGCGCCGGAGCGGGGGCCGGGGGCTCGCCCGCGGAGTCGTCGACGGTGATCGCGATGCGGATCGGGCGGCCGCACTCGCGGCTCAGCGTCTCGCTCACGATCGGCGCGAGGCGGCCTTCCAGGACGCCCTTCGCGAACTCGTTCGGCACGGCGAGCAGCGCGGTGTCCGCGACCAGGGCCAGCGGCTGGCAGCGCCGGATCCAGTGCTCGTCCTTGGCCTCCACCCCCTGTCCGCGGCCCTCGCCGAGGAGCTGCTCGAGTACGCGTGGCCACACTGCGGCAAGATCGGCAGGTACGTCAGCCACAGGGCACGCTCTCTCACAGGTCCCACGAACGTGTGGTTGTGGGACGGGTCGGGATGTAAATCGGGGTGGGTAGGGATAAGGGAACGAATCGGAGTCCAGCCACGGTAGTCAGGGCGACCGGTGCGGTTCAAGTCGTTGTCCCCAGCCTGTGGATAGTGTCCCTCACCCGCGGCCGGTTTGACCGGATGGCGTAGCCGCGCGTACCGTAACCAGGTCGAGTTGTCGATGGCTGCTGCCGCCTGCCTCCGATGGGCACAGGTCACGTCAGGTGATCGGGAAGCGGTGCACTCGGGCGTGACGCGAGCTACTCGTGGGCGCACGGTGACAGCCAGGACGGCACCCCGCCACCACCGATTCTTTCTGGAGCCCCCGAGTGAGCAAGCGCACCTTCCAGCCGAACAACCGTCGTCGCGCGAAGACCCACGGCTTCCGGCTGCGTATGCGCACCCGTGCCGGCCGCGCGATTCTCGCGTCCCGCCGTAGCAAGGGTCGCGCCCGTCTGTCCGCCTGATCCCGGTCAGGTCATGACATCGTGCTGCCCACCGAGAACCGGCTGAGGCGGCGCGAGGACTTCGCGACCGCGGTACGACGAGGACGCCGGGCCGGACGCCCACTCCTCGTCGTCCACCTTCGAAGCGGTGCCACGGACCCGCACGCGCCTGGGGAGAGCGCTCCCCCGACGCGTGCGGGTTTCGTCGTGAGCAAGGCGGTGGGCGGTGCGGTCGTGCGCAACAAGGTGAAGCGCAGGCTTCGCCATCTGATGCGCGACCGAGTCGCACAGCTTCCCCCCGGTAGCCTGGTAGTCGTACGCGCGTTGCCCGGAGCGGGTGACGCCGACCACGCCCAACTGGCCCAAGACCTGGACGCCGCTCTGCAGCGGCTGCTGGGAGGGGGCGCGCGATGAAGTACCCGCTGCTGGCGCTGATCAAGCTCTACCAGTGGACCATCAGCCCGCTGCTCGGGCCGGTGTGCAAGTACTACCCGTCGTGTTCCCACTACGGCTACACGGCCATCGACCGGCACGGGGCTCTCAAGGGCACCGCACTCACGGCCTGGCGCATCCTGCGTTGCAATCCGTGGTCACTGGGCGGCGTGGACCATGTCCCGCCGCGCAAGCGTCCACGGTGGCACGAGATGCTGCGCAACGCCTGGCGCGCACGCAAGGGCGGGCCCTCCGCCGCCGAAACGGCCACCGAAGAGAATGTTCCGACGAGCGACGGTTCCCCGAGGACCGGACCTCCGAGCGACGTCCCTCCGAGCCCGGCCGCAGAGACCCCGTCCCATGCCCAAGGAGCATGATTAGTGGACACGATTGCCAGCCTCTTCAGCTTCATCACCACACCCGTCTCGTGGGTCATCGTCCAGTTCCACTCGCTGTACGGTGCGATCTTCGGCCCTGACACGGGCTGGGCCTGGGGCCTGTCCATCGTGTCCCTGGTGATCCTGATCCGTATCTGCCTGATCCCGCTCTTCGTGAAGCAGATCAAGGCGACCCGGGCCATGCAGACGCTCCAGCCGGAGATGAAGAAGATCCAGGAGCGCTACAAGAACGACCGGCAGCGCCAGTCCGAAGAGATGATGAAGCTGTACAAGGAGACGGGCACCAACCCGCTCTCCTCGTGCCTTCCCATCCTGGCCCAGTCGCCGTTCTTCTTCGCCCTGTACCACGTGCTCAACAGCATCGCGTCGAACGACACCATCGGCGTGATCAACGACCGGCTGCTGGAGAGCGCGCAGAAGGCCCACATCTTCGGCGCGCCGCTCGCCGCCAAGTTCACCGACAGCTCGAGCAAGGTCGAAGCGCTCGGCTCCTCGATCACCGATGTGCGCGTCGTCACCGCCATCATGATCGTCCTGATGTCGCTGTCGCAGTTCTACACGCAGCGCCAGCTGATGACGAAGAACGTCGACACCACGGTGAAGACGCCGTTCATGCAGCAGCAGAAGATGCTGATGTACGTCTTCCCGGTCATCTTCGCCGTCTTCGGCATCAACTTCCCGGTCGGTGTCCTCGTCTACTGGCTGACCACCAACGTGTGGACCATGGGCCAGCAGATGTACGTCATCCACAACAACCCGACCCCGGGCTCCAAGGCCCAGTCCGCCTACCTGGAGCGACTGCACAAGCACGTCACGCTCCGCGGCAAGGTCAGCCGGCGCCGGGACAGGGCCATCGTGAAGGCCATCGTCGCCAAGGGCCGCGACCGCAACGAGTACGAGCGCAAGTTCATCAACGGGCTCAGCAAGGCCGGACTCGTGGCCCAGGCCGACGGCACCGTGGTGAAGAGCGAGGCCACCACCGTCGTCGAGTCCGAGGACGGTACGACCGCCACCACGGCCGTCAAGCGCCAGCAGCCGAAGCGGCAGCCGAAGGCCAAGCGCCAGGCCACCCCGCCCAAGCCGGCGGGCGGCGGTGAGAAGACGTCACTGACCAAGTCCGACGAGCCGGGGGACGACACCTCCACGGGTTCCACCGGCAAGTCGCCGTCCAAGTCGTCAGGCGCCCGCAGCCGGGCCCAGTCCGGCCAGCGCAAGGGTCCGCAGCGGCCCAAGTCCCCGTCCAAGAAGTAAGAAGGAGTCCATCCCGTGACGGAAGGCACCACCGCCGCCGCTGCCGAGGGCGCAGACACCCTGACCCGCCTGGAGCAGGAGGGTGAGATCGCTGCGGACTACCTGGAGGGTCTGCTCGACATCGCCGACCTCGACGGCGACATCGACATGGACGTCGAGGGCGACCGCGCCGCTGTCTCGATCGTCAGCGACACGGGCAGCCGCGACCTGCAGAAGCTGGTCGGCCGGGACGGCGAGGTCCTGGAGGCGCTCCAGGAGCTGACCCGGCTCGCCGTGCACCGGGAGACCGGGGACCGCAGCCGGCTGATGCTGGACATCGCGGGCTACCGCGCCCGGAAGCGCTCCGAGCTGTCCGAGCTGGGCGCCAAGGCCGCCGCCGAGGCGAAGAGCAGCGGTGAGCCCGTGAAGATGAAGCCGATGACGCCCTTCGAGCGCAAGGTCGTGCACGACGCGGTCAAGGCCGCCGGACTGCGCAGCGAGTCCGAGGGCGAGGAGCCGCAGCGCTTCGTCGTCGTGTTGCCCAACTGATTTCGGTACGTACGTGCCCCGGCCCCGTCTGTTGCGCAGGCGGGGCCGAACTTTGTCAGCCTGTAGTTCTGGAGGTCGGCGCTCGACGCGCCGATGCGGTACGGAAGGACGGTCCCCGTGACGGAGGCATCTGAGCTCCCCCCTGCTCCCGAGCATGCTCGTGACGTATTCGGCGATCGCTTCGCGGATGCGGTCCGGTACGCCGAGCTTCTCGCCGAGGCAGGAGTGCAGCGGGGGCTCATCGGCCCGCGTGAGGTCCCTCGCCTGTGGGAGAGGCACCTGCTGAACTGCGCGGTGCTCTCCGAGGTCGTGCCCGAGGGGGTGACGGTCTGCGACGTCGGCTCCGGCGCCGGTCTGCCCGGCATCCCGCTCGCCCTGGTCCGCGAGGACCTGAAGATTACCCTGCTGGAGCCGTTGCTGCGGCGGACGAACTTCCTCACGGAGGTCGTCGAACTGCTCGGCCTGGACCATGTGACCGTGGTCCGCGGCCGCGCCGAAGAGGTCATGGGCAAGCTTCCCCCGGTCCACGTGGTGACGGCCCGTGCCGTGGCGCCGCTGGACCGGCTGGCCACGTGGGGCATTCCCCTGCTGCGCCCCTATGGCGAGATGCTGGCCCTCAAGGGCGACACCGCCGAGGAAGAGCTGAAGGCAGCCGCCACCGCCCTGAGCAAGCTGGGCGCCGTGGAGACCTCGATCCTGCATGTGGGCGAAGGGATCGTCGATCCGATGTCCACGGTCGTGCGCGTGGAGGTCGGGGAAAGCCCCGGTGGCGTGCGCTTCGCGGCCAAGCGGGCCAAGGCGGCCAGGACGGGCCGCACGCGCCGACGTCGCTGACCGCCCCGGTCGAGATTCCCCTACTCCACACAAGCTGCCCAACCTACGCATCACGGAGTGTCGCGACAGTTCGGCCGCAGCCGCTGTGCATCGTGTTTCACGTGAAACGTCGCTCACTGTTGCACGGCATCATCAGCCGCGGCCGGGCTGCGGCCGAACCCCGCGACCGTAAGCCTCTCGGTTCGCTCGACGAGGCTCCCCCTTCCTCCGCTACCCCGCCCCGCCCAGGGGGCACGGAGTTGTCCACAGAGGTGGATTTCTCCACAGAAGACCAGGCCTCACTGGTTCACCACCCCGAAGACATGGGAGGCTCTGTTCATTGCGAGCCTGAAGTCGAGGAGAGTGAATCCTTGCGGTCCGACGCCAACATCGCGGGACCGATGACCGATCCGGTCCCCGGTCCCCGTACCGAGTCGACGGGAGCGGATGTTTCACGTGAAACACCGCCTCCGATGGACGACACTCCCATCGGTCGTGCTGCCCAGCTGGCGGTGGAGGCACTGGGCCGCGCCGGCGAGGGCCTGCCACGGCCCGAGCAGACCCGCGTCATCGTGGTCGCCAACCAGAAGGGGGGCGTCGGCAAGACGACGACAACGGTCAACCTTGCCGCCTCGCTGGCTCTGCACGGTGGCCGCGTCCTGGTGATCGACCTCGACCCGCAGGGCAATGCGTCCACCGCTCTGGGCATCGACCATCACGCGGAAGTCCCCTCGATCTACGACGTGCTGGTCGACAGCAAGCCGCTGTCGGAGGTCGTCCAGCCGGTCGTCGATGTCGAAGGTCTTTTCTGCGCTCCAGCCACGATCGATCTCGCCGGTGCGGAGATCGAGCTGGTGTCCCTGGTGGCGCGCGAGAGCCGCCTCCAGCGGGCGATCCAGGCGTATGAGCAGCCGCTGGACTACATCCTCATCGACTGCCCGCCCTCTCTCGGACTGCTGACGGTCAACGCGATGGTCGCGGGCCAGGAGGTCCTGATCCCGATTCAGTGCGAGTACTACGCGCTGGAGGGCCTGGGCCAGCTGCTGCGCAACGTCGACCTGGTGCGGGGGCACCTCAACCCCCACCTGCATGTGTCGACGATTCTGCTCACCATGTACGACGGCCGGACGCGGCTCGCGTCCCAGGTCGCGGAAGAGGTGCGCACCCACTTCGGCGACGAGGTGCTGCGGACGAGCATTCCGCGCTCGGTCCGTATCTCCGAGGCGCCGAGCTATGGGCAGACGGTACTGACCTACGATCCCGGATCGAGCGGTGCCCTCTCCTATCTTGAGGCGGCACGGGAAATCGCGCTGAAGGGCGTCGGCGTCAGCTATGACGGCACGCATGCCCACCTCGGCGCTCAGAACGATCAGAGCATGGTGGAGGGGACTCAGTGAGCGAGCGACGGAGGGGACTGGGCCGTGGTCTCGGGGCGCTGATTCCGGCGGCCCCGACCGAGAAGAACCCGGCCCAAGCCGCGGTGGGGGGAACCGCGACGGGCACCGCAGGGGGCGCTGCTTCCACGTCTCCTGCGGCGGTGCCGCTGCTGACCGGTGATCGGGGGGTGGCTGCCGCGAAGGTGGCCACGCTTCCGCCTGTTTCACGTGAAACCGAGGAGCCGTCGGTCATCGGCGCCGTGGATGCGCCGCCCGCACCCGTGGGCGCCCACTTCGCCGAGATCCCGCTGGACGCCATCAAGCCGAATCCTCGGCAGCCGCGTGAGGTCTTCGACGAGGACGCTCTGGCCGAGCTGGTCACCTCCATCAAGGAAGTCGGTCTGCTCCAGCCGGTCGTCGTGCGGCAGCTGGGTGCCGGCCGCTATGAGCTGATCATGGGCGAGCGGCGCTGGCGGGCCTGCCGCGAGGCCGGTCTGGAGGCGATTCCCGCGATCGTGCGGGCCACGGAGGACGAGAAGCTCCTGCTGGACGCCCTCCTGGAGAACCTGCACCGTGCGCAGCTGAACCCGCTGGAAGAGGCCGCCGCCTACGACCAGCTGCTGAAGGACTTCAACTGCACGCACGATCAGCTCGCGGACCGTATCGGCCGGTCTCGTCCGCAGGTCTCCAACACCTTGCGGCTGCTGAAGCTCTCCCCGGCGGTCCAGCGTCGGGTGGCAGCCGGAGTGCTGTCCGCCGGTCATGCCCGGGCTCTGCTGTCCGTGGAGGACTCGGAGGAGCAGGACCGGCTGGCTCACCGGATCGTGGCCGAGGGGTTGTCCGTGCGAGCCGTCGAGGAGATCGTGACGCTGATGGGGTCCCGGCCCCAGGCGACGCAGCGGGCCAGGGGTCCTCGGGCCGGCTCGGTGGTCTCTCCGGCACTGAACGAGCTGGCCACCCGGCTCTCCGATCGCTTCGAGACCCGGGTCAAGGTCGACCTCGGTCAGAAGAAGGGCAAGATCACCGTCGAGTTCGCCTCGGTGGAGGACCTGGAGCGGATCCTCAGCACGCTCGCCCCCGGCGAGGGGCCGGTGCTGCAGAAGAGCCTGCTGGAGGACGACGGCGAGGAGACGGAAGCCTGAGCCTCCGGGCCAGGCGCCTGTTTCCGACCGCCTGTGCGGGTCGTGTCCGGTGTGTACCGGAACACGGCCCGCACTTTGCTTTTTGGCGGTATCGATGGAATCGCTTCGTGGATACGATCGAGGGAGTCATGGGAGCGGAGAAGGAAGCGAGGATCATCCTTCATGGGGCGTCGGCTCGTACCGCTCACACTGGACAACCTGCGGGACCTCCCCGAGCGCTGCCGCTCGTGTGTCTTCTGGGAGCTGGACCCGGTCAGCGGTGAGGCCGCGGTCAAGGAGGGCGTCGCCGCGCTGGAGAAGGAATCCTGGATCTCGGCCGTGCTGCTGGACTGGGGCTCCTGTGGGCGGGTCGTCTACGTCGACGACGTACCCGTGGGGTTCGTGCTCTACGCACCCCCGGCCTATGTGCCGCGCTCTGCGGCGTTTCCCACAAGCCCGGTCTCGCCCGACGCCGTGCAACTCATCACGGGGTTCATCATGCCGGGATACCAGGGGCAGGGACTGGGCCGGGTGATGGTGCAGACGGTTGCCAAGGACCTGCTGCGGCGGGGTTTCAAGGCGATCGAAGCGTTCGGCGACGCGCGGTGGAAGGAGCCGGCCTGTGTGCTGCCGGCCGATCACCTACTTGCCGTGGGCTTCAAGACGGTCCGGCAGCACCCCACCCACCCACGGATGCGGCTGGAGCTGAGGACGACTGTCTCCTGGAAGGAAGACGTCGAGATGGCACTGGACCGGCTGCTGGGGGCGGTGCAGAAGGAACCGGCCCTGCGGCCGCTGTGAGGCGGACTTCGCGGAACACATCCGTTCACCGGGGGCCATGCGAAGGGGCCGACCCTTCCGGGTCGGCCCCTTCGTGTTTCACGTGAAACGCCGCTCGTTTCCCTGCGAGGTCACTCGGCGATGAAGTCCGCGAGGTCGCGGAGGATCGCGGCCTTCGGCTTCGCGCCGACGATGGTCTTGGCGACCTCGCCGCCCTGGTAGACGTTCAGGGTCGGGATCGACATGACGCCGTACTTGGCCGCCGTACCCGGGTTCTCGTCGATGTTCAGCTTGACGATCTCGATCTTGTCGCCGTGCTCGGCGGCGATCGCCTCGAGGGACGGCGCGATCTGGCGGCACGGACCGCACCAGGCGGCCCAGAAGTCCACCAGGACGGGCTTGTCGCTCTTGAGGACGTCCTGCTCGAAGGAATCGTCGGTCACGTTCTTGAGGGTGCCGGCCACGGCGGGCTCCTTAACTGATGATGCGTGGGGCGGATGGGGTCTCAGACAGTGGTCTTCTCGGGCTCGGCCTTCTGCTCGTTGTCCGCGATGGCAGCGAGGAAGCGCTCGGCGTCGAGAGCGGCGGAGCAGCCGGTGCCGGCTGCGGTGATCGCCTGACGGTAGGTGTGGTCCACCACGTCACCGGCGCCGAAGACACCGGTCACGTTCGTCCGGGTGGAAGGGGCGTTCACCTTCAGGTAGCCCTCTTCGTCCAGGTCGAGCTGGCCCTTGAACAGCTCGGTGCGCGGGTCGTGGCCGATCGCGATGAACAGGCCGGTCACCGGCAGGTCCGAGAGCTCGCCGGTCTTGAGGTTGCGCAGCTTCAGCCCGGCCAGCTTCTGGTCGCCCTGGATCTCGGCGACCTCGCTGTCCCAGACGAACTTGATCTTCGGGTCGGCGAAGGCGCGCTCCTGCATGGCCTTGGAGGCACGCAGGGTGTCCCGGCGGTGGACGATCGTCACGGACTTGGCGAAGCGCGACAGGAAGGTGGCCTCCTCCATCGCGGTGTCGCCGCCGCCGATCACGGCGATGTCCTGGTCCTTGAAGAAGAAGCCGTCGCAGGTGGCGCACCAGGAGACACCGCGGCCGGACAGGGCGTCCTCGTTGGGCAGGCCCAGCTTGCGGTGCTGGGAGCCGGTGGCGACGATGACGGCCTTGGCGCGGTGGACGGTCCCGGCGGTGTCGGTGACGGTCTTGATCTCACCGGTCAGGTCGACGGAGACGATGTCGTCGGGCACCAGCTCGGCACCGAAGCGCTCGGCCTGGGCGCGCATGTTGTCCATGAGCTCGGGTCCCATGATGCCGTCCTGGAAGCCCGGGAAGTTCTCCACCTCCGTGGTGTTCATCAGCGCACCGCCGGCGGTGACGGCGCCCTCGAAGACCAGTGGCTTCAGCGACGCGCGTGCGGTGTACAGCGCCGCCGTGTAGCCGGCGGGCCCGGAGCCGATGATGATCACGTTACGGACGTCGCTCACGGCTTGATTCCTCGTCTCTGGACTGCGTCGTTTGACCGGTGGGAGCTCCTTCCAGAACTCTCACCCCACCCAACGGATCCTAAGGGTCGCGCATTCCCGCCGGGACCGGGCACACGGGCGGGTGATCGCTCTGTGAGACGGCCGTCCGACACGGGGCGACGCGCGGAGCGAAACCTCAGCGTCCGTAGGTGCGCTTCAGCAGCACCTTCGCCGCGCCCGCCGACGGCTGCTCCACACATGTCGACTGGACGATGTAGGCGGTCACCCGGGCGGGGTCGGAGGTCTCGGGCAGGACGACGAGGAGGACTTCCGTCCCTTCGTAGACGCCTTTCTCGGTCGCGAGTGCCTGCTCGTCGCGTCCGATGCCCCGCTGGACACACTCGGGAACCTCGACGGCGGGCTGCTGCAGAACCCGGGGTCCGTCCGAGCCGGGGGCGGACTCCACGCCCCCTCCCGGAGTGCGGGAGCCCTTCCTGGTGTGCGGCTCCTGAGCGAGGAGGTCTCCGACCTGCGCTTCCAGCCGCCCCTCGGAGAAGGTGTCCGCGGCGGTGTTCCGCCGCTCCTGGGCCGGCGTGTTCGTCTGCGTACCGCCCAGTGACATCCACAGCACGGAGCCCAGTCCCAGGGCGGCGGCCGAGAGGACAGCGCCCAGCACGGCAGCTCGGCGGCGGCCGCCGAGCCTGCGACCCGGACGTTGCTTGCGGCCCGGGCCGGTGGAGGAGACACGCGCTCGCCCGGCCGGGCGGTCGGCGGTGGCCGATGTTTCACGTGAAACATGCGTACCCGCGCCGGTCGCGTGCGAAGCGGCTGGGTGAGCAGCCGCCGGCTCACCCGCGCCGCTCTCCTCGCTCTCCTCCGCGCCCTCCCCGGACGGTTCGGGCAGCTCGCCCGGCTCGGGCGACGAGGCGTTCAGCAGCGCCTCCGCAGCCAGCGCGGCATCGATCCGGCCCGCGACATCGGCCGGCATCCGTGGGGGCCCCGGCAGCGTGCCCAGCAGGCCCCGGATCTCCTCCAGCGAGGCGTGGACGTCCGCGCACACCGCACACTCGTCCAGATGCCGTCGCACGTCGGTGGAGCGGGCCTGGGGAAGCAGGCCTTCGGTGAA
Source organism: Streptomyces glaucescens (assembly GCF_000761215.1). Lineage (GTDB taxonomy): Bacteria > Actinomycetota > Actinomycetes > Streptomycetales > Streptomycetaceae > Streptomyces > Streptomyces glaucescens_B. The sequence continues at coordinate 3,870,690 of NZ_CP009438.1, read as the reverse complement.
GTCGGAGATCTCGGTGACGTCCGGGTGCCCGGCCGTGTCCGTCGTGGATGTCACGCTCGCCCACCTCCGCCCTTCACAGCAGCTGAATCGCTCGGCCCGGCATCCTGCGGGGCCGCATCGAGTGACCCCGCTGCCGGTGGGACGGATGTCCCCTCGGTCCGGTTCCGTCCTTCACCCGGTGGAGTGCCGGAACCGGCGCCTCCCGGCCGGAGGTGCGTGAGCAGCGGCAGGAGCCTCGCCCTGCCGCGCGCGCAGCGGCTCTTCACCGTCCCGGTCGGCACACCGAGGATGCGGCCGGCCTCAGCGACGGGATAGCCCTGCATGTCGACCAGGACGAGCGCCGCCCGCTGGTCGGGCGGGAGCGTGCCGAGCGCCTCCAGGAGCTGGCGGTGCAGGTCGTTGCGCTCCGCCGGCTCCGAGGCCGACTCGTGCGGCTCCAGCAGCTGCTCCAGGCGCTCCGCGTCGTCGACCGGCGCGGTCCTGCGGGAGGCGGCCTTGCGGACGCGGTCCAGGCACGCGTTCACCGTGATCCGGTGCAGCCAGGTCGTGACCGCCGACTTGCCCTGGAAGGTGTGGGCGGCGCGGAAGGCGGAGACGAGGGCGTCCTGCACCGCGTCGGCCGCCTCCTCCCGGTCACCGAGGGTACGCAGCGCGACGGCCCAGAGCCGATCGCGGTGGCGGCGGACGAGCTCACCGAAGGCGTCGGGATCACCGGCGACGTGTCGGGCCAGAAGAGCCTCGTCCGTAGCCGGATGACTGTCGTCCGCCGCAGACGGCACGATCCCCCTCCCCGTGAACATTCCTGGAAACATCCGAGCTGGTCGAGTATCAAAAGTAGACGAGCCCGATGGCCGGGAGCAAGGCCTCTATATACGGACGATCCTCGGCGACCGATCTTGCCTTCGGAATGATCACGCCAATGGTGAGTGATCTGTTCTTTATCGAGCGGGAATAATCTGTGAAGAAGAAGCTGGTCCTAGGCGACTCTCCGGTACATTCGACGGCACTCGCCGTGGCTGCAGAGGTGCCCACACAGGAGCGGAACGACGGGGTCGAACTGCTGAGACGCCACGCCCGACCCTTCCTCGACGCCGTATGAGATCCCCGTGTGCCGTAGGCCGTGAGGGAGTGAAAAGACGTGAACCGCACAATCAAGTCCCGGCTCCCCAGCGTTCTCCTGTCCGTCGAGACGGAACTGCAGACGGCTCATATCGAGCGTCACAGCGAGAATTTCTCGCGCATACAGAAGCACTTCGCTCAGGCGTACAGCAGAGCGTCCGCATACGGGGAAGAACAATGAGACGGAGGCGTTTCCTCTGACTGGGCGTCGTGCGGTGGTGCGACGCCCAGCCTCTCAGGGGTGCCGGGTACGGCTATCTGCTGGTGCCGAAAAAGGACACGTCCGTTATCGCCTGCTTGTATCCGGATCCGCTGAACTGGTCGCCCTCGGCGTAGGGCGCGGCCGTGAGCCAGATCAGTACGTACCGTGTCTTGACCGGCTTCTTGGACTGCAGTTTCGCCACGGGGCCCGTGGCTTCCGCCGTGGCGATCTTCGTCATGGACTCCAGAGGGGCGGATGAGGAAAGCTCATCCGCTGCGTACATCGTGAGGGTGGTGTGGTCCCCCGTGTGCCGCAGGGAGATGGAGGCGCTGGAGACGTCCTCATCCGCGCCCAGGTCGTACATGATGCCGACACCCTGCTTGAAGGGCGCGAGTTCGGGCCCCTCGAAGTAGCTCTTGGTGCGCCAGTACGACGTGCTGTCCTCGTCGTACGTGTTCGCGACACCATCGGCGTCCTGAGGAGACCCGTCCGGGTAGTACTCCACGGCTCCCTGGATCGTCAGCTTCTTGGGAGCCGCCGGCTTCTCGTCGCCGACGGCAGCGGGGGAGGGCGCCGGCGTCTTCGGTTCGCTCCCCTGGTCCATCAGGGCGTCCGCGAGCTGCCAGCTGCCCAGGCCCAGCGCCGCGATGAGCAGTGCCGACACGGCCCACTTCAGTGCCTTGCCGGTGCGGCTCTGCAACGGGGGCGGCGGGGTCGGGACCGGCTGGGTGACGCCCGGGTGCGGCGTCGTGCGGCCGTACGTGCCCTGCTGGTAGGTCGTGCGCTGGTATTCCGGCGGCGCGGTGAACGCCGGCTCCGGCGGGCGGATGCGGGGCATCTCGCCGACCGCCTTGACCAGCTCTTCCGGCGTGGTGCAGGGGGACTCGTGGCGGGAGGCGGTCGCGCCGTCGTTGGCGAGCGCGCGCATGGCGAGCTCGGACAGGCCGCGGTGGACACCGGCGCGCACCTGGTCCGGGGGGATCAGCCCGATGTCCTTGGGCAGCCCGGACAGGCCGTGGGCGTCGTTCTCGTACGGCCAGCGCTGTGTGAGGGCGGCGTACAGCAGGGCGCCGATGGCTTCCGTGTCTGCGCGCTGCGGGGTGTCCGAGACGATGCCACGCAGGGCGGCGTTCACGGCCAGGCCACGGATACGCCACTGCCCGGTGGAGGTGCGCAGTACGGCGTTGGGGTTCAGGCGGAGATGGGCCAGGCCCTCGCGGTGCGCGGCGGCCATGGCCGAGGAGAGCTGGCTGACCATCTGGTACGCGTCGTGCGGCTCCAGTGGCCCGGCGGAGAGCAGGGTGGTCAGTTCGGTGGCGTCGGGCAGCCACTCGTGCACCACGTACACGAGGTCGTTCTCCTCGACGGCGTCGAGGACCTGGACGAAGCGGGGGTCACCGAGCAATGCGGAGGAGCGGGCCGCGGCGAGGACGGCACGGGCACGGGTGTGGTCGGCGGGCAGGACGTGGACGCCGACGGCGCGGCGGAGTTTCTCGTCGACCGCGCGCCAGCTGCTGAAACCGTCCAGGCGGGTGACGCAGTCCTCCAGCCGGTAGCGTCTGGCGAGCTTGTGGCCGCTGTGCAGCTCAGGCGGCGAGGCCTTCCTCCCGGGACCTTCCGTCCCGCCACTCCCCTGCGCCTCGTTGTGTTCCGTGTCCCGCTCCCGCTTCTGGGCCACCCCGTCGGCCGTGGACTGGTCCGCCTGGTCCGCCTTGGCGGTCAGCGACTTCTCGCCGCTGTTGTCTGCCACGTCGACGGCAGCTGTGCTTCGTTCCGCCACCGTCGTTCCTGCCTCCCCATCCATTGCGCGCCGTACGACCCCGTGCGCGCCGTCCGACGCCGAAACCAATTGTGCCCACAGTCCGCCGCTATGCACGACACGCGATGGCGGACGAAGGTTGTGCGCCTGCCCCCCGTTTCAGCGGCCCAGACGGCCGCGGACCATGCCGACCAGCGAGTTCAGTTCCTCGATCCGCATCCGGCGGGCCGCGAAGTAGAAGATCCCCAGCAGTACGGCCCCGCCGGCCAGCAGTGCCGCGAACGAGCCGACGACCCCTTGGCCGAGGGCCTGGGTGATGCCGTAGCAGGCCGCGCCGCTCAGCAGCGCCGCCGGCACCGAGGCGATGCTCAGCCGGGCGTAGGTCCGCAGCACGCGCGAGCCGTCCAGGTCGCCGCCCAGCCGCTTGCGCAGCCGGCGCCAGGCGACGCCGACGCCGGTGACGTAGGCCAGGCCGTAGGAGGCGGCCATGCCGACGACCGCCCAGCGGGCGGGCAGCAGCAGGTAGCAGAGCGCGGACGCGCCCGCGTTGACCGCGGCCACGATGACCGTGTTGTAGAAGGGGGTGCGGGTGTCCTCGTAGGCGTAGAAGGCGCGCAGCACGACGTACTGCACGGAGTACGGGATCAGGCCGAGGCCGAAGGCCATCAGCATGTACCCCATGTTCGTGGCGGCCGTGGAGCCGGAGGAGCCGAAGATCAGGGTGCACATCGGGACGCCGAGGGCGACGAAGCCGAAGGCGAGCGGGACGATCGCGACGGCGGTCGTGCGCAGGCCCTGGGAGATGTCGTCGCGGACCGCGCCGGTGTCGTTCTCGGCGGCCGAGCGGGAGATGCGCGGCAGCAGCGCGGCCATGAGGGAGACGGTGATGATGGCCTGGGGCAGGCCCCAGATGAGCTGGGCGTTGGCGTAGGCGCTGAATCCGGTGCCGTCGATCTTGGTGTCCACGACCGAGGCGGTGGCCAGCTGGGTGACGACCAGGGCGCCCGCCTGGTTGGCGAGGACGAACAGGATCGTCCACTTGGCGAGCATCGCGGCCTTGCCGAGGCCGTGACCCTTCCAGTCGAACCGCAGCCGCAGCCTGAAGCCGGTCTCGCGCAGGTACGGGATCATCGCGAGGGCCTGGACGACGAGGCCGAGCAGGATGCCGATGCCCAGCAGGCGGACGCCCTCCTGCGGGATGTTCTGCACGGTCATGCCGGAGTGCTCGGCGGTGCCGTACACCCACAGGAACAGGCCCAGGGTCACGATGATGACGATGTTGTTCAGGACCGGGGTCCACATCATCGCGCCGAAGCGGCCGCGTGCGTTGAGGATCTGGCCCATCACCACGTGGATGCCCATGAAGAAGATCGAGGGCAGGAAGTAGCGGGTGAAGGTGACGGCGACGTCGAACGCGGCGGGGTCCGAGGCCAGCGGGTTGGACAGGGCGCGCACCAGGAAGGGGGCGCCGAGCATGGCGAGGGCGGTCAGGACGCCGAGCGCCACCATCACCAGGGTCAGCAGCCGGTTGGCGTAGGCCTCGCCGCCGTCCTCATCGTCCTTCATGGCCCGCACGAGCTGCGGGACGAAGACCGAGTTGAGGCCGCCGCCGACGGTCAGGATGTAGATCATGGTCGGCAGCTGGTAGGCCACCTGGAAGGACTCGCCGAGGAGCATCAGGCCCAGCGCCGAGACGATCATCGCGGAGCGGATGAAGCCGGTGAGGCGGGAGACCATCGTGCCCGCCGCCATCACGGCGCTCGACTTCAGCAGTCCGGCGGCGCGGCCCCCCTTCTTCTGGGCGGGCGCGGCGGGCGCCGGAGCGGGGGGTTCGGCTTCCTGCTGCCCGGGCACCTCGTAGTGCTCCGCGGGTGCCTGGTACTGCCCGGGCGGTCCGTACTGCGGGACCGGGCCCTGGCCGTGACCGGGTGCGGCGGCCGGTCCGGGCACCCCGGGGTGCTCCATGGGCGGGCGGAGCCCGGCCTGCTGCTGGTCGCGGAAGAGGTGGGCGAAGGCGTCGTGCTCGGGGCGTTCCTCGGCCGCCTGGGTGACCAGGTCGTCGACGCCCACGTACTGGGTGGTGCGCGGGTCGTCGCCGTACGGCAGGTACTGGGTGGCGCCGTCCGGCTCGGGTGCCGGGGGCTGCGCCCACACGGTGGGGTCGGGGGCGTACGGCGACTGCGGCGGCTGCGCGTACAGCGGCCCCGGCGGCGGGTACGTGCCCGGCGGCGGCGGGGGGTGCGCGGCACGGTCGTAGAGCGCCTCGCCGACCGGGTCCTGCGCGGTGAGGTCCTGCGCCCGGTACGGGTCCTGGTCGTAGGCGTCCTGGAGGTACATGTCCGCCGGGTGCTGCGGCGGCACCTGGCCGTGCTCGGGCGGCGGGCCCTCGGGGTAGCCCGAGCTGCCCGCGGCCTGGCCGCGGTCACCGTCGTACGGCGCGTTCATGCTTGCCCCACCTCATCGTCCCGGGCCGACCGGCCACGACATCCTCAACGGTCCACTCTCTCACCCGTGCCGGACGGGTCGGCGCTTTCCGCTGCGGTGTCCGGTAGCGGGTCACTCGGCTGCTCGGGGTCGCCTGCCCCGGCCCGGGTGGCGGACTCCTCCTCGGAGCGCCCCTCGGGGGCGTCCGGGTTCTCCGGCGTGCCGGCGGGGCGGTCGGCGTCCGCCGTGGTGCCGTCCCGGTCCTGGCTCTCCGCCTCGGCCGCCCGGGCGGCTGCCCGCTTGCGCTGGGTGTACATCCGGAAGCCGGCGAGGACCAGCAGGAGGACACCGCCGCCGATCACCAGCATCACGGTGGCGGTGATCTCGGTGACCTTCACATCGAACTGGACGGCCTCCCCGTACGGCTTGCCGTCCTTCGTGAAGAGCTGGGCGACCACGGCCACCCGGCCGTTGGCGTTGGCGGACGTGGCGAACTTCACCGACTGACTGTGTCCGCCGGAGACGGAGACGGGCTGCTCGTAGTAGGCGTCGCCGCCGATCTCCAGCCGGGTGGGACTGGTGGAGGTGAGCCGCAGGACCAGGTGGTCGACGCCCTGCACAAGGTTGTTCTGCACGCTCACCGGGATGGTGGCGCTGCGGCCGGACAGCTTGGTCTCGGACTTCTGGACCAGCTTGACCTGTTCGGTCAGGTCCTTGAGGTAGTCCTCCACCCCGTCGCGGTAGCCACGCGCCTCCGCGGGCCGGCCGTGCCACGACGTGGACATCTCACGGTTTATGGCCCGTCCGAAGGGGGTCACCACGCGTGACGGGAAGGTGAGGATGACCTTGAAGTCGTCGAGCTTGGCCTGCGTGCGCGCGATCTGCTCGAAGGCCTCGCGCGGCAGCTCCTGCTTGCGCAGCGCGCGCGGGTAGGACGAGGCGGGCGGGACGTCCGTGGTGGCCTCGGGGTCGGGCTCGGCCTCGGCGGCGGTGGTCAGCTCCTGGGCCTGCGTCCAGGTGCCGCCCTGGAGGGCCGTGATCGCCTCCGCCATCGCCCGGGCCTGGCTCGCGGTCGGCATGCGCTGCGGGGCCACGACGATGCTGCGCTGCTTGCCCGTCTGGAGGTTCAGCGCGAGGCTCTGGGCGAGGAACCGCTGAACGGCGAGCGTACTGGCCGACGCCCTGGTCAGATCCCCCTCGAAGGCCGTGGAGAGCCGGGCGTCCGCGACCACCGCGGTGGTGCCCCCGCCGATGGGGCGCGCCGCGGACGGCGTGTACGGCAGCCCGCCGGTCTCCTTGAGGCTGTCGCTGCGTGCGATCACCCGGTCGGCTCCCGCGGAGGTGGCGACCTTCACGATCGACGGGTCGACCGCCCCCTCGACGGGCCAGGCGAAGTCGGTGCTCGGTTTCACGTGGAGGATCGACTCCACGGTGAGGGCGGCGACATCCGTGGCGGCCTTGTACTGGCTGAGCGAGCCGGTGACGTCCGTGCCGTTGTGGGCGAGGGACGCGAGGTCCGGGTCGGCGAAGGGCAGCGCGACGACTTCCTTGCCGGCCACCGCCTTCTGCAACTCGGCGAGCCACTGCTTGGCGACCGCCTGCTGGCGCCCCGGCCTGGTGTCGTCGCCGTCCTGCACCTCGTAGCCGCGCGTCATCGCGTCGACGGAGGCCAGCAGGTCCGGGTCGATCACCCAGGTGACGTCGAGGTCCTTGCCGAGTGCCAGCATCTGCGCCAGCCGGCCGCCCGGGGCGATCTCCTCAGCGAGGTCGTCATCGAGGAAGACGGGCGTCTGCTGCTCGTTCGAGCCCGTCTCCGCCGTGACGCGGGCCGTGGAGATCAGCGGCCAAAGGAACGTCGTCTTCGTCTTCGGCTTGGCCTCGTCGGGCTGCCAGGGCAGGAACGTCCGCTGGAATCCCAGCACCCGTCCCCACGGCTGTGCGGCGGTCTCACCGGTCAGAGAGACCCCCAACTGGTAGACGCCGTCGTCGCCGAGATCCAGGTCGTCGACCGGGACGGAGATGCTGAAGCGTTCGGGGACGCCCGGGATGAGCCGGGGGAACACCTGGGTGTGGTCCCCGCCCACCTCGGTGCCGTCGGCCCCCGGGACATAGCCGGTGTTCCTGGCGGCGGAGTCGATGTCCGAACGGGTGGTCAGTTCGGGGCCGACGTGGAGGTCCACCTCGGCGTCGGTGATCGTCTCCTTGCCCTTGTTGGTCACGGTGCCCGAGACGGTCACGGTGTCGCCGTCCGTGGGGACGGCGGGGCTGAACGAGTCGAGGGCGACGGCCACCGTGCGGGACTCCGAAGCGGCCTTCGCCGAGGTCCGGCCCACGGCGTCCGCGGCCGGTGCGGCGGGAAGCTGGCACAGGCCGGCCAGCAGGGGCGCCCCCGCCAGCAGTGCTCCGGCGCGCAGCAGCCACCGGCGGGCAGGTGAGGGACACGTCCCCTGGATGTCTGCCGCCTCGGCCACGCGCTCGCCCGTCCCTCGTCGTCGTCAGTGGTCGTCGGAATGTGCGTCCCCGCATGGTAACGAGGCGCGCTGAGGGGAAGTGCCGCGGACTGCTCCACAAGATCGGGCGACTCCGGGCCGCCGCCCCCGCCGAGCGCCGGTGGGTGGGCCCGATCCGGGCGCCCGGGGCCGTCCCGGCCACGTACCCTCTTCTGTTGTGCCGAACGCCAACGAAGAAACCCCCAGCGCCCTCGACCGGGAGCACCGCACGGTGACCGAACCGCTGCGCGTCGCCCCTGTCGCCGACGACCTCGCCCGCCGCTTCCAGGAGGCCGGGTTCTCACTCGCCCTGGTCGGTGGCTCGGTGCGGGACGCGCTGCTCGGCCGGCTCGGCAACGACCTGGACTTCACGACCGACGCCCGCCCCGAGGACGTCCTGAAGATCGTGCGGCCGTGGGCGGACGCCGTCTGGGACGTCGGCATCGCGTTCGGCACGGTCGGCGCCCAGAAGGACGGCTATCAGATCGAGGTGACCACCTACCGGTCGGAGGCCTACGACCGGACCTCGCGCAAGCCGGAGGTCTCGTACGGCGACTCCATCGAGGAGGACCTCGTCCGGCGTGACTTCACCGTGAACGCGATGGCGGTGGCACTGCCGCAGAACGAGTTCATCGATCCGCACAACGGTCTCCACGACCTCGCGGCACGAGTGCTGCGCACCCCAGGCACGCCCGAGGAGTCCTTCTCGGACGACCCGCTGCGGATGATGCGGGCCGCTCGTTTCGCGGCCCAGCTCGATTTCGAGGTGGCCCCCGAGGTCGTCACGGCGATGACGGAGATGGCCGAGCGGATCGAGATCGTCTCGGCGGAGCGGGTGCGGGACGAGCTGAACAAGCTGATCCTCTCCGCCCACCCGCGCAAGGGGCTGACCCTGCTGGTCGACACCGGGCTGGCCCAGCGCGTGCTGCCCGAGCTGCCGGCCCTGCGCCTGGAGAGCGACGAGCACCACCGGCACAAGGACGTCTACGAGCACACCCTGATCGTCCTGGAACAGGCGATCGCGCTGGAGCACGACGGCCCGGACCTGACCCTCCGGCTGGCCGCGCTCCTGCACGACATCGGCAAGCCGCGCACCCGGCGCTTCGAGAAGGACGGCAGGGTCTCGTTCCATCACCACGAGGTGGTCGGGGCGAAGATGACCAAGAAGCGCATGACCGCGCTGAAGTACTCCAACGAACTGGTCAAGGACGTTTCCCGGCTGGTGGAGCTGCATCTGCGCTTCCACGGCTACGGCACCGGTGAGTGGACCGACTCCGCGGTGCGTCGCTACGTCCGGGACGCGGGTCCCCTCCTGGAGCGGCTGCACAAGCTGACCCGCTCCGACTGCACGACCCGGAACAAGCGCAAGGCGGCCGCGCTGTCCCGGGCGTACGACGGTCTGGAGGAGCGCATCGCCCAGCTGAAGGAGCAGGAGGAGCTGGACTCCATCCGCCCCGACCTCGACGGCAACCAGATCATGGAGGTCCTCGGCATCAAGCCGGGCCCCGAGGTGGGGCAGGCCTACAAGCACATGCTGGAGCTCCGGCTGGAGAACGGGCCGATGGCGCACGACGAGGCGGTCGCGGCGCTCAAGGAGTGGTGGGCCGCGCAGAGCTGAGCGCCGGGCGTGTGGCCGTGTTTCACGTGAAACGCGGCTTCTGTACACGGCGCACGGCCCTTGCGCGGGTATGAAGAAGGGCGATGTTCCACGTGAAACATCGCCCTTCTCGCGGTCTGCCCTACTTCGTGTAGTCCTTCAGGCAGAGCAGGAAGTCGCTGCCGTCACCGGACTCGGTGTACGAGTACTGGAAGTCCTTGGCCTCCGCGGCGCACTTGGACTCGGCGGTCAGCGAGGTGAAGCTCCCCTCGACCTTGGCCAGCACGACGAACTCGGCCTTGGAGTCCTTGCAGTCGACGACCTCCAGGTCCGGGTTGTTGTCGTCGCTGCTGCCACGGTGCATGCAGTCGCCGACGGCCGCGGTGTTGGCGTCGTCCCGGCTGGCTATGAAACCACCGATGACCGCGGTGCCCACCGCGATCACGATGACGATGTTCTTGATGGTCTTGAAGCTCAGCTTGCGCCGCGGCGCCGGGGCGGGGGCGAAGGGTGCGCCACCCTGCTGCGGGAAACCGGGCTGCTGGCCGTAGGGGGCCTGCGGCTGGCCCTGCGCGAAGGGGTTCTGCCCCTGCGGCTGGCCCTGCGGCTGGCCCTGTGCGAACGGGTTGCCCTGGGGCGGCGGAGTGGTCACTTGGGGGTCCCCCTAGAAGCTGGGTGCGTGACGCGGTGGAACGACGCACATAAAGATCGGATAAGACCCCCGTAAGGTAGCGGGCCCCACTGACAGCACAGCGCCCGGGAGCCGGTCTGTGTCACTGATGTGACACTCGCCGACGCGCAAAGCGGGCCATAGCCACCGCAACCGCCCCGTAGATTCCGGCCACTCCGAGCACCAGCGCCGGCGAGCGGCCGTCGGGCGGCAGGATCAGTGCGGCCACCCCGGCCGCGGCGACGAAGGACACGTTGAACAGAACGTCGTAGACGGAGAACGTGCGGCCGCGGAAACCGTCCTCGACGCAGGACTGCACGACGGTGTCCGTGGCGATCTTCGCGCCCTGGGTGGTCAGCCCCAGCACGAAGGCGGCCACGAGCAGCGGTCCGGTGGCGAAGGGCAGCCCCAGGGCCGGTTCGAGTACGGCCGCCGCTCCCGCGCAGACCGCGATCCAGGCGCCGGGGCCGAGCCGTCCGGCGGCCCAGGGCGTCAGTACGGCCGCGACGAAGAATCCGGCCCCGGACACCCCCAGCGCGAGGCCCAGCAGGGCCAGGCCGTCGTCCGGGCCGGAGGTCAGCGCGTACCGGCAGAGCATCAGCAGCATGACCATGAGGGCGCCGTAGCAGAACCGCATCAGCGTCATCGACGCCAGTGCCCGGGCGGCTTCACGGCGTGAGGGTGCGGCGAGATGGCGTACGCCCGCCGTGAGGTCGTGGAGGACCCCGGCGAGCGCCTCGGTCAACCGCGGTCGTATCAGGGCGGGATCCGGGCCGAGCAGCTCCCGTGGCATCCGCAGGGCCGCCGCGGCCCCGCACAGGTACAGCACGGCCCCCAGCAGCACCACCGTGGCGTCGGACTCGGACACGGCCAGCCGGACGACGAAGGCGAGGCCACCGCCCGCGGTCGCGGCCAGCGTCCCGGCGGTCGGGGAGAGCGAGTTGGCGACGACCAGCCGGTCGGCGTCCACCACACGGGGCAGCGAGGCGGACAGACCCGAGAGCACGAAGCGGTTGACCGCGGTGACGCACAGGGCGGAGACGTAGAAGAGCCAGTCCGGGACGTGAGCGGTCATCAGCAGCGCCGTCGCCGTGGCCAGCAGGGCGCGCAGCAGGTTGCCGTGGACGAAGACCTGCCGCCGGCGCCAGCGGTCGAGCAGGACCCCGGCGAAGGGGCCCACCAGGGAGTACGGCAGCAGCAGGACCGCCATGGCGGAGGCGATCGCGGCGGGCGAGGTCTGCCTCTCGGGGGAGAAGACGACGTAGGTGGCGAGGCCGACCTGGTAGACACCGTCGGCGCCCTGGGAGAGCAGTCGTACGGCGAGCAGCCGCCGGAAGTTGCGGAAGCGGAGCAGGACCCCTAGATCGCGTACGACGGCCATGGGGTCAGCCTCACACATGGGGAGGGTCCCCGACGGCAATGCCCTCGGGGACCCTCGGCGACCCACAGGGGGCCGGTGCGCGGCGCCGTGTCGCGCTTAGCGCTCGACCTCGCCCTTGATGAACTTCTCGACGTTCTCACGGGCCACGTCGTCGAAGTACTGCACCGGCGGGGACTTCATGAAGTACGACGAGGCCGACAGGATCGGGCCGCCGATGCCGCGGTCCTTGGCGATCTTCGCGGCGCGCAGGGCGTCGATGATGACACCCGCGGAGTTCGGGGAGTCCCAGACCTCGAGCTTGTACTCCAGGTTCAGCGGGACGTCACCGAAGGCACGGCCCTCGAGGCGGACGTAGGCCCACTTGCGGTCGTCGAGCCACGCGACGTAGTCGGACGGGCCGATGTGGACGTTCTTCTCGCCGAGCTCACGGTCGGGGATCTGCGAGGTGACGGCCTGCGTCTTGGAGATCTTCTTGGACTCCAGGCGCTCGCGCTCGAGCATGTTCTTGAAGTCCATGTTGCCGCCGACGTTCAGCTGCATCGTGCGGTCCAGGATGACACCGCGGTCCTCGAACAGCTTCGCCATCACGCGGTGCGTGATGGTGGCGCCGACCTGGGACTTGATGTCGTCACCGACGATCGGCACGCCCGCCTCGGTGAACTTGTCCGCCCACTCCTTGGTGCCGGCGATGAAGACCGGGAGGGCGTTGACGAAGGCGACCTTGGCGTCGATGGCGCACTGGGCGTAGAACTTCGCCGCGTCCTCGGAGCCGACGGGCAGGTAGCAGACGAGGACGTCGACCTGCTTGTCCTTGAGGACCTGGACGACGTCGACCGGCTCCTCGGCGGACTCCTCGATGGTCTGGCGGTAGTACTTGCCGAGGCCGTCGAGGGTGTGGCCGCGCTGGACGGTCACGCCCGTGTTGGGCACGTCGCAGATCTTGATGGTGTTGTTCTCGGAGGCGCCGATGGCGTCCGCGAGGTCGAGGCCGACCTTCTTCGCGTCGACATCGAACGCGGCGACGAACTCCACGTCACGGACGTGGTACTCGCCGAACTGCACGTGCATCAGGCCGGGGACCTTGGACGCCGGGTCGGCGTCCTTGTAGTACTCGACTCCCTGCACCAGTGACGCGGCGCAGTTGCCGACGCCGACGATGGCTACGCGAACCGAACCCATTCCGGTTGCTCCCTGTGTGTACTCGGTGAGGCCCTGACGGGGGTCTCACGTGGCGGTGTCGTCGGGCGTATCCGGCCGGGTGTCGTCCCCGGGCCGGGGCAGGCCGCCCGTCGCTCCAGATGTGGTGTCCTGCTGGGCGGGCTCCCCGGAGGCGGACCCGTGAAGGTCCCGCCCGGCCCGCTCGCTCTCGATGAGCTCGTTCAGCCAGCGCACTTCGCGCTCCACGGACTCCATTCCGTGGCGCTGGAGCTCGAGGGTGTAGTCGTCGAGGCGCTCTCGGGTGCGCGCCAGGGAGGCGCGCATCTTCTCCAGACGCTCCTCCAGCCGGCTGCGACGGCCCTCCAGCACGCGCATGCGTACATCGCGCGAGGTCTGACCGAAGAAGGCGAACCGCGCGGCGAAACTCTCGTCCTCGTACGCGTCGGGGCCGGTCTGCGAGAGCAGCTGTTCGAAGTGCTCCTTACCCTCTGCCGTCAACCGGTAGACGATCTTGGCGCGTCGGCCCGCGAGCGGGGCGGCCGGCGCCTCCTCGGCTGTATGACCCGGTTCCTCGATCAACCAGCCGTTGGCGACCAGCGTCTTGAGGCAGGGGTAGAGGGTCCCGTAGCTGAACGCGCGGAACACACCCAGTGACGTATTGAGTCGTTTGCGCAGCTCATAGCCGTGCATGGGGGATTCGCGGAGCAGGCCGAGTACGGCGAACTCAAGGATCCCGGAACGCCGGCTCATGGTCGCCTCCCCTCTTCCGCGGTCGTGCCTGTCACGGTCTTTATGTCGTGCTGATGTATCGACTCGATACATCAGCACGATAGAACGGCCCCTGTCCTGCTACAAGAGGGGGAATCGTGAACGGCGTCACATCACCGATTCGTGGGACGCGAGTTGCCTGGTTTGAGGTGAACTTCGGAGCTAGGCGGGTTTTGCCGCTGCGTAGTCTGTGCGGCATGCACACCACCGGGAACCGAGTTGCGTCCGGGGGCGTCCTCGTCCCTGGTGCAGTACGGGTGAATGCGGGACCGACCGCGTCCGTACTTCGGGGGGACCGGAAACCAGCCGCCGTTTCCAGGCGCGCAAGGGTGCGCCTGCCCGAGGAGTAGTCGTTCGATGAGCGAGCACCGTCGCAAACCGCCGCAGCCGCAGGAAGGCGGACGTGCCGCGGCCCGACGCGGCCAGTCCGGCTCTGCCTCCGGCCGCCGAGCGGCACCGCGAGGCGCCACCGGGTCTCCTTCCGACACCTATGGGTCGGGTTTCGCCGGGCCGGGAGGGGAGGAGCGGCCGTACGGCGGCCGCGCCGAGGCCCGACGCGCGGCCCAGCGGAGCAGTGGGAGCCGCCGTCGGGCGGCCGACAACGGGCGGCGTGGTCCCGGCGGTCCGACCGGGCCCGGGCGAGGCCGGGGGCGGACCACCGCCTCCGACCGCAAGCGGATCATCGACTACCCGCGCGCCGGCAAGTACGGCTGGCAGCGCTGGATGCCCTCGTGGAAGCTGGTCTCCGGTCTCTTCCTCGGCTTCCTCGGCAGCCTGGTCGCCATCGCCGGCATCGGCTACGCGATGGTCAGCGTCCCCAGCGAGGAGAACGCCGCCGCGCTGTCGCAGAACAACGTCTACTACTGGGCGGACGGCACCCAGATGGTGGCCACCGGCTCCGGCGAGAACCGGCAGAACGTCACCATCGAGCAGATCCCCAAGGACATGCAGTGGGCGGTGATCTCCGCCGAGAACAAGACGTTCTACGACGACTCCGGCGTCGACCCCATGGGCATCGCCCGCGCCCTGGCCAACATGGCGACGGGCGGTGACACGCAGGGCGGTTCGACGATCACCCAGCAGTTCGTCAAGAACACCTACCTGAGCCAGGAGCAGACCGTCTCCCGGAAGTTCAAGGAGATGTTCATCTCGATCAAGGTGGGGACGAAGCTCGACAAGAACGAGATCCTGCAGGGCTACCTCAACACCTCGTACTACGGCCGGGGCGCGTACGGCATCCAGGCCGCCGCCCAGACCTACTACGGCAAGGACGCGGAGGACCTCGACGCGAGCGAGTGCGCCTTCCTCGCGGCGCTGCTGAAGGGCCCGACGTATTACGACCCGGCCGGCAACGAGAACCTCGACAAGTCGGCGACCCCGACCGCCAACCGGGAGCGCTCCGAGAAGCGGTGGCGCTGGATCCTCGGCGAGATGAACAAGGACGGCCATCTCTCGGACGCCGACTACCAGAAGGCCGTCAGCGCGTACCCCGAGCCCCAGGGCCGCAAGGCGATCAAGGGCATGAGCGGCCAGGTCAGCTACCTGGTCGACACCGCCAAGAAGTACGTGCTGTCCCACTCGGAGATCACGGAGGCCCAGTTCGACCAGGGCGGCTACCAGATCTACACGACCTTCGAGAAGGACAAGGTCGACGCCCTGGCCAAGGCCGTCAAGAAGATCGAGAAGGAGCGCCTCGACCCGGAGAAGCGGGAGCTGGACAAGCACGTCCAGTTCGGTGCCGCCTCGGTGAAGCCCAACGACGGCGCGATCGTCGCCCTGTACGGCGGAGCGGGCTACGAGAACGGCCACTTCAACAACAACGCGGACACCGCCGGTGTCCCCGTCGGTTCGACGTGGAAGCCGTACGTGCTCGCCGCGGCCATGCAGTACGGCACGTACAAGAGCGACGGCGTCGGGGTCTCGCCGATGAGCAAGTACAACGGCAACGACCACCTGAAGGTCCAGAAGCCCGACGGCAGCTACTACCTCAAGAAGGACAACTCGCTCTTCTACCAGGAGAACGAGAGCGACTACCCCTGGGGCTACATCAGCCTGCACAAGGCGATGGAGCAGTCCGTGAACACGCCGTTCGTGCAGCTCGGCGTCGATGTCGGCATGGAGAAGGTGGCCCAGGTCGCCGAGGGGACCGGCATCCTCAAGCAGAGCTTCTCCGACATCAACCCGTCGTTCGCGCTCGGCACCTCGACGCCCAGCGCGATCCGCATGGCCGACTCCTACGCGACCTTCGCGGCATCCGGCAAGCAGGCCGATCCGTACTCGGTGAAGGAGGTCAAGCACAGCGGCCAGCCCGTGCCCGGCTTCGAGAAGCCGAAGGTCGCGCAGGCGATGCCGGAGAACGTGGCCAACAACGTCACGAAGGTCCTCGAGAACGTCATCGAGAACGGTACGGGCAAGAACGCCAAGGCTCTGGGGCGGACGGCGGCCGGCAAGACGGGTACCACCGACGAGAACAAGTCCGCGTGGTTCGTCGGCTACACCCAGCAGCTGTCCACCGCGGTCGCGATGTTCCGCGAGAACCCGAAGAGCCATGAGCTGCTCTCCATGAACGGCACGGCCGGCGACGACTCCATCCACGGTGGTGACATCCCGACCTCGGTGTGGACCGAGTACATGAAGGCGGCGCTGAAGGGCAAGCCCGACCCCGGGTTCCCGGAGCCCACTCCGATCGGCGAGGTCTTCGACCAGGCCGGCGTTCCGTCTCCGACGCCTTCGGTGACCGTCAAGCCCACCGAGACCGAGACCGAGGAGCCCAGCCCGACGCCCACCACGTCCGCGCCCGAGCCCACGCCCACCCCGTCGGCGAGCGAGAGCTGTGCCTTCGGCTGGTGCAACGACAGCGGCGGCGGGGACAACGGCGGCGGTGACGGCGGTGAGGACGAGGTGAGTCCCTCACCCAGCACCTCGGAGACGTCCGACAACGGGAACGGCAACGGCGGAAACGGCAACGGAGGCATCTTCGGAGGCCCGGACGGCGAGTGAGGCCGACGGTCACGGCTCCTTCTGGCCGTGACGGGAGTGCCCCTGTTTCACGTGAAACGAAGTGTTTCACGTGAAACAGGGGCACTTTCCTCTTCACGGCCTTCTGCCGGCTCGACGACACCGTGGACTCTCGGCCGCGTACGGCAGGATGTGCCCCATGCCCAGTGCAGAAACGACGCGGACGAGCGCGCACGAGCCGGACCCGGTACGGCCGACCAAGGCCGACGAGGTCGCCGCGGCCGGCAGCGAGGTGATCGGCGGCCCCATCGGGCGGCACGCCCTGCTCGGTACGTCCTGGTGGACTCCCGTACGGGTGATCGCACTCGTGGCGATCGGGGTGTTCGCCCTCGGACTGGTCCAGAAGGCGCCCTGCTACAACGGCGCCTGGTTCTTCGGCGCCAGCTCGCAGTACACGCACGCCTGCTACTCGGACATCCCGCACCTCTACCAGGGGCGCGGCTTCGCCGACGGGCTCGTGCCGTACTTCGACCGGCTCCCCGGGGACATGGAGTTCCTGGAGTATCCGGTGCTGACCGGTGTCTTCATGGAGGTCGCCGCCTGGCTGACTCCGGGCAGCGGCAGCATCCAGCACCAGGAGCAGTGGTACTGGATGGTCAACGCCGGAATGCTGATGGTCTGCGCGGCCGTCATCGCCGTCTGCGTGACCCGCACCCATGCCCGGCGCCCCTGGGACGGTCTGCTCGTCGCCCTGGCTCCCGCCTTCGCCCTGACCGCGACCATCAACTGGGACCTGCTGGCCGTCGCCCTGACGGCCGCCGCCATGCTGATGTGGGCGCGGGGCCGCTCGCTCGCCTTCGGTGTCCTCCTGGGCCTGGCCACGGCCGCCAAGCTCTATCCCGTCTTCCTGCTCGGCCCGTTGTTCGTGCTGTGCTGGCGGGCGGGCAAGTGGCGGGACTTCGGCAAGGCACTGGCGGGCGCCGTCGTCGCCTGGGTGGTGGTGAACGGGCCGGTGATGCTGTTCGCCTTCGAAGGCTGGTCGAAGTTCTACCGGTTCAGCCAGGAACGCGGAGTCGACTTCGGGTCCTTCTGGCTGATCATGGCGCAGAACTCCAGTGACCCGCTCGGCACCGAGACCGTCAACACGTTCGCCACGCTGCTGATGCTGCTGTGCTGCGTGGGGATCGCGGCGCTCACCCTCACCGCCCCGCGCCGTCCGCGCTTCGCCCAGCTGGCGTTCCTGATCGTCACCGCGTTCATCGTCACCAACAAGGTGTACTCGCCGCAGTACGTGCTGTGGCTGGTGCCGCTCGCCGCGCTGGCCCGGCCCCGGTGGCGGGACTTCCTCGTCTGGCAGGCCTGCGAGGTCATGTACTTCCTGGGCATCTGGATGTACCTCGCGTACACGACCAGCGGGGACGCGCACAAGGGACTGCCGACCGACGGCTACCACTGGGCGATCGGCGTGCACCTGCTGGGCACGCTGTACCTCTGTGCCGTCGTCGTACGCGACATCCTCATGCCCGAGCGGGACGTGGTGCGCCGGGACGGCGAGGACGACCCTTCCGGAGGGGTGCTCGACGGAGCCGACGACGTCTTCGTGCTGGGCGCGGCGGCCCGGCCACCGCGCCACGCCGCCCACCTCGCGGGCCCGCACGCTCCCCAGGTCGAATGGGGCACGTCGAAAGCGGCGGACAACCCGCCCGGTTCGCTCTGAGCGAACGTCCGCCGCGGGGAGGCGTCGCGCAGAAGGCCGTACGCGGGTTTCGCGTACGGCCTTCCGTGTGCTCCGCGGGGCGTGCCCCGTGCGTCAGCGGTCCACGAGCCGGTCGAACTGGGTGGTGGTGTGCCGCAGGTGGGCCACCAGTTCGTCGCCGACCTTCGGCTCCGGCGCGTCGGCGGGCACGAACAGGATGGACACCTGCATGTGCGGCGGCTCGGCGAACCAGCGCTGCTTGCCGCCCCAGACGAACGGGGAAAGGTTCCGGTTGACCGTGGCGAGCCCGGCCCGGGCGACGCCCTTGGCGCGCGGCATGACGCCGTGCAGCGCCTTCGGGGCCTCCAGACCCACCCCGTGCGACGTACCGCCCGCCACGACCACCAGGAAGCCGTCGGAGGCCGCCTTCTGCTGCCGGTAGCCGAATCGGTCGCCCTTGGAGACGCGGGTCACGTCCAGGACGGCACCGCGGTACTCGGTGGCCTCGTGGTCGCCCAGCCACAGCCGCGTGCCGATGCGGGCGCGGAAACGCGTCTGCGGGAACTGCTGCTGGAGCCGGGCCAGATCCTCGGCCTTGAGGTGGCTGACGAACATGGTGTGCAGCGGGAGCCGGGCCGCGCGCAGCCGGTCCATCCAGCCGATGACCTCCTCGACGGCGTCCGAGCCGTCGGTGCGGTCCAGCGGCAGGTGGATGGCGAAGCCCTCCAGGCGCACGTTCTCGATCGCGGTGTGCAGCTGCGGCAGGTCCTGCTCGCTGATGCCGTGCCGCTTCATCGAGGACATCACCTCGATGACCACCCGGGCGCCCACGAGGCCGTACACGCCGTCGACGGACGACACCGACCTCACCACCCGGTCGGGCAGCGGCACGGGCTCCTCGCCGCGCCGGTACGGCGTCAGCACCAGCAGGTCACCGCCGAACCAGTCCTTGATCCGCGCAGCCTCGTACGTGGTGCCGACGGCCAGCATGTCGGCGCCCAGGCGCGTCGCCTCCTCCGCGAGCCGCTCGTGCCCGAAGCCGTAGCCGTTGCCCTTGCAGACGGGGACCAGTCCCGGGAACTGCTCCTGCACGTGCTTGTGGTGCGCCCGCCAGCGCGCGGTGTCGACGTAGAGCGTGAGCGCCATGGCCGGACCTGGAACCTTTCTCGTGGCTGCGGTGTGTCAGAGGTGTGGAGGCTATCGAAGCGGACGCGGCGCGCTCAGCGGCGCGACATGTAGATGTCGAGCGCCTTGTGCAGCAGCTTGTTCAGCGGGAAGTCCCACTCGCCGAGGTATTCGGCGGCCTGGCCGCCGGTGCCCACCTTGAACTGGATCAGACCGAAGAGGTGGTCGGACTCGTCCAGCGAGTCGGAGATGCCCCGCAGGTCGTAGACGGTGGCGCCGAGCGCGTAGGCGTCGCGCAGCATCCGCCACTGCATCGCGTTGGAGGGCCGGACCTCACGGCCGATGTTGTCGGAGGCGCCGTAGGAGTACCAGACGTGGCCGCCCACGATCAGCATCGTCGCGGCGGACAGGTTCACGCCGTTGTGCCGGGCGAAGTACAGCCGCATGCGGTTGGGGTCCTCGCTGTTGAGGGCCGTCCACATGCGCTGGAAGTACGACAGCGGGCGGGGCCGGAAGTGGTCGCGGACCGCCGTGATCTCGTACAGCCGCTGCCACTCCTCCAGGTCGTGGTAGCCACCCTGGACGACCTCGACGCCGGCCTTCTCGGCCTTCTTGATGTTGCGGCGCCACAGCTGGTTGAAGTTCTTGTGCACCTCTTCCAGGGACCGGTTGGCGAGCGGCACCTGGAAGACGTAGCGGGGCTGCACGTCACCGAAGCCGGCGCCGCCGTCCTCGCCCTGCTGCCAGCCCATCCGGCGCAGCTTGTCGGCCACCTCGAAGGCGCGCGGCTCGATGAAGTCCGCCTCGATGTCCCGCAGGCGCTTCACGTCCGGGTTCTGGATGCCCTGCTTGATGGAGGCGGCGTCCCAGCGGCGGATGATCACCGGCGGGCCCATCTTCACGGAGAAGGCGCCCTGCTGCTTGAGGTGCGCCAGCATCGGCCGGATCCAGTCCTCCAGATTCGGCGTGAACCAGTTGATCACCGGCCCCTCGGGCAGATAGGCGAGGTAGCGCTTGATCTTCGGGAGCTGGCGGTAGAGGACCAGACCCACGCCGACCAGCTCGCCCGTCCGCTCGTCGAACCAGCCGAGGTTCTCCGAGCGCCATTCCGCCTTGACGTCAGCCCAGGCCGGGACCTGCATGTGGCTCGCCGCCGGCAGGCTCTGGATGTACGCCAGATGCTGCTCGCGACTGATGGTCCTCAGGGTCAGGCTCATTCGGGGCGCTCCTCGGGCTGGTGTGTCCCCATGGGTACAGGGGCTCCGGCTCTAGCGCCGAAGCCTACTGCGCCCGGGAAGCGGCCCGACTGGGCGCACGGCACCTTCGCCCCGGCCTCGGCGGCCGGGGCGGTGACGAGGTGCCGCGTACGGCCGGGGCCTCAGCCGAAGAGGCCGCCGTGTGCCATGCCGAGGAAGAAGCCGAGTCCGGAGGCACCGAGGCCCAGGATCAGCCCGAAGCGTTCGCGGGTCGTCTCCGAGATCCACTGGCCGTACGCGCCGGTGAAGATCCCCACCAGTCCGGTCCAGGAGCTCAGCAGATGCAGGCTGTGGAACTGCGCCGTGATGAACGAGACCACGCCGAGCAGCAGGGTCGCCGCCAGCAAGGCGCCCTGGACGGGGTGGGACCTGCCATCGGTGGCGAAGAGAGAACCGGCGGTATTGGGTCGCAATGCCTGTGCCATGTGGCACCTCCTTGCCCGGAAGGCGGCGCACTGTAGCGCCGTACACACCCGATGTGTACAGACTGCGTGCCCTCACGGCCGGATTTCAACCGGAAGCGGGTGTGCGGGTAGTCTGTACGGTCTGCACCGGTGTCTGCCCAGGAACGCCAGGAGTCAACACCCGGCCCACCTGGGGAAGCCGTCCACGGACCCTCGATTGTCAGTGGCGGCCGATACCGTTGCGTACGCATCACAACCCTCCTGCCACGGAACGACCGTGGCCGCTGAGTCCAAAGGAGGTGGGTTCCACATGCGTCACTACGAGGTGATGGTCATCCTCGACCCCGATCTCGAGGAGCGCGCTGTCTCCCCGCTGATCGAGAACTTCCTCTCTGTCGTCCGTGACGGCGGCGGAAAGGTCGAGAAGGTCGACACCTGGGGCCGTCGTCGTCTCGCGTACGAGATCAAGAAGAAGCCCGAGGGCATCTACTCGGTCATCGACCTGCAGGCCGAGCCTGCGGTCGTCAAGGAGCTCGACCGCCAGATGAACCTGAACGAGTCGGTCCTCCGGACCAAGGTCCTCCGCCCCGAGATGCACTGAGCGCTGTCGCTCAGCTGATCTCGGGATTCGAGTAGCACCACCAGCAGCCAGCAGCAGCAAACCCGCCGAGAGGTTCCCCCATGGCAGGCGAGACCGTCATCACGGTCATCGGCAATCTTGTCGACGACCCCGAGCTGCGCTTCACCCCTTCCGGTGCGGCGGTCGCGAAGTTCCGTGTCGCGTCCACCCCCCGCACCTTCGACCGTCAGACCAACGAGTGGAAGGACGGCGAGAGCCTCTTCCTGACCTGCTCGGTCTGGCGCCAGGCGGCGGAGAACGTCGCCGAGTCCCTTCAGCGAGGCATGCGCGTCATCGTGCAGGGCCGGTTGAAGCAGCGGTCGTACGAGGACCGTGAGGGTGTCAAGCGCACGGTCTTCGAGCTGGACGTCGAGGAAGTCGGCCCCAGCCTGCGCAACGCCACGGCCAAGGTCACCAAGACCAGCGGCCGGGGTGGCCAGGGCGGTTACGGCGGCGGCGGTGGCGGCGGCCAGCAGGGCGGCGGCTGGGGCGGCGGCCCCGGTGGCGGCCAGCAGGGCGGCGGCGCTCCGGCCGACGACCCCTGGGCGACCGGCGCTCCCGCCGGTGGCAACCAGGGCGGCGGCTGGGGCGGCGGCTCCGGCGGCGGTGGCGGCTACTCGGACGAGCCTCCCTTCTAGGGGCGGGCTCGCACCCCAACTTCTTGATCACACAGGAGATACACCATGGCGAAGCCGCCTGTGCGCAAGCCGAAGAAGAAGGTCTGCGCTTTCTGCAAGGACAAGGTCACGTACGTGGACTACAAGGACACGAACATGCTGCGGAAGTTCATTTCCGACCGCGGCAAGATCCGTGCCCGCCGCGTGACCGGCAACTGCACGCAGCACCAGCGTGACGTCGCCACGGCCGTCAAGAACAGCCGTGAGATGGCGCTGCTGCCCTACACGTCCACCGCGCGATAAGGGAAGGGTGACCGACTCATGAAGATCATCCTCACCCACGAGGTCTCCGGCCTCGGTGCCGCGGGCGACGTCGTCGACGTCAAGGACGGTTACGCTCGCAACTACCTGATCCCGCGGAAGTTCGCGATCCGCTGGACCAAGGGTGGCGAGAAGGACGTCGAGCAGATCCGTCGCGCTCGCAAGATCCACGAGATCCAGACCATCGAGCAGGCCAACCAGGTGAAGGCCCAGCTCGAGGGCGTCAAGGTCCGCCTGGCCGTCCGCTCCGGCGACGCCGGCCGTCTCTTCGGTTCCGTCACCCCGGCCGACGTCGCCTCGGCGATCAAGGCCGCCGGTGGTCCCGAGGTCGACAAGCGCCGCATCGAGCTCGGCGCGCCCATCAAGACCCTGGGCGCCCACGAGACGTCCGTGCGTCTGCACCCCGAGGTTGCCGCCAAGGTCAACATCGAGGTCGTCGCGGCCTGATCGCCGCACTCGGCTTGAACGGCTGAAGAGGGGCCGCACCCGTACCGGGTGCGGCCCCTCGGCCGTTTCACGTGAAACGTTCAGCGCACGCGATCAGCGGGTCGCGCCGGTGACGAGCCAGCGACCCGAGCGGGTGCGCAGCCACAGCGTGGCCATCCGCACGGTCATCATCAGCGTCATCGCGATCCACAGGAGGGTGAGCCCGCCGCCGACCGTGGGGACGAGCAGCGCCACCGGAGTGAAGACCGCCAAGGTGACCACCATGGCCCAGGCCAGATACGGACCGTCCCCGGCTCCCATCAGGACACCGTCGAGGACGAAGACCACGCCGCTGATCGGCTGGGAGAGGGCGACGACGAGCAGGGCGGGCAGTGCGGCGTCCTTCACGGCGGGGTCACCGGTGAACAGGGGCAGGAAGAGCGGTCGGGACACGATCACCAGCAGCCCCAGCAGAACGCCGACGGCTACGCCCCACTGCACCATGCGGCGGCAGACGTCCCGGGCACGCTGGGCGTCGCCGGCGCCGAGGTAGCGCCCGATGATGGCCTGTCCGGCGATGGCGATGGCGTCGAGCGCGAAGGCGAGCAGGCTCCACAGCGACAGGATGATCTGATGGGCGGCGATGTCGGCGTCACCCAGCCGGGCCGCCACCGCGGTGGCGATCATCAAAATCGCCCGCAGGGAGAGCGTGCGCACCAGCAGCGGCACGCCCGCCTGGGCGGAGGCCCTGATCCCGGCGGCGTCGGGGCGCAGTGAAGCCCCGTGGCGGCGGGCACCGCGGACGACGACCACCAGGTAGGCGGCCGCCATGCCCAGCTGGGCGATCACGGTGCCCCAGGCGGAGCCGGCGATGCCGAGGCCGGCCCCGTAGACCAGGCCCGCGTTCAGGGCGGCGTTGGCGACGAAGCCCGCGATGGCGACGTAGAGCGGCGTCTTGGTGTCCTGGAGTCCGCGCAGGACGCCGGTCGCGGCGAGGACGACGAGCATGGCGGGTATGCCGAGTGCCGAGATGCGCAGGTAGGTGGTCGCGTAGGGGGCCGCCGTCTCTGAGGCGCCGAACAGGTCCACCAGTGCGGGGGCGGTGGGAAGGACCGCGGCGATGACTCCGGCGCCCAGCAGCAGCGCGAGCCAGATGCCGTCCATGCCCTGGCGGATGGCGGCCTGGAGTTCACCGGCCCCTACGCGGCGGGCGACGGCGGCGGTGGTGGCGTAGGCGAGGAAGACGAAGACGCTCACCGCCGTGGTGAGCAGGGCGGAGGCGACACCGAGACCGGCGAGCTGGGCGGTGCCGAGGTGACCGACGATGGCGCTGTCGGCCAGGACGAACAAGGGCTCGGCGACCAGTGCGCCGAAGGCCGGGACGGCCAGAGCGACGATCTCTCGGTCGTGCTGTCGCCGGACTGCTGCGGGGGTCGCGGAAGCCTGTGTCATGAGCACCAATCTAATCGTCCACAGGTAAGAGATGCAAAGGCTTTGTGACCCTTACTCTAGGCCTGCTGTCGTGCGTGGCTGTGTACAACCCTGAGTGATCTTGGTCCTCACGGTGAAGTTTTTCTTCTGCACAGCCGGTGGAAGCGAAAGCCGCAGGTCAGGAGCCTTTCCCAAGGTGGCGCGAGTTCTTGTTCACAGGGCTGTCCACCGGGTCGTGCACAGGTTTCGGGCAGTTCTCCACAGCATCGGGCCCGTCGTCCACATGGCCTGTGGATAACCAGATTGGCTGACGGTGCCTGGGGGCCTACCTTGGTCCGGCGCCCGCTCCGTCCGCCGACCGGGAAACCGCCATAAAACCGGCGTCCATGAAGCGGAGTTGGGCTTCTCGTTTTGTCAGTGCCGTGCCGTAGAACAAGAGGGCACGGCGAGGTCCGTTCCGCGGACGGGAGGAGGTGGCTCGGTGAGCATTTCCGAGCCCTTGGACGATCCGTGGGCCGACAGCGGTCCCAGTGATCGCCTGCCCTCCCGTCGGCGTCCCGACGGCGGCCGAGGCCGCGACGAGCAGCACGACCGGGGCAGTGAGAGCGGCGCGTGGGACGGTTCAGGCTCCGCCTTCGAGCGGGTCCCGCCGCAGGACCTCGATGCCGAGCAGTCCGTCCTCGGCGGCATGCTGCTCTCCAAGGACGCGATCGCCGACGTCGTGGAGATCCTCAAGGGCCACGACTTCTACAAGCCCGCCCACGAGACGATCTACCAGGCGATCCTGGACGTCTACGCCAAGGGTGAGCCGGCCGACCCCATCACCATCGCCGCCGAGCTGACCAAGCGCGGCGAGATCAACAAGGTCGGTGGCGCGGCGTATCTGCACACCCTTGTGCAGACGGTGCCGACGGCGGCGAACGCCGAGTACTACGCGGAGATCGTCCACGAGCGTGCGGTCCTGCGCCGGCTGGTCGAGGCCGGAACCCGCATCACCCAGATGGGATACGCGGCCGACGACGACGTCGACGAGATCGTCAACCGCGCCCAGGCCGAGATCTACGCGGTCACCGAGCAGCGGACCAGCGAGGACTACCTGCCGCTGGGCGACATCATGGAGGGCGCCCTCGACGAGATCGAGGCGATCGGCTCCCGCAGCGGGGAGATGACCGGCGTCCCCACGGGCTTCACCGACTTCGACTCGCTCACCAACGGCCTGCACCCCGGCCAGATGATCGTCATCGCCGCGCGTCCCGCCATGGGCAAGTCGACGCTGGCGCTGGACTTCGCCCGGGCCGCGTCGATCAAGCACAACCTGCCGAGCGTCATCTTCTCCCTCGAAATGGGCCGCAACGAGATCGCGATGCGCCTGCTGTCCGCCGAGGCCCGGGTCGCCCTGCACCACATGCGGTCCGGCACGATGACCGACGAGGACTGGACCCGGCTGGCCCGCCGGATGCCGGACGTCTCGGCGGCCCCGCTCTACATCGACGACTCCCCGAACCTGTCGATGATGGAGATCCGCGCCAAGTGCCGTCGTCTGAAGCAGCGCAACGACCTCCGGCTGGTCGTCATCGACTACCTCCAGCTGATGCAGTCCGGCGGCTCCAAACGGGCCGAGAGCCGGCAGCAGGAGGTCTCGGACATGTCCCGTAACCTCAAGCTCCTGGCCAAGGAGCTGGAGATCCCGGTCATCGCGCTGTCCCAGCTGAACCGTGGTCCCGAGCAGCGCACCGACAAGAAGCCGATGGTCTCGGACCTGCGAGAGTCGGGTTCCATCGAGCAGGACGCCGACATGGTCATCCTGCTGCACCGCGAGGACGCCTACGAGAAGGAGTCGCCCCGCGCGGGCGAGGCCGACCTGATCGTGGCCAAGCACCGAAACGGCCCGACGGCGACCATCACGGTCGCCTTCCAGGGCCACTACTCGCGGTTCGTCGACATGGCACAGACCTGAGGGCACCGCCTGCAGCGTCCCGTGTCGCGGTGGGGGAGATCGCCGCGACCGTGCCAGCAGACTCCCGTCCATGCCGCGCGGCAGCGGGACGCTGCTCAGCGCTTCGTCTCGTACCTGGTCACGACCACGCCGCCGGGAAACGTCCGGGTCTCCAACAGGCTCAGGTTCACCCAGCCGTCCAGTGCGGTGAAGAACGGCGTCCCGCCGCCCACCAGGACCGGATGGGCGGCGATCACGTACTCGTCGATCAGTCCGGCGCGCATGGCGGCCGCGGCGAGCGTTGCGCCGCCGATGGTCATCGGGGCGCCGTCCCCGTCCTTGAGCCGGGTGATCTCGGCGATCGCGTCGCCGGTGACCAGGCGGGCGTTCCAGCCGACCTTGTCGATCGTCGAGGAGAACACCACCTTCGGCGTGTCCCGCCAGTTCCGCGCGAACTCGATCTCCGCCGGTGTGGCGCCGGGCTGCTGGTCGCCGGTCGGCCAGTAGGAGCTCATGGTCTCCCACAGCTTGCGCCCGTACAGCGACAGGCCGCTCGCCTGTTCGTGGTCGAGCCACCACTGGAACAGCTCGGGGCTCGGCGGTCCGCTCCATTCGATGTCGTCACCGGCCGCGGCGACGTAGCCGTCCAGGGTCAGGTTCATGCCGTAGATGAGTTTCCGCATGGCCGCGCCTTCCGTCCGTGGGTGTCCGGTGTTAACGGACCGGCGTGGCGCGGGAAACTCATCGGTGCGCCATCCGGGCCCGCCGGGTCACCGCCCGGGAGCCGGCCAGGCGCGGGGCGCGAAACCGCTTGGCCCGGGCGGGGAGTGATTGTTACCGTCCCCTCGGCGCGAGAGACGCGTCT
Source organism: Streptomyces glaucescens (assembly GCF_000761215.1). Lineage (GTDB taxonomy): Bacteria > Actinomycetota > Actinomycetes > Streptomycetales > Streptomycetaceae > Streptomyces > Streptomyces glaucescens_B. The sequence continues at coordinate 3,843,469 of NZ_CP009438.1, read as the reverse complement.
CCTTCGGACCGGGAGGTTGATGAATATGGCCGCCGTCGGCCGTCTTCAGCCTGCCCTTGTCCGGCCCGCGCGTTAGCGGCGCGCGGCCCGGTCGTCCTCACGACCAGGAGTCACCGTGTCTCTCTCTTCCTCGTCCATCCCTGCCGATCTGATCACCGAACGCCTCCTTCTGCGGTCCTGGACCCCGGGTGAAGCCGCCGCGGTCCTCGGCGAGTCCAGGTCCGCGCGCTGGGCGGACGACTTCCCCGCCGAAGGGGACCGTGTGATCGCCGGCCTCCTCGGCCGGCACCCCGCCTGGCTCGACGCCTACGGCCACCGTCTGATCATCGAGCGGACGGGTGGTCTGGTGGTGGGCTCGATCGGTCTGTTCTGGCCGCCCAGTGAGGGTGTCGTCGAGATCGGGTACGGCATCGTGCCGTCCCGCCGCGGCCGGGGTTACGCGCCGGAGGCCACCAAGGCCCTGGCGGAGTTCGCCCTCGCCGCACCGGAGGTCCACACCGTGACCGCCGGCGTGGAGCTCTCCAATCCGCCCTCGGTACGCGTACTGGAGAAGGCCGGCTTCCAGCGGTGGTCGACCGAGGGGAACGTGGCCAGGTTCAGGGCCATGAGTTCCGGGCACCACCGAGGCTGACCTCGGGGCGCCGCACGCCGGCCGACTGGCGTGCGGCGCCGGGTAAATGAACTCGACGTCCTGGCTCCTGGCGGGATGGACTGGGCGCATGACGACATCTCACCAAGAGCTGCTTCCCGGCACCCGGCGGGCGCTGCTCCACCGGATCGCCGTGGCCCAGTCCGAAGGACGCACTCCGTCGCTGGTGGCGGCCGTGGTCAGGGGCGGACGGACCGTGTGGCACGGGGCGAGGACCTCGGTGGAGGGGCATGCTCCGGACGAGAACGTGCAGTACCGGATCGGCTCGATCACCAAGACGTTCACCGCGGTGCTCGTCCTCAGACTGCGGGACGAGGGTGTCCTGGACCTCGGTGACCCGCTGGAGAAGCATCTGCCGGGCACGGGAGCGGGGGAGGCGACCATCGCCGAACTGCTGGCACACACCAGCGGCCTGGCCGCCGAATCCCCCGGTCCCTGGTGGGAACGCACCCCTGGCTCCCTGCGTCCGGAGCTCGCCGACGTCCTCGGAGAACAGCCCTTCCGGCATCCGGTGGGCCGCCGCCACCACTACTCGAATCCCGGCTACACCCTGCTCGGCGCTCTGGTGGAGAAGCTGCGCGGCGCCCCCTGGGAGGACGTCCTCCGACGGGAGGTACTCGAACCACTGGGCCTGAACCGGACGAGTGGCCGACCGTCGGCCCCGCATGCCGGTGGCTGGGCGGTCCATCCCTGGGCCGATGTGCTGCTGCCGGAACCGGTGGAGGACCTGGGCCGGATGGCTCCGGCCGGGCAACTGTGGTCGACGACCGGCGACCTGGCCAAGTTCGCCGTCTTCCTGACGTACGGCGACGAGCGGGTGCTGAGCGCGGAGAGCGTGCGGGAGATGCGCGCGCCCGCCGCCCCGGCGGAACTTGCCGATGTTGCCGCAGGCGTCACCTACGGTCTCGGACTGCAGGTCTTCCACGGGGACGGCCGGCTGCTGGTGGGCCACTCGGGCTCACTGCCGGGCTTTCTGGCGAACCTCACCATCAGTGTGGACGACGACGTCGCGGCGGTCGTGCTGACCAACTGCACCTCCGGTCCGCAGCCGGGCGCGCTGGGCGCCGACCTCGTGCGGATCGTCGCCGAGGCGGAGCCCCGTATCCCGGAGCCCTGGCGTCCGCTGCCCGAAGTCGAACCGGCGGTACTGGAGCTGGCGGGGCAGTGGTACTGGGGGACCCAGGTGTTCGCACTACGGCTCACGGCTGACGGCGGCGTCTCCCTCGGTCCGCTCACCGTCACCGGCCGCCGCTCTCGCTTCCGGGCGAACGGCGACGGCACCTGGACCGGTCTCGAGGGCTACTACGCCGGGGAAGTGCTCCGGGCCGTACGGCGGCCGGACGGGTCCGTCAGCCATCTGGACCTGGGCTCGTTCGTCTTCACCCGGCGACCGTACGACGAGGCGGCCGATGTGCCGGGAGGCGTGGACCCGGAGGGATGGCGGGGAATCAGCTGACGAGTCGGCCAACGGCCGATGAGGGGTCTGTTTCACGTGAAACAGACCCCTTCGCCGATCAGAGCTGGAGTTTGAAGCCGACGTGGGACGCGGTGAAACCCAGTCGCTCGTAGAAGCGGTGGGCGTCCACCCGGGACGTGTCGGACGTCAGCTGCACCAGTCGGCAGCCCTCGCTCCGTGACGTCTCGATCGCCCACTCGATGAGCTGGGTGCCCAGGCCGCTGCCCCGCTCCTCGGCATGGACGCGGACGCCCTCGATGATCGACCGGACGGTCGCGCGCCGGGAGAGGCCCGGGATGATCGTGAGCTGGAGCGTTCCCACCACACGGCCGTCGCGGACCGCCACGACCAGATGCTGGTGGGGGTCTTCGGCGAGTCGCTGGAGCGCGGCCAGATACGGACTCAGATCGTCGGGCGACTCCCGCTGGGCGCCCAGCGGGTCGTCCGCGAGCATGGCCACGATCGCGGGGACGTCCTCGGCGACCGCGGGGCGTATTTCCAGATCTCCCATGTCCGCACCCTAAACGGGCACGCGTCCCGACTCCACGACCCGCACCAGAGGAGCCAGCTCCGGGACCTTGGCGGCCTCGTCCAGTGCCTCGCGCAGGGCGACGTCATTGGTCGGGCGTGCCTCCGCCAGCAGCTTCAGGCCCGCCTCGGTGACGTTGGTGTAGATGCCGCGACGGTCCGTGGGGCACAGGTACCGCTCCAGCAGGCCGCGGTCCTCCAGCCGGGTCACCAGGCGCGTGGTGGCGCTCTGGCTGAGCACGACCGCGTCGGCGACCTGCTTCATCTGCAGGTGCCCGCCTTCACCGTCGTGCTGTCGGCTGAGCACGTCGAGCAGGGAGTACTCGCGCACGCTCAACCCGTGCCGGGCCTGGAGCGCGCGCTCGATGTGCGCCTCGATGCGGCCGTGCAGCAGGGAGAGGGCGCACCAGCCCTGGGCGAGAGCGGTGAGCGCGGGGTCCGTCGCTGTCATGGGTGTTCTCCTCCGTCCCGGGCGGGTGGATTCCAGGATAGAGCAGGTATGCAATATCCCGCGCTTGCAACTATTCCGCGTCTGCAACTATTGTGGACGCACGCAAAGCGCTCCTGCAATCGTCTGGGAAGGTGTACCCCCCTCATGCCTCTCGCGCTACTGGCCCTCGCGATCGGGGCCTTCGGGATCGGAACGACCGAGTTCGTGATCATGGGCTTGCTGCCCGAGGTCGCTGCCGACTACGGGGTCTCCATCCCCACCGCCGGCTACCTGGTGACCGGCTACGCCCTCGGCGTCATGTTCGGCGCCCCGCTGATGACCGTGCTCGGCACCAAGATCTCCCGCAAGCGGATGCTGATGCTGCTGATGGGGCTGTTCATCGTCGGCAACCTGCTGTCCGCCGTCGCCCCCGTCTTCGGGGTCATGCTGATCGGCCGGGTGGTCGCCTCACTCGCCCACGGCGCCTTCTTCGGCATCGGCTCGGTCGTCGCGGCCGACCTGGTCGCCCCGGACAAGAAGGCCGGAGCCATCGCCATGATGTTCACCGGACTGACCGTCGCCAATGTCGTCGGCGTCCCGCTGGGCACCCTCGTCGGCCAGTCCATCGGCTGGCGCGTCACCTTCGCCATCGTCGCCGCGCTCGGGGTCGTCGGCCTCGCCGGCATCGCCAAGCTGGTGCCCGACATGCCCAAGGCGGAAGGCGTGCACCTGCGCCACGAACTGGCCGCCTTCAAGAACGTCCAGGTCCTGCTCGCCATGGCGATGACCGTGCTCGGCTTCGGTGGTGTCTTCGCGGCCATCACCTACATCGCGCCGATGATGACCCACGCCGCCGGTTTCGCCGAGGGCTCCGTCACCTGGCTGCTGGTCCTCTTCGGTCTCGGCATGGTCGGCGGCAACCTCGTCGGCGGCAGGTTCGCCGACCGCGCGCTGATGCCCATGCTCTACGTCTCGCTGGGCGCCCTCGCCCTGGTGCTCGCCCTCTTCACGCTCACCGCGCACAACAAGATCCTCGCGGCCGTCACGATCGCGCTGATCGGCGCCCTGGGCTTCGCCACCGTGCCGCCGCTGCAGAAGCGGGTCCTCGACCAGGCGCACGGCGCCCCGACACTGGCCTCCGCCGTGAACATCGGCGCCTTCAACCTCGGCAACGCGCTCTCCGCCTGGCTCGGCGGCCTCGTGATCGCGGCCGGGCTCGGCTACACGGCCCCGAACTGGGTGGGCGCCCTGCTGGCCGCCGCCGCCCTCCTCCTGGCAGTCCTCTCGGCCGCCCTGGAGCGCCGCGAGACCACCGCCGTACCGGCGTCCGCCCCCGTCACCGAGCAGCGGACCGTCGTCCACCACTGACCCGACCGGACAGCCGGCCGATCACCCCTCGGGCTGACCGGACGGGCCGCGGGGCCAGGGCCGTCCCCGCGCTCACCACGACAGCCCCTCACCCAGCGACAACACTCGCCCAAGGAGAAACCCCCATGAGCACCACCACCGCCGCCGTCACCCCGCTGACCACGCAGGACGCCGAGACCCTGGTCACCGCGGCCGCCCGCGCCGCCGAGGACGCCGGTGTCACGGTCAGCGTCACCGTCCTGGACGCCGGCGGACACCTGCTGGCCTTCCGCCGGGACGACCGGGCCGTCCTGATCTCCGGCGAGACCAGCACCCGCAAGGCGTACACCGCCCTGCAGCTCAATGCTCCGACCGCTGACCTGGTCGACGCCGTCAAGCCCGACGGGCCGTTCCACAGCCTCCCGACGGCGCTCAGCCAGCCGCTGCTCTTCATCGCGGGCGGTGTGCCGGTGCACCGCGACGGCCGGCTGATCGGTGCCATCGGTGTCGGCGGCGGCGCGCCGGAGCAGGACCACGCCTTCGCGACCGCCGCCGTGGAAGCCCTCGTCTGACCGACCGGTCCCCCATGACGAAGACGCTGGTTCCCGCACAGGGACCGGCGTCTTCGTCATGCGAGCGGTTCACCCGGTGGCGCGGCCGACTCGGCGGCGTGCGGGTCGCTCAGCCGGCCGCCACGGTCAAGGGGGCGAAGCGCCGGCTCCAGTCACCGGGAAGCTCCCCGATGCCGTGGGTCATCACCGCGTTGAACGCGACGGAGGCCAGTCCACGCTCCTTCGCCCACGCCAGCAGGTCCTCGTGCCGCACATCGATGTCGGTCCGCAGCGGACGGTCGGTGTGGGCGGCGAGGGAGGCGATCAACGCCTGCGCGGTCTCCGTGTCACGCGCGATCAGCGGGCCCACCACATGGGTGTCCATGTTGGGCCAGGCGGCCGTGTAGCCGATGATCCGGCCGCGCGCCTCGGCGACCCTCAGCTGGTCGGCGAAGGCGGGCAGCCGGGTGATGATGTGCGTCCGGTCGGCCCCGAACACCTCCTCGTCGAGCCTCAGGATTGCCTGGAGGTCTTCCGCCGTGGCCGGCCGGGTGGCGACCTCGGGTTCCGGTCCGCCCGGCGTGAAGCGGCCGCGCAGCATCTCGGCGCGGCCGGTGACCTTGAAGCCGAGCTCTTCGTAGAGCGGGCGACCGTAAGGCGTCGCGTGCAGCGTCAGCGGGGTGGTGCCCATGAGGGAGATGACGTGGCGCATCAGTCGGCGCCCGATGCCTTGGCGGGCGTGTCGATCGGCTACCAGCACCATGCCGATGGCGGCCAGCTCGGGGCGCTCATGAGGGCCGTACTCCGTGACGGCGCAGGCACCGACCAGGCCACCGTCGGGGTCGTCGATGCCGTATCCCTTCCCGGCGGTGAGGAGGAAGCCCCACTTGTGCTCCTCGCGTGGCCACCCCCGGTTCTCGGACAGGTCCGCGCAGGCGGCGAGATCGCGAAGCGTCAGACGGCGGATGGGCAGAGCGGCGAGGGAAGGAGTGGGCACGCAGGTCAGGCTGTCCGACGGGTGCCCTCGGCGTCCACCTGTTTCGAGTGAGACGTACGTCCTTTTGGCCATGCCGTGACCATGGCGCAGCAGGCCGTCCGGGACGAGATGTTTCACGTGAAACGTCGACGAACGGCGGGCGTCCGCCCGGCGCGCCAGGGAGTGGAGGGGTACCGGCGCCTCAGCCCAGATCCGGTGCGTGCATGGCCCGTACGCCCTCGATGTTCCCGTCCAGGTAGTGCCGCAGTGACAGCGGGACCAGGTGGACGGAGGCGATTCCGACGCGGGTGAACGGCACGCGCACGATCTCGTACTCGCCCGCGGGATGCTCGACCTCGGGACCGTGCCGCAGAGCCGGGTCCATGGACTCCAGCCGGCAGACGAAGAAGTGCTGCACCTTCACGCCGGTGGCGCCGCCGTCCTCACCGATGTGCTCGACGGTGTCCACGAAGCACGGCACGACGTCGGTGATCTTGGCGCCCAGTTCCTCGTAGACCTCTCGGTGCAGCGCGTGGACGACGGTCGGGTCTCCTGGCTCGACCCCGCCGCCGGGAGTCACCCAGTAGGGATCCACACCGGGCTTGGTGCGCTTGATGAGAATCAGGTCGTCACCGTCCAGGAGGACGGCACGGGCGGTGCGCTTGACCACGGGTCGGACGGTCATGGGTGAAATGTGGCCCGGCTGGTTCCACGTGAAACATCGCGAAACGTGACCGATGGGGCTCATGGAGTGACAGCCGGTTGCGCGCCGCGCAAAGCATTCGGCGTCAGCGGGCAGCCGACTGTGATGGAACACTGACAGCACTCAACTCGCCTTGCCAGTGCGGTTCGTGTGCGCGGCACCTGGGGGTCCGAGCCACGAAGGGGAGGCTCGGACCGTCCGGATGACGCAGCCTGGATGCGATGTGGCCGCCCCAGCGGCGGATCAGTCCGCCGACTCCTCGAGCGCGCGCAGCAGATCCGCCACCAGGTCCTCGGGATCCTCGGCGCCGACCGACAGCCGGATGAAGCCCTCCGGCACCGCGTCCCCGCCCCAGCGGCCGCGTCGCTCGGCGGTGGACCGCACCCCGCCGAAGCTCGTCGCGTCGTCCACGAGTCGCAGCGCCTCCAGGAAGCGGTCCGCACGTGCGCGCGACGGGAGCGTGAAGGACACCACGCATCCGAACCGCCGCATCTGCTGCGCGGCGACCTTGTGCGAGGGGTCACCGGGCAGCCCCGGATAGCGCAGCCCGGTCACCTCGGGCCGCTGCCGCAGCGCCTCGGCGACCACCAGCGCCGTGGCGTTCTGGCGCTCCACGCGCAACTGGAGCGTGGCGATCGAGCGGTGCGCCAGCCAGGCCTCCATCGGCCCCGGAATCGCGCCCACGATCTTGCGCCAGCGGCGTACGGCGGTCATGGTCTCGCCCGCGCGACCGGTGACGTAGCCCAGCAGGACGTCGCCGTGCCCGGTGAGCTGCTTGGTGCCGCTGGCCACCGAGAAGTCCGCGCCCAGCTCCAGCGGGCGCTGTCCGAGCGGGGTGGCGAGCGTGTTGTCGACGGCGACCAGGGCTCCGCGCGCGTGGGCCGCCTCGACGAGCCGGCGGATGTCGCAGACGTCCAGGCCGGGATTGGACGGGCTCTCGATCCACAGCAGCTTCGCGCCGTCCAGGACGTCGAGCTGGGCGTCGCCACCGGTCGGCGCGGTGCGTACCTCGATGCCGTACGCCTCCAGCTGCGCGCGGACCAGCGGCAGCACCTGGTAGCCGTCACTGGGCAGCACGACCGTGTCACCGGCGCGCAGCTGGGAGAAGAGGACCGACGAGATGGCGGCCATGCCGGAGGCGAAGACCAGCGTCTCCACGCCGTCCTCCCCGGGTGCTTCCAGTTCGCCGATCGCCGTCTCGAGGTGGGTCCAGGTCGGGTTCTCGTCCCGGCCGTAGGTGTACGGCCCGGTGGGCTCGCCCGGGAGGTGGAAGTGCGCGGCGAACACCGGCCCCGGCAGGGTCGGCTCGTACTTGACCGGCTCGGGCAGCCCGGCCCGCACCGCGCGGGTGCCGTCACCACCCGTGAAATGCTCCGAAACGTTCATGCCGTCTGCCCTTCCACGTGCTCACGTACCGCGGCGAGCAGTCCGGCGCTCGCCGCCTCCACCATCTCAAGGCACTCCTCGAAGCCGTCCCTGGCCCCGTAGTAAGGGTCCGGCACCTCCAGGTCGTCACCCGCCGCGGGGTCGTAGGAACGCAGCAGCCGCACCTTCAGGGCGTCCCGCTCGGTGGGCGCGAGGCGGCGCAGCGCCTTGGCGTGTCCGGTGTCGAGCGCTATGACGAGGTCGAGCCGTTCGAACCAGGACGGGTCGAACTGGCGGGCGGTGTGCTCACCGGCGTACCCGTGCTCCTGCAGGACGGCGACGGTGCGCGGGTCGGCGGGCTCGCCCTCGTGCCAGCCGCCGGTGCCGGCGCTGTCGACCTCAACCAGACCGTCCAGCCCGGCCTCCTCCACGCGCGCGCGGAAGACGGACTCGGCCATCGGTGAGCGGCAGATGTTGCCGGTGCAGACGAAGCAGACGCGGTACGTCATGGTGCTCAGTCCTGGTCCGGCAGGACGACGTCGAGCGCCCAGGACACGATCGAGATGATCAGACCACCGGCCACGGCGGTCCAGAAGCCCTCGACGTGGAAGCCGAGATCCAGTATGTCGGCCAGCCAGGAGGTCAGCAGCAGCATCAGGGCGTTCACCACGAGGGTGAACAGGCCGAGCGTGAGGATGAGCAGCGGCAGGCTGAGCAGCTTCACGACGGGCTTCACCAGGGAGTTGACCAGGCCGAAGAGCAGCGCCACCAGCAGCAGCGTGACGGTCTTCCCGCCCGTGCTGTCACCGGTGAGGGTGATCTTGTCGAGCAGCCATACCGCGACCGCGAGGGCACCCGCGTTGGCGATCGTCTTGACTAGGAAATTCGTCATGTGTCTGATCGTGGCAGACCGCATCGGCTACGAGCAGGGCGCGAGGGCGACGCAACGATGAAGGCATTCAGGCTGGACGAACTGGAGGCGGAACGCGCCGCCAACGAGGGGGCCTACCTGCAGTTCCTGCGCGAACGGAACATGTCGGTCGGGCTCTACGCGCTGGACGCGGGGGAGCCCGACCCGCAGAAGCCGCACAACCAGGACGAGGTCTACTTCGTCGTCAGCGGGCGCGCCTCGATCACCGTCGGCACGGAGACCACGCAGGTGGCGCGCGGCAGCGTGGTGTACGTCCCGGCCGGCGTCCCGCACCGGTTCCACCACATCAGCGAGGATCTGCGGGTCCTGGTGGTGTTCTCTCCGCCCGAGAGCTGACCCCCGCGGCCCCAATTCCCTAGGGGACCGGTCAGGGGAGGACAAGGGGTGCGAGGCCCCCGTCCGGGCCGCCACCCCGCCTAGCATCGAGGGCAGGACGTCAGGACGAGAGAAAGGCGAGGGCGATGCGAGAGATCTTCGCGGGGCTGCCGTGGTGGGTGAAGTGGGTCGCGGTGCCGGTCATCGCCCTGGTGGTGTTCGGCGGGCTGATAGCCAGCGTGGTCGGCTTCGTGGTCGGGCTGCTGTTCAAGCTGCTGATCTTCGTCGCACTGGTGGGCGGGCTCATCTACATCGTCCGGAAGTTCACCGCCGGGTCGGCCTCGCGGGGCGACTGGTAGCGGTGCGGGTGACGGGAACCGGTAACGGGAAGAGCCGGTTCCCTCGGGCGAGGGAAGTTTCCGGGACGGGGCGTCCTCGGGCCGCGGCGGACAGTTAGAGTCCGGAACCCCTCGTGGGGACGACCCCGCGAGTGGCGCACACCCCCGTACACCCCGCCCGTGTCCCCCCGCACGGGCGCCCCCCTCGCTTCGGGAGTGACCCCATGGCCACGACTGACACCGCCCCCGCGGGTGCCCACACACCGACCCTCCCCACCGTTGCCGCCCCCTCCCCCCGTCCCCTCCGGGTACGGCCACCGGAGCAGCCCGCCCCGCCGGGGTCGTCCTCACGGACCCTCCGGGCGCCGCGGCGCAGCGTCGGCCCCCCGCCGTCGGCGCGGCCCCAGGCGCGGCCGGAGCCTCCCGCCGCCCGCCAGCAGAGCGCGACCCTCATCGGTTCGGTGCAGCGCGCGATGCGCCTGCTGGAGTGCGTCGCCGGGCACGAGTGCGGCGCTCCGGCCAAGCAGCTGGCCCGTGAGACGCGCCTGGCGCTCCCCACGACGTACCACCTGCTGCGCACTCTGGTGCACGAGGGCTATCTGCGCCGGGACAAGGGACTGTTCTTCCTCGGCGCGGCGGCCGAGCGGCTGAGCAGCAGTGGGGCACAGGAGAAACGTCGCAGCACGGTCGCGGACGCGCTCGCCCACTGGCGGGATTCGATCGGCGCGCCGGTGTACTACGCGATCTACCGGGAGGGGGAGATCGAGGTCATGTGCGTTTCCGACACCCCCGGCAACCCGGCGGTGGAGGAGTGGGCCGACTTCCGCGAGACCGGTCACGCACACGCCATCGGACAGTGCCTGCTGTCCCAGCTCGACGACGCCGCCCGCCGCGACCACTTGGAACGCCATCCCGTGCAGTCCCTCACCCCGTACACGGTCCGGGACAGCCGCACCCTGCTCCAGCGTCTGGAGCGGCTGGGCCGGATGGAACCCGTGATCGAGCGACAGGCGTACGCCCTCGGCACGGTCTGCGCGGCGATCCCGATCACCGTGGGGGCGACGGCGGCGACGATCGCCATCTCACTGCCCTGTCACCAGGAGGACCGGCTGCTGCCCGCGGCCCGCCGGCTGCAGAGCGAGATCGGGCGTCTGCCGGGGTCGCTCGCCCTCTCTATCAGCATTTGAAAACTCACTCCTTGTGATCTGGTGTGTACGTTCAGCAAGATGCCAGAAGTGTTCAAAGGTTGATTCCCGGCCAATCGACGGCAACAGACGGGGTAGGCGATGCGTGAGTCCGTACAGGCAGAGGTCATGATGAGCTTTCTCGTCTCCGAGGAGCTCTCTTTCCGCATCCCGGTGGAGCTGCGCTACGAGACGTGTGATCCCTATGCCGTGCGACTGACTTTCCATTTGCCCGGTGACGCGCCGGTCACCTGGGCGTTCGGGCGTGAGCTGCTGATCGACGGCGTGGGCCGGCCCTGTGGGGAGGGTGATGTGCGGGTCTCCCCCGTGGAGCCCGACGCGCTGGGCGAGGTGCTGATCCGCCTTCAGGTCGGTGCCGACCAGGCGTTGTTCCGGTCCTCCTCGGCACCGCTGGTCGCCTTCCTGGACCGCACCGACAAGCTGGTGCCGCTGGGGCAGGAGGGCTCGCTCGCCGATTTCGACGCCCACCTCGACGAAGCGCTCGACCGCATCCTGGCGGAGGAGCAGAGCGCGGGTTGAGCCGTCGCGTACTACAAGAGGCGTAACGCTTCTTCTTTACGTTTTGACGTACCGGCGTATCGGAGTACGAGTGTTCCTCGGCTGGCCGGCCCGCCGCGAGGGCGGGCGGCCGTCGGGGCGGGCGCCGTCGGCTGGCTTCACCGCTTGCGTCGTCGGCCCCGGCCGCCGGCGCGTGCGGGCGGGACCGCGGAGCCGTTCGCCGCCCGCTCCGGCCCCGGCCGGTCCGCCGAGACCACCAGGGCCGCGAGTGCCGTGGTGACCGGCACCGAGGCCACCAGGCCGATCGAACCCACCAGCGTGCGCGCGATCTCCTCCGCGACCAGCTCGCTGTTGGCGACCGCCCCGACACTGCTCTGCGCGATCGAGAACAGCAGCAGCAACGGCAGGGCGGCTCCCGCGTACGCGAGCACGAGGGTGTTGACGACGGAGGCGATGTGGTCGCGGCCGATGCGGATGGCCGCGCGGTACAGGCCACGCCGCCCCATCGCCGGGTTGGCCTCGTGCAGCTCCCACACCGCGGAGGTCTGCGTGACCGTCACATCGTCGAGGACGCCCAGCGAACCGATGATGACGCCGGCGAGCAGCAGACCGCTCATGTCGATCGACGGGTACAGCCCGTGGATCAGGCCGGTGTTGTCGTCGGTGTTCCCGGTGAGCGCGGCCCAGCCGATGAACAGCGAGCCGAGGAGTCCGATCAGCAGCAGCGAGATCAGTGTGCCGAGGACCGCCACGGACGTGCGGGCCGACAGGCCATGACAGAGGTACAGCGCGATCAGCATGATGGCGCTCGCTCCGATCACCGCCACCAGCAGCGGATTGGAGCCCTGCAGGATGGCCGGCAGGATGAAGAAGTTCAGCACCAGGAAGCTGATGGCCAGCGCGATCAGCGCCATGACGCCCCGCAGGCGCCCGACGACCACGACGGCGAGGGCGAAGAGGCCGGCGAGCAGCGCCATGGGCAGCCTGCGGTTCACGTCGGTGACCGAGTACTGGAGGTCCCTCGGGGCGGAGGGCTCGTAGGCGACGATCACCTCCTGGCCCTGCTCCAGTTGCCGTGACTGGTCCGGCTGGACGATCTCGCTGAAGGTACGGCCCTTGTCGTCGCCGGTGTCGACCCGGATCGTCGCCTTCTTGCAGGTGCCGTCGGCCTGCTGCTGGGCGGAGGAGCCCTCGGCGGTGGAGGTGTCGCCGGTCGGGGGCGGCGCCGAGGCGTTGACCGCGCCGCAGTCGACCTTCTCGACCCTGATGACGGTGGCCTGCTGGGTCTGCCGGTCGAAGCCGACCCCGGTCCGCTCGTGGGCCGGGGCACCGCCGGGCCACAGCACGACCAGCCCCACCACCACGGCGGTGGCGAACGGGATGAGCACCGCGGCGATCAGCTTGCGCAGATGCTGCGAGACGGGCGCCGCGGGCCCGTGCGCATGGCCGTGCGAGTGCCCGTGTCCGCCACCACCGGGTCCGTGCCCGCCACCACCGGGCCCCTGCCCGCCACTACCGGGTCCGTGCCCACCACCGGGTCCGTGCCCGCCACCACCGGGCCCCTGCCCGCCATCACCGGGCCCGTGCCCATCATGCGAACCCGGCCCGCCACCAGGGCCGTTGGCGGTCCTGGGCGCGCCTCCGAAGCCGCTTCCGGGACCGGCCCCGTGGGGTGGCTCGGGCGGTGGGAACGGAGGATGCTGCGAAGTGGTCACCGACCGATCATCGCAAGAACGGCGGGGGCCCTCTGTTCACCGCGCCCGAATTGGCGCTAGCGTGGAGTCACCTTTGTACACGCGGGAGCTCGGAGCACCGGGCTGAGAGGGCGCTGACCTCCGTCCCAGCGATGTTTCACATGAAACATCACCCATGACGAGTGATGTTTCACACGAGACGTCGGCAGACGGATACCGCTGCGTCGACCGCCGAACCTGTTACCGGGTAATGCCGGCGTAGGGAGTAGGTCTCATGACCATCAAGGACGCGCGCACGCCTGCCTCCACGCAGAACGACTCCGTCGGGGCGGAGACGTCGACCGACGGGGAGGCCGGGAAGTCCATCGGCTGGCACAAGGCGTACGTCGAGGGCACTCGCCCCGACCTGCGGGTGCCGGTCCGTCAGGTGCACCTCACCAACGGGCAGTCGGTCACGCTGTACGACACATCGGGCCCGTACACCGATCCGCACGTCGAAACCGACGTCCGCAGGGGACTCCCGCCGTTGCGGGAGAACTGGATCATCGCCCGCGGCGACACCGAGGAGTACGCGGGACGGCCCGTCCGTCCCGAGGACGACGGGATCAAGCACACCTCGCCGCGAGGCGGTCTGCGCAACCTGGACGCGGTCTTCCCCGGACGGCCGCGTCAGCCGCGCCGGGGCCGGGACGGCGCGGCGGTCACGCAGCTCGCGTACGCCCGCCGGGGGGAGATCACCCCGGAGATGGAGTTCGTGGCGCTCCGGGAGAACGTGTCGCCCGAGGTCGTCCGCGAGGAGATCGCGGCGGGCCGGGCGGTGCTGCCGGCCAACGTCAACCACCCGGAGATCGAGCCGATGATCATCGGCAAGCGGTTCCTGGTGAAGGTCAACGCCAACATCGGCAACTCCGCGGTGACCTCCTCGATCGAGGAGGAGGTCGAGAAGATGACCTGGGCGACCCGCTGGGGCGCCGACACGGTCATGGACCTGTCCACCGGCCGCAACATCCACACCACCCGTGAGTGGGTGCTGCGCAACTCCCCCGTGCCGATCGGCACCGTGCCGCTCTACCAGGCGCTGGAGAAGGTCGACGGCAAGGCCGAGGAACTGACCTGGGAGATCTACAAGGACACGGTCATCGAGCAGGCCGAGCAGGGGGTGGACTACATGACGGTCCACGCGGGCGTGCGCCTGGCCTACGTCCCGCTCACCGCGAACCGCAAGACCGGCATCGTCTCGCGCGGCGGCTCCATCATGGCGGCGTGGTGCCTGGCGCACCACAAGGAGTCGTTCCTCTACGAGAACTTCGAGGAGCTGTGCGAGATCCTCGCCGCCTACGACGTCACCTACTCGCTCGGTGACGGTCTGCGGCCCGGCTCGATCGCCGACGCCAACGACGAGGCGCAGTTCGCCGAGCTGAGGACGCTCGGGGAACTCAACCGGATCGCCAAGCGTTTCCATGTGCAGACGATGATCGAGGGCCCCGGTCACGTCCCGATGCACAAGATCAAGGAAAACATCGACCTTCAGCAGGAGATCTGCGATGAGGCTCCGTTCTATACGCTCGGCCCGCTGACGACGGACGTCGCGCCCGCGTACGACCACATCACCTCCGGCATCGGTGCCGCGATGATCGCGTGGTGGGGCACGGCGATGCTCTGCTACGTCACGCCCAAGGAGCACCTGGGTCTGCCCAACCGTGACGACGTCAAGACCGGCGTCATCACCTACAAGATCGCCGCCCACGCGGCCGACCTCGCCAAGGGACACCCCGGGGCGCAGGAGTGGGACGACGCGCTGTCCGACGCCCGCTTCGAGTTCCGGTGGGAGGACCAGTTCAACCTGGCCCTCGACCCGGACACGGCCCGCGAGTTCCACGACGAGACCCTGCCGGCCGAACCCGCCAAGACGGCGCACTTCTGCTCGATGTGCGGGCCGAAGTTCTGCTCGATGAAGATCTCCCAGGACATCCGCCGCGAGCACGGCGGCACGAAGGCGGAGATCGAACAGGGCATGGCCGAGAAGTCGAAGGAGTTCGCCGCGGCCGGGAACCGGGTGTACCTTCCGATCGCGGACTGACCCGGGCGGTCCCACCTCACCGGACTCCGGCCGGACCGGCCCCGTGCGTCCCTCGCCGGCCCCGGGAGCTCAGGCGGGCAGGAGGACGTACCCGGCTCGCGCCTCCGTGCGGGGGAGCGAGCCGGGGGTCATCTGGGCCGGTGCTCCGGACCGCCGAACTCCGGGCTCGTGTAGTCCGGGCTGGTGTAGCTGGGCCGGGAGCCGGTGGCCGGCCCGTCCCCGGGGCTGGTGAAGCCGGGACGGTCGTAGCCGAGCTGCGGTATGCGGCTGGTCGGCGCCGGTGGGGCCGTACGGTGCGGTGCGCCCGCGCCGGAGCCGGCCAGGGCGTCGCGCAGGAACGGAACAATGCCGCGTTCCAGCAGGGCCTCGTGCCAGGCGTCTCTGGCCCGGGCCAGCTCGCCGCTCGGTTCGCCGTACGGTCCTGGCTCCGGCGCGGGCCGGTTGCGCAGGGCGGTGAGCAGCAGACCGGTGGCGGCGGCCAGGATCGCCAGCGCGGTCACGGCGGCGAACACCCAGCCGGTGGTCAGCATGGTCCGGGCGAACGCCTGGCCGGGGTCGAGCACCTGCACGACGTACCCGACGAGCAGGAAGATCGCCGCGGCGGTCGCGGCCAGCAGCGGAGCGAGGACGGCGACCATGGCGACGGCGCCCGCGCCGACGGTCTCGGCGGCCTCTCCCACGGTGCCGGCGAGGCCCGTCGTGTCCGGCCCCGGCTCTTCGGAGCCGGACGCGGGGGCCGGTCCGGGGGTGGTCGCGGCCGGTGCCGGCCGGCGCAGTTCCGCCCGGATCCGCACGTAGTGCTGGTACTCGGTCGCGGCTGCCGCCGTGATGAGGGCGGTGGCGCTGAGCGCCATGGTGCGCAGCTGTTCGGTGGTGAACCGCTGACCGGCAGCGGCCAGTTCCGGGCGGTGTGGCGCGGAGCGCAGCGCCTCGTCGAGGAGCCGCTCGTACTCCTGGCGGTCCTCACTCAGCAGGTGCTGCGGAACGCTGTTCATCTGCATCCCCCGATGCTCCGTAGGGCGGGGGCTCGCACGCTGACGAGCCGTCGGGCAGAAACGGAGGGGAGCCTGCTACGGACAAGCCGATGGTAGAGCGGTGACGGCGGGCGGTGACAGGGGATTTACCGAAATTGGGCTCTGGCCTGCACGGTTCACCGGCCGCTCCGTCCCGCCCGGGCGGCTGCCGGTGAACGTTCAGATGGTGAGCGGCAGTTGCTGGACCAGCAGCTTCCCGGCCATGGTCACGCCGCCGTCCATCGCGATGGCGAGGCCGTCGGCGTAGACGTGCGGTCCCTCGACGAGGGGGCCGGCGGTGTCCTCGCCTTCCTCGGAGCCGACCTCGCCCAGCAGGTACGGAATGGGGCTGTGGCCGTGCACGATGCGGGTGCCGCCGTAGGTGTCGAGCAGGGAGCGGACGGCGTCGGCACCGCCCTCGTCGCGGAAGGAGAAGCGCTTGGTGAACTTGCGGAAGAGGTCCCACACCTCGTCCGCGTCGTTGCGGGTGAGCGTCTCGCGGACGTTGTCGTTGACGGCCTCGATGGAGTCGCCGTAGTCGAGATAGGCGGTGGTGTCGGAGTGGACGAGCAGGTGGCCGTCCGTCTCGGTGAGCGCGTCGAGGCGGGCCATCCACTGCAGGTGGTGGTCCTGGAGACGGTCCATGTCGGTCTTCTGCCCGCCGTTGAGCAGCCAGGCGGCCTGGAAGGTGGCGGTGCCCGCGCCGGAGTTGACGGGGGTGTCGCCGAACCGCTTGGCGCCGAGCAGCAGCAGCTCGTGGTTGCCCATGAGGGCCTTGCAGTAGCCGCCCGCCGCGGCGGCCTCGGCGGACAATCGCATGACCAGGTCGATGACGCCGATGCCGTCCGGGCCGCGGTCGGTGAAGTCGCCGAGGAACCACAGCCGGGCGGTGCCCGCGCACCAGTGTCCGGCGGCGTCGATCAGGCCCTTCTCCTGGAGGGCGGCGACCAGCTCGTCGAGGTAGCCGTGTACGTCCCCGACAACGAACAGCGGGCCGGGACCGGCGGCGGGGGCCGGGGCCGGGGCCGGTGCGGGGTCGACGGTCACCTGGAGCGTGTCGCCCCGGTTGATGACGGGCAGGTCGCGCTCGGTCGGGGTGTACTCCTGCGGATAGGCCGCCGGCTCCGTGCCGGGCGCCGCGGCCTCGCCGGGGTGGCTGTCTCGGACGTACGGACCGGTCTCGTGGACATACGCCGGTACCCGGAAGTCGCGCAACGTCGCCGTCCGCTCCACCTCGGGTCCCTGACCGGCCCCCTGAGTCATCGACCCCTCCACCATCGCGCCGCCGCTGCACCGCTTCGGACTGCCTGGTCGCAGCGGCCCGCGGTGCCGTGGGCCCATCATAGGAATGCGGATCGCGCCGTGTGATGACCCAGGGGTGGTGAATCGGAACAGGACTCCGGTTCACCGCGGCTTTCGCCCCGATTGGGAAGAACTTCGGCCGGCCTGGTGAGCACCTCCGGTCAGTCCTTCTCGGGGGCTCGCGGCGGGCTGACCGTCCTCCGTGGCGGGCGTCGCTGGGACGAGGTACGCACGATCAGCTCGGTCGGTATCACCTGTTCGACCGGGTGGTCCGATTCCACGCCCTCGATGGCGTCGATGAGGAGCTGGACCACGGCGGTGCCGATCCGGCGCGGCTTCAGGGAGAGCGTGGTGATCGGCGGCTCGGTGTTGGCGTACACCGTGGACTCGCTGCAGCAGACCAGGAGCAGGTCGTCCGGTACGCGGAGCCCGTAGCGCCGGGCGGCGGCCAGCAGGTCGGTGCCGTTGGGGTCGAACAGCCCGTAGACCGCGTCGGGCCGGTCGGGGCGGGCCAGCAGCCGGTCGGCCGCGACGGCGCCCGCGCACGGGTCGTGCGCCGGGTAGGCCTCGTACACCGGGTCCTGGCCGACCCGCTCGCACCAGTGCAGGTACGCGGTGGTCGACAGGTGGGTGTACGTGTCGGTGGTGGTGCCCGTCAGCAGGCCGATGCGGCGGGCGCCGGCGGCGGCCAGGTGGTCGAGGATGCCGAGGACGGCGGCTTCGTGGTCGTTGTCGACCCATGCGGTGACCGGCAGCGAGCCGGCCGGGCGGCCGTCGGAGACGACGGGTAAGCCCTGCCGCACCAGTTCGCTGACGACCGGGTCCTGGTCGGAGGGGTCGATGACCACCGTTCCGTCCAGGGCGACGTTCGACCAGACGTCGTGCCGGGAGGTCGCGGGCAGGATGACGAGGGCGTAGCCGCGGGCGAGCGCGGCGGAGGTGGCGGCCCGTGCCATCTCCGCGAAGTACGCGAACTCGGTGAAGGTGAAAGGTTCATCCCCGTACGTGGTGACGGTCAGGCCGATGAGGCCGGACTTGCCGGTACGGAGCGTGCGGGCCGCTGCCGACGGGCGATAGCCCAGCCGGTCGGCGACCTCTCGGACATGGCGTCGGGTGGCGTCCGGGAGCCGGCCCTTGCCGTTGAGGGCGTCGGAGACGGTCGTGATGGAGACTCCGGCGGCGGCGGCCACGTCTCTGATGCCCGCCCGGCCCGGCCGGCTGCCTCGACGTGAGGTTTCCGCGCGGCTCACCTGGTGCTTCCCTGCTGCTGTCATGGCGAGCCGATAGTAGGGCTCATACGGTGGGGTAGTGCGGACGCATATGCACCCATTGACAGGCACGTTTCTGCATGGCCATGGGGCTTCAATTCCCTATCAATGAAAGGTAGTTGAAGCTTAATAGCATCGGACGTGATGTGTGGGCGTGCACCGGCCTGCCGAGCGGGCGAGGTCTCGAAGAGGTCTCAACTCACCTTCACGAGGGACGCGCGCCAGGGCGTGAGCCACCGGCGCATAGATATATGTTCGGCGCGCCCCCCACTTCGTACGCCTTCGCTCCATGTTGCCCCTGATGCCGGTGAGGCGGGGGGGACGGGAACGGCCGGGGAGAGGTCCGCGTTCACCTGTTCGCAGCCGGGCCGAATCCTCATAAGGTAAGAAGCATTGGAAGCCGGCGACGGTCAGGCGGCGCCGGTGGTCGCGAGGAGGACTGCGGTGAGCGAGACGAGCCCCAAGCTGCGCGCCGAGCTGGCGGGTATCCCCACCTACAAGCCGGGCAAGCCCGCCGCCGCGGACGGGCCGGTGGCCTACAAGCTGTCCTCCAACGAGAACCCCTACCCGCCGCTGCCCGGCGTGCTGGAGAGCGTCACCGCCTCGGCCGCCTCCTTCAACCGCTACCCCGACATGGGCTGCACGGGCCTGATGAACGAGCTGTCCGAGCGGTTCGGGGTGCCCGTCTCCCACCTGGCCACCGGCACCGGTTCCGTCGGAGTCGCCCAGCAGCTGATCCAGGCCACCGCGGGCCCCGGTGACGAGGTCATCTACGCCTGGCGGTCCTTCGAGGCGTACCCGATCATCACCCAGATCAGTGGTGCCACCTCGGTTCAGGTGCCGCTCACGCCGGGCGACGTGCACGATCTGGACGCGATGGCGGCGGCGATCACCGACCGCACCCGGCTCATCTTCGTCTGCAACCCCAACAACCCCACGGGCACGGTGGTACGGCGGGCGGAGCTGGAGCGCTTCCTGGACCGGGTGCCCGGCGATGTGCTGGTCGTCCTCGACGAGGCGTACCGCGAGTTCATCCGCGACCCCGAGGTGCCGGACGGCGTCGAGCTGTACCGCGACCGGCCGAACGTCTGCGTGCTGCGGACCTTCTCCAAGGCGTACGGCCTCGCCGGACTGCGGGTGGGCTTCGCGATCGCGCACGAACCCGTCGCGGCGGCGCTGCGCAAGACGGCGGTGCCCTTCGGTGTCAGCCAGCTCGCCCAGGAGGCGGCGATCGCCTCGTTGCGCGCCGAGGACGAGTTGCTGGGCCGGGTCGGTTCGCTGGTGTGCGAGCGCATCCGCGTCGTCGACGGGCTGCGCGCCCAGGGCTGGACGGTGCCCGAGACCCAGGCCAACTTCGTGTGGCTGCGGCTGGGGGACCGCACGGTTGCCTTCGCCGAGGCCTGTGAGCAGGCGGGCGTGGTCGTGCGGCCGTTCCCCGGCGAGGGTGTGCGGGTGACGATCGGGGAGGCCGAGGGGAATGACATCTTCCTGAAGGCGGCGGAGGCGTTCCGCAGGGAGATCTGACCACCGGGGCCTGCCGGTGGCCCGGTCCCGGTCCCGGTCTCCCGGTTCCTCGGTCCACTGGTCCACCCCCGGTCCACCGGCCCACCGCGGTCCCCTGGCCCACGGCGGTCCCCCGGTCCTGTGTTCCACCGGTCCCCCCGGTTCACTGATCCCGGGGCGGGTCACGACGCTCGCCCGCGCTCCGGTGCGGCGTGTGCCGTGCCCGCCCCCAGTTCCTCGCCGGCCCCCTCGGGGTCGATGTGCGGCAGCAACCGGTCCAGCCAGCGAGGTGTCCACCAGGCGTGCCGGCCCAGCAGGGTCATCACCGCCGGCACCATGAGCAGCCGTACGACGGTGGCGTCGATGAGCACGCTGACGGCCAGGCCCATCCCCAGCATCTTCACCACGATGTTGTCGCTGATGAGGAAGGCCGCGAAGACGCTCACCATGATCAGCGCGGCACAGGTGATGACCCGCGCGGTGATCTCCAGGGCGTGGGCGACGGAAGCCTTGGCATCGCCCGTGCGCAGCCACGCCTCGTGGACCCGGGAGAGCAGGAAGATCTCGTAGTCCATGCTGAGGCCGAAGATGATGGCGAACATCATCATGGGGACATAGCTCTCGATCGGCACGGTGCCCGAGACGCCGAGCGCGGGACCGCCCCAGCCCCACTGGAAGATGGCGACGACCACGCCGTACGAGGCCGCGATGGACAGGACGTTGAGCACGGCCGCCTTGAGGGCGACGAGCAGGCCGCGGAAGACGGCGAGGATGATCAGGAACGCCAGGGCGACGACGACTGCGATGATCAGCGGCAGGCGGTCCGCGACGATGTCCCGGAAGTCGACCTGGGCGGCCGTCGTGCCGGTGACATAGGTCTGGGCGTCGGTGCCGGCGACCGCGTCCGGCAGGCTGTCGTCGACGAGGCGGTTGGTCAGGTCGGTGGTGGCGGCACTCTGCGGTGAGGCGCTGGAGTAGACGGTGGCGATGAGCACGTCGCCGTCCTTCGTGGGCGTCAGTGGGGTGACCGTGGCCGCACCGGGAACGGCACCCAGGGTCTGCTGCGCTTGCGACTGGAGCTGGGAGCGCTGGTCCGCGGGGACGGAACTCTGGTCGATGACGACGGTCAGGGGGCCGTTGGACCCGGGGCCGAAGGCGTCGGTCATCAGGTCGTAGGCGCGCCGGTCGGTGAAGGACGTGGGATCGGCACCGTCGCCGATGTGCCCGAGCTGGAGGGAGAAGACCGGGATCGCCAGCACGGCGATCGTGGCGACGCCCGCGGCGAGGTAGCGCAGCGGGTGGCGCTCGACCCGCTGGGCGTATCGGTGCCAGGTGCCCTGGGGTGCGGCGCCGGGGGCGGCATCGCCCTCGGCCACCGGGTGGCGCACGCGGTAGCGGTCGATCCGCCGTCCGATCAGCCCCAGCAGGGCGGGGACGAGGGTGAGTGCGCCGAGGACGGCGGTGACCACCGTGACGGCGGCGGCGAGTCCCAGTTTTCCGATGAACGTCACGCCGGATGCGTACAGGCCGAGCAGCGCGATGATCACGGTGGTGCCGGAGATCAGGACGGCGCGTCCGCTGGTGGCGGTCGCATGTCCGGCGGCCCGGGCCGGGTCGGCGCCGTCCATGAGGTTCTGGCGGTGACGGGTCAGCAGGAAGAGGGCGTAGTCGATGCCCACGCCGAGACCGATCATGGTGGCCAGGGTCGGTGAGACCGTCGCGAAGGTGAATGCCGTGGCGAGCAGCCCGAGGCAGCCGAGGCCGCCGATGACGCTGAGGAGCGCGGTCACCAGGGGCAGTCCGGCGGCGAGGACACTGCCGAAGCCGACGAGCAGGACGACGATGGCGACCGCGAAGCCGATCAGCTCGCTGAGCCGGTCGTCCGGGTCGGGCCGGGCCAGCTCCCCGAGCGGGCCGCCGTACTCGACGTCCGCGCCGGCCGCGCGCAGTGGCTGTACGGCGCTGTCGACACCGTCGAGGTAGTCGTCGCCGAGCGTGGAGGGCTGGACGTCGAAGCGGACGGTGATGTAGGCGGTCCTGCCGTCCTCCGAAACCGGGCCGACCGTGGAGGACGTCACCGACAGCGGGTTCTGGACTGCCAGGACGTGGGGGAGTTTCTGCAGGTCGGCGACCGTGGTGGAGATGTCCGGACCGAGCGCGGTGAGCGGCTGCCGGTCGTCGTGGAGGACGATCTGGCTGCTGTAGCCGCCGGCCTCGGGGTCGTGCTGCTTCAGCACGTCGAGACCCTGCTCGGACTGTACGCCCGACAGGGAGAAGTCGTCGGAGTAGGTTCCGCCGTAGGCGCGGTTGAGGGCCTGGACGGCGACCAGCGCGACCAGCCAGGCCACGATGACGATCACGAAGTGGTGGGCGCACCACTCTCCGAGCCGTCGCAGTCCCCCTGCTGCGGCCTTGCTCTTTCCCCCCGCCCCCGCTGGGGTGGGTTCCATGCCTGCGGTCTCCGGCCGGTGTGCCAGGCGGTGTCTCCGACTCTTCCATTGGACGCCCGTCCGGGTGGTGCGGCACCTCGGACCGGCGGGGGCTCGGCTACTCGTGCACCAACTCCACCCGGATGGGGTCGCCGTTGCGCACGGTGGCCAGCAGACGGGGGTCACCGTCGAGGGCGCCGAGGACATTGCAGGGGCTGGCGAGGCGGCATTCGTCGCCCCGCGAGATCGGGGTGGGGCCGTAGGGGAGGGCCAGGGCGTCGCCGTCGGTCCAGAAGGCGACCGTGCCCGGTTCGACGACCTGGCGGGCGCCGGTTTCACGTGAAACGGCGACACCGGTGTCGAAGTAGACCTCCTCGCCCCAGGTGCGGGCGGTGGAGGCGAGCGGCAGGGCCTTGGTGAGCGCCTGGGTCGTCGGGGTGTCGTCGAGGGTGGCGGTGAGGTGTCCCGTGGGCCACGAGATGAGGATGCGGGTCCGGGGCTGCGTCTCTGTGTGTGCCGGTGAGTGCTGTGTGTGCATGGCGCGCAATTCAACAAGACGTTGAAGTTGCTGCCAAGGGGTTGACGCAACGGCCAAGGAGGGACCCCCCTGTCCAGGCCGAAAATCAGTGCGTCATAATTACTTGTGAATGTGAACGCGTTCACAAGCGTGTCCCGGTTGATCCCGTTTGTACGTGACAAGAGGGGCAGACTGCCGCGGTCCACGGCGAGGTAAGGAGACTGACGACGTGGAATTGGCTTTGGCGCCCGAGACTCTGGCGCGTTGGCAGTTCGGCATCACCACCGTCTACCACTTTCTGTTCGTTCCCCTGACGATCTCGCTCGCCGCCCTCACGGCCGGCCTTCAGACGGCCTGGGTGCGCACGGAGAAGGAGAAGTACCTCCGGGCGACGAAGTTCTGGGGCAAGCTCTTCCTGATCAACATCGCGATGGGTGTGGTCACCGGCATCGTGCAGGAGTTCCAGTTCGGCATGAACTGGTCCGATTACTCCCGCTTCGTCGGTGACGTCTTCGGAGCGCCCCTCGCGTTCGAGGCCCTGATCGCCTTCTTCTTCGAGTCCACCTTCATCGGCCTGTGGATCTTCGGCTGGGACAAGCTGCCCAAGAGGATCCACCTGGCCTGCATATGGATGGTCTCGATCGGCACGCTGCTGTCGGCGTACTTCATCCTCGCGGCGAACTCGTGGATGCAGCACCCGGTCGGCTACCGGATCAACGAGGAGAAGGGCCGCGCCGAGCTGACCGACTTCTTCGCGGTCCTCACCCAGAACACCACCCTCAACCAGGTCTTCCACAGCTTCTCGGCCGCCTTCCTCACGGGGGGCGCCTTCATGGCCGGCATCGCCGCCTTCCACCTGATGCGCAAGAAGCACATCCCGGTGATGCGGACCTCGCTCCGGCTCGGCCTCGTCACCCTGGCGGTCGGCGGACTGTTCACCGCGGTCAGCGGCGACACCCTCGGCAAGGTCATGTATGAGCAGCAGCCGATGAAGATGGCCGCCGCCGAGGCCCTGTGGGACGGCGAGAAGCCCGCGCCGTTCTCCGTGTTCGCCTACGGAGACGTCGACGAGGGGCACAACAAGGTGGCCCTGGAGATCCCGGGCCTGCTGTCCTTCCTCGCCCACAGCGACTTCGAGTCGTACGTGCCCGGCATCAACGACACCAACGAGGCCCTGCGGGAGCAGTTCGGGCCGGGCGACTACAAGCCCATCGTGCCCGTCGCCTACTGGGGTTTCCGCTGGATGATCGGCTTCGGCATGGCCTCCTTCTCCCTCGGGCTGCTGGGCCTGTGGCTGACCCGCAAGAAGTTCCTGCTGCCGGCCGTCCACCGCACCGGCGACGACGAGGTGCCGCGCCTGGTGCTGCTGAAGAAGCCGCTCGG
Organism: Streptomyces glaucescens; assembly: GCF_000761215.1. GTDB lineage: Bacteria > Actinomycetota > Actinomycetes > Streptomycetales > Streptomycetaceae > Streptomyces > Streptomyces glaucescens_B. The sequence continues at coordinate 3,818,988 of NZ_CP009438.1, read as the reverse complement.
CACCAAGCTCACCCGGTGGTACTGGCTGCTCGCCGTGTGGACGATGGGCTTCCCGCTGATCGCCAACTCCTGGGGCTGGATCTTCACCGAGATGGGCCGCCAGCCGTGGGTCGTCTACGGCGTGTTCCAGACCAGGGACGCGGTGTCCCCCGGTGTCTCCACCGCCGAGGTCCTCACCTCGATGATCGCCTTCACCACGCTGTACGCCGTGCTCGCGGTGATCGAGGTCAAGCTGCTGGTGAAGTACGTCAAGGCCGGCCCGCCCGAGCTGACCGAGGCCGACCTCAACCCGCCCACGAAGATCGGCGGCGACGTCCGTGACGCCGACAAGCCGATGGCCTTTTCCTACTAGGCCGAGGGAGCCGCACAGTCATGGAACTCCACGACGTCTGGTTCGTACTGATCGCCGTCCTGTGGACCGGCTACTTCTTCCTGGAGGGCTTCGACTTCGGCGTCGGCATCCTCACCAGGCTGCTGGCCCGGGACCGGCCCGAGAAGCGGGTGCTGATCAACACGATCGGCCCGGTCTGGGACGGCAACGAGGTCTGGCTGCTCACCGCGGGTGGCGCGACCTTCGCCGCCTTCCCCGAGTGGTACGCCACCCTCTTCTCCGGCTTCTACCTGCCCCTGCTGCTCATCCTGGTCTGCCTGATCATCCGCGGTGTCGCCTTCGAGTACCGGGTCAAGCGGCCCGAGGAGCACTGGCAGCGCAACTGGGAGACCGCGATCTTCTGGACCTCGCTGCTGCCGGCGTTCCTGTGGGGCGTGGCCTTCGGCAACATCGTCCGGGGCGTGAAGATCGACCGGGAACTGGAGTACGTCGGTACCGTCGGTGACCTGCTCAACCCGTACGCGCTGCTCGGCGGTCTCGTGACGCTGTCGCTGTTCACCTTCCACGGCACGGTGTTCGTCGGGCTCAAGACGGTCGGGGAGATCCGGGAGCGAGCCCGGGGGCTGGCGTTGCGCGTCGGCCTGGTGACCGCTGTCCTGGCCGTGCTCTTCCTGCTGTGGACGCAGGTGGAGAACGGCGACGGTGCCTCGCTCGTCGCCATGGTGGTGGCCGTCGCCTCGCTCGTCACCGCGCTGGCGGCCACCCGGGCGGGGCGTGAGGGCTGGGCCTTCACCCTGTCGGGGCTCACCATCGTGGCCGCCGTGGCCATGCTCTTCCTGACGCTCTTCCCGAACGTCATGCCGTCGACGCTGAACCCGGACTGGAGCCTGACGGTCACCAACGCCTCGTCCAGCGCCTACACCTTGAAGATCATGACCTGGCTTGCGGTCGTCGCCACCCCGGTGGTGCTGCTGTACCAGGGCTGGACGTACTGGGTGTTCCGCAAGCGGATCGGCACCCAGCACCTCGCGCCCGACGCCCACGCCGCCCCCCGAGCCGCGCACTGAGGTGTGTTTCACGTGAAACCGATCGATCCACGGCTGCTTCGCCACGCCCGTGCCACCCGGTTCTTCCTGGTGGCGGTCGTCGGCCTGGGTGCCGTCGGCGCCGGGCTGGTCGTCGCGCAGGCGATGCTCATCGCCGAGACGGTGGTCGGCGCCTTCCAGGACGGACTGTCGAGCACCGAGCTGCGCACACCGCTCCTGCTGTTGCTGGCCGTCGGGTGCGGCCGCGCCCTGGTCGCCTGGCTCACCGAGCTGGCCGCGCACCGGGCCGGCGCGGCAGTGAAGTCCGAGCTGCGAGGACGGCTGCTGGACCGAGCGGCCGCGCTCGGCCCGGGGTGGCTGAGCGGACAGCGCACCGGCTCGCTGGTGGCCCTGGCGACGCGGGGGATCGACGCGCTCGACGACTACTTCGCCCGCTACCTGCCCCAGCTGGGGCTCGCGGTGGTGGTGCCGGTGGCGGTGCTGGCGCGGATCGTCACCGAGGACTGGGTGTCGGCGGCGATCATCGTCGGCACCCTGCCTCTCATCCCGCTCTTCATGGTGCTGATCGGCTGGGCCACCCAGTCCCGGATGGACCGTCAGTGGCGGCTGCTGTCCCGGCTGTCCGGTCATTTCCTGGACGTCGTCGCGGGGCTGCCGACGCTGAAGGTGTTCGGCCGGGCCAAGGCCCAGGCCGAGTCGATCAAGCGCATCACCGGTGAGTACCGCCAGGCGACCCTGCGCACCCTGCGCATCGCCTTCCTGTCGTCCTTCGCGCTGGAACTGCTGGCCACCCTCTCGGTGGCTCTGGTCGCCGTGACGATCGGCATGCGACTCGTGCACGGCGAGATGGACCTGTACACCGGCCTGGTGATCCTCGTCCTCGCCCCCGAGGCCTATCTGCCGCTGCGGCAGGTCGGCGCCCAGTACCACGCGGCGGCGGAAGGCCTGGCGGCCGCCGAGGAGATCTTCTCGGTGCTGGAGACCCGGGTACCGGCCTCGGGCACCGGCGCCGTCCCGGCCGGCCCGCTGACCTTCGAGAACGTGACCGTCCGGCACCCGGGCCGCGTGACGGACGCGGTCTCCGGCGTCTCCCTCACCGTGCGGCCCGGTGAGACCGTCGCCCTCGTCGGCCCGAGCGGTGCCGGCAAGTCCACGCTGCTCGACGTCGCGCTCGGCTTCGTACGGCCCACCGGCGGCCGGGTGCGCGTCGGAGGAGCCGATCTCACCGGCGTCGACCTGGAGGAGTGGCGCTCGCGCGTCGCGTGGGTGCCGCAGCGGCCCCATCTGTACGCCGGGACGATCGCCGAGAACGTCCGCCTGGCCCGCCCCGACGCCGACGACGACGCCGTACGCCGGGCGCTGCGGGACGCGGGCGCACTGGAGTTCGTCGAGGCCCTCCCGCAGGGGACGGACACGGTCCTGGGCGAGGACGGTGCCGGCCTGTCCGCCGGCCAGCGCCAGCGGCTCGCCATGGCCCGGGCCTTTCTCGCCGACCGGCCCGTGCTGCTGCTGGACGAGCCGACGGCGGCGCTCGACGGTGCCACGGAGGCGGAGATCGTCGCGGCGGTCCGGCGCCTCGCCGCCGGACGCACCGTGCTGCTGGTGGTGCACCGGCCGGCGCTGCTGGACGTGGCGGACCGGGTCGTACGGCTGGACGCACCGGACGCCGGGCCCGTCCGCTCGGTGGCGCCCCCGCCCCCGTCCACGGCGGTGCCCGCACCCCGCCGCGCCGGTACGGAACCGGAGCCGCGTGTCGCTTCCGACGACACGGCAGCCGTGGCCGCGGCCGGTCCGGCGGAGTGCGACGCGGCCACGTCCCAGCAGGCCGGCGCACCCACCGGTGTGCTCGCCCGCGTCCGCGTCCTCTCCCGCGCCCGACGCGGCCGGCTCGCCCTCGCGCTGCTGCTCGGGAGCCTCGCGCTCGGCAGTGCCGTCGGACTGATGGCCACCTCCGGCTGGCTCATCTCACGGGCGTCCCAGCAGCCGCCCGTGCTGTATCTGATGGTGGCCGTGACGGCGACGCGGGCCTTCGGGATCGGCCGGGCGGTGTTCCGGTACGCCGAGCGGCTGGTGTCGCACGACACGGTGCTGCGGATGCTGGCCGACACCAGGGTGGCCGTATACCGGCGGCTGGAACGGCTGGCCCCCGCCGGTCTGCGCACCACCCGCCGGGGCGACCTCCTCTCCCGGCTCGTCGCCGACGTCGACGCGCTCCAGGACTACTGGCTGCGCTGGCTGCTCCCCGCCGGGTCCGCCGTCGTGGTCTGCGCGGTCTCGGCCGGTTTCACGGCCTGGCTGCTGCCCGAGGCCGGGGCCGTCCTCGCCGCCGGCCTGCTGGCCTCCGGCGCCGGAGTCCCGCTGCTCACCGGTGCCGTGGCCCGCCGTGCGGAGCGGCGCCTCGCCCCCGCCCGCGGCGCGCTCGCGACACACGTGGCCGACCTGCTCACCGGCACCGCGGAACTGACCGTCGCCGGTGCCCTGCCCACCCGTACCGCGAGGACCCGGCGGGCCGACGCCGAGCTGACCCGGATCGCCTCGCGCGCGGCCACCGCCACCGCCCTCGGCGCCGGCCTGACCGCGCTGATCTGCGGACTGACCGTCACCGCCGCCGCGCTCACGGGCGTCCGGGCGGTGGCCGACGGGCGGCTGAGCGGCATCGCCCTGGCCGTCGTCGTGCTCACTCCGCTGGCCGCCTTCGAGGCCGTCCTGGGGCTGCCGTCGGCGGTGCAGTACCGGCAGCGGGTGGCGCGGAGCGCGGAGCGCGTGTTCGAGGTGCTGGACGCGCCCGGGCCGGTGCGGGAGCCGGAGCGGCCCCGGAGTGCGCCCGCGACGCCGTTCCCGCTGGCCCTGCGCGACCTGTCCGCCCGCCACTCCGGCCAGGACCGGGACGCTCTCGCCGGAGTCGACCTGACGCTGCACCAGGGACGCCGGATCGCGGTCGTCGGCCCCTCCGGGTCCGGCAAGACGACCCTGGCGCAGGTGCTGCTGCGGTTCCTCGACGCCCGCTCGGGCGGATACACGCTGGCCGGGGTGGACGCGTACGCCCTCGACGGCGACGACGTACGGCGTCTGGTCGGGCTGAGCGCCCAGGACGCGCACCTCTTCGACAGCACCGTGCGGGAGAACCTGCTGCTCGCCCGGCGGGACGCGACGGAGGACGAGCTGCGTGCCGCGCTCGCCCGGGCCCGGCTGCTGGAGTGGGCCGACAGCCTGCCCGACGGGCTGGACACCCTCGTGGGCGAGCACGGGGCCCGGCTCTCGGGCGGTCAGCGGCAGCGGCTGGCCCTCGCGCGGGCGCTGCTCGCCGACTTCCCGGTGCTCGTCCTGGACGAGCCGGCCGAGCATCTGGACCTGCCGACCGCCGACGCCCTCACCGCCGATCTGCTGGCCGCCACCGCGGGCCGGACGACGCTGCTGATCACCCACCGGCTGGCCGGGCTCCAGGACGTGGACGAGGTGCTGGTGCTGGACGCGGGCCGGGTGGTGCAGCGCGGGACGTACGCGGAGCTGGCCGCGGCGGACGGACCGCTGCGCGAGATGCTGGCGAGGGAGTCGACGGCGGAGCACCCGGCGGCCGCCTCCGTCGGCTGACGGACCGTCATCCACCCGGGGGACTGCTCCATCCGGGCCCGCCCGTCCCCCATGCGTACGAGCAGAACAGGCCCCCGAGCCGGGCGCGGGACACGATCGCTGACATGCTGTCACCTCGTCGTCATCCCGTGCTCTGCGCCCTGCTCGTGTGCGCGCTGGCCGTGCTCGCCGCCCGGCCCGGAGACCCCTCCGTCGGCGACGGTGTGACCGGGGGCGCCGACGGCTCCGGCACGGGAACCGGCACCCGGGTGGCCCGCCTGTACCGGGACGCGGCGGTGGCCACCCAGCAGTACGAGCGGGGACGGCACGAGGCCGAGGCACAGCGGGCGGAGGCCCGCCGGCTGGAAGGGCTGCTGGAGGACCAGCGGCGGGAGATCGCCGTGCTCCACGAGGATCTGGGGCGGATCGCCCGCGCCCAGTACCGGGACGGCGGGGGACTGCCGATCGCCGCGCGGCTCGTCCTCGCCGGCAGCCCGGAGGAGCTCATGCGCGGTCAGCACGCCTTGTCACAGGCCGAGCTCGCGGTGAACAACGCGATCGCCAAGAGCCGTCGCGCGCAGGCCCGGCTCGCCGCCGACGAGGCGAGGGCCGAGGCGGCCTGGCGGGCGCTGGAGGAGCGGAACGCCGAACTCGCGGCGATGAAGGCGTCCATCGAGCGGAAGCTGCAGGAGGCGCGCACCCGCCTCCAGGGCGAGGCGGACGTCTCGGCCGCGGCGGGCAGCTGCCGGGGTGCGGTACGGCTGGACCAGCCGGAGACGTCCTACACGACCGCGTGGGTGGCGCCGGTGGAGACGTACACGCTGTCCGCCTCGTTCGGCAGCGGCGGTGCCCGGTGGGCCCACCGGCACACCGGGCAGGACTTCGCGGTGCCGATCGGCACACCGGTGCGGGCGGTCGGCGCGGGCAAGGTCGTCAAGGTGTCCTGCGGGGGTGCCTTCGGCATGGAGGTCGTGCTCGAGCACCGGGGCGGCTACTACACGCAGTACGCCCATCTCGCGTCCATCGCCGTGGACCAGGGCGAGCGGGTGGGGACGGGCCAGTGGATCGGCCAGTCCGGCACCACCGGCAACTCCACCGGCCCGCACCTGCACTTCGAGGTCCGGGTCACCCGCGAGCTGGGCTCGGGGCTCGATCCGGTGCCCTGGCTGGCGGCCCGCGGGGTCCGGATCGGCTAGGCCGGGCGTCGCCGGGCAGAAGGGACGTCGCAGGCACGCCCTGGCGTGTGTCCGCTCAGCCGTCGAGCCGGTGGCCGGTCCGCTCGGAGAGCGTGTGGCCGCGCTCCGCGAGCAGCCGCTCGATCACCACCGCCACGCCGTCCTCGTTGTTCGCGGCGGTACGGCCGGACGCCGCCGCGACGGCGTCGGGGTGCGCGTTGCCCATCGCGTACGACTGCCCTGCCCAGGTGAGCATCTCGACGTCGTTCGGCATGTCCCCGAACGCGACGACCTCCTCGTGGGAGATGCCGCGCTCGGCACAGCAGAGCGCGAGCGTGCTGGCCTTGGAGACGCCCGGGCCGCTGATCTCCAGCAGGGCGCTGGGGCTGGAGCGGGTGACGTTGGCGCGGTCGCCGATGGCGAGGCGGGCCAGGGTCAGGAAGGCGTCCGGATCGAGGGTGGGGTGGTAGGCGAGGATCTTGAGCACGGGCTCGCCGGCACCCGGCGCGTCCGAGGCGAGCAGGTGCTCGGCGGGCGCGAGCGCGTCCGGCACCTCCATGTGCAGCTTGGGATAGTCCGGCTCCTGGTAGAAGCCGTACGTCTGCTCCACCGCGAAGACCGTGCCCGGTGCCGACTCCCGCAGCAGCCGTACGGCGTCCCGCGCGTTCTCCCGGGCCAGCTCCCGCACCTTCACGAAGCGGTGCGTGCCGGGGCCGCCGTGCAGGTCGACCACGGCGGCGCCGTTGCCGCAGATCGCCAGGCCGTGGCCGTGGACATGATCACTGACGACGTCCATCCAGCGGGCCGGGCGGCCGGTGACGAAGAAGACCTCGATGCCCGCCTCCTCGGCGGCCGCGAGGGCGGCGATCGTCCGTGGGGAGACCGACTTGTCGTCGCGCAGCAGCGTGCCGTCCAGGTCGGTGGCGATCAGCCGGGGCGGTATCGCGGCGGCCGGGGTCTCGGGCTGTCGAGTCGCTGAGGTCACCCGGCCATTCTCCCGCATATGCCCGCACGACCGTGCGGGACTCCGCACATCTGAGTGGTCACCGTCACTGTCCATCCGGTCACACACCGTCCTCTCAGGCCAGCTGGGCCGGCGCCTCCATGGCGATGCGCTCGAACACCTTCTGGTCCGCGGCGAAGTCCGAGTCGGGGACGGGCCAGTGGACGACGATCTCGGTGAAGCCCAGCTCCCGGTGCCGTCCGGCGAAATCGACGAAGGCGTCCAGGGACTCCAGGGGACGGCCACGGTCCGGGGTGAATCCGGTGAGCAGCACCTTGTCGAGCGCGGTCACGTCACGTCCGATCGCCGCGCACGCGTCCGCGAGCTTCTCGACCTGCCCGCGAAGGGCCTGGACCGACTGCTCGGGCGTGCCGGTCTCGTACAGCTTCGGGTCGCCCGTGGTGACCCAGGCCTGCCCGTACCGGGCGGCGAGCTTCAGTCCTCGCGGGCCGGTGGCGGCGACGGCGAAGGGCAGCCGGGGACGCTGCACGCAGCCGGGGATGTTGCGGGCCTCGTGCGCCGAGTAGAAGTCGCCCTCGTACGAGACCGACTCCTGGGTGAGGAGCCGGTCCAGCAGCGGTACGAACTCGCCGAAGCGGTCGGCGCGCTCGCGCGGGGTCCAGGGCTCCTGGCCGAGCGCGGTCGCGTCGAAGCCGGTGCCGCCCGCGCCGACCCCGAGGGTGATCCGGCCGCCGGAGATGTCGTCGAGGGAGATCAGTTCCTTGGCAAGGGTCACCGGGTGGCGGAAGTTCGGCGAGGTCACCAGGGTGCCCAGGCGCAGTCGCCGGGTCACGGCCGCGGCGGCGGTCAGGGTCGGCACGGCGCCGAACCAGGGCCCGTCGCGGAAGCTGCGCCAGGACAGGTGGTCATAGGTGTAGCCGGTGTGGAAGCCGAGCTGCTCGGCACGCTGCCATGCCTCCTTGGTGCCTTCGTGCCAGCGGCGGTACGGGAGGATGACGGTGCTCAGGCGCAGACTCATGCCACCGAGCCTAAGCGGGCCGTGGTGTTTCACGTGAAACGGTGACCGGCGCTCACGGTCTGGATGCCGTCCGCGGACCGGGCGTCGGGGTCCTGCCGCCGTTCCTCGAACGTGCCGGCTCGACGACGCGGTCCTGCTGGCTAGTGCCCCTCCGGAAAGCGGAGGTAGGGCGGCGGTACGACGCGGGTCAGCCAGACTCCGTTGGCGCTGACCCGGAACTCATGACCGTCGCGGTGCATGGCGCCCGCGTCCACCGTGAGCACCACGGGCCGTCCCCGGCGGGCACCGACACGCGCCGCGGTCTCGCGGTCCGCCGAGAGGTGCACGTCGTGCCGGTTCATGGCGCGCAGTCCCTCGGCACGGATCGCGTCCAGGCTGTGGGCCACGGTCCCGTGGAAGAGGTACGGCGGCGGGGTGGCCACCGGGAGCCCCAGGTCGACCTCGATGCTATGGCCCTGACTGGCGCGGATCCGTGAACCCTCGACGGCGAAGCGCCGCTTGTCGTTGGTGGCGACCACATGGTCGAGCTCCGCCCGCGTGAAACGGAACCCGTGCGCCGCGGCGGCCGCGATCAGCGTGTCGATCTCGACCCATCCCCCGCTGTCGGGCTTCAGCCCGATCCGCTCCGGCTGATGCCGCAGATGCTTCGAGAGGTACTTCGACACCTTCACGGTGCGTCTCTCATCCATGCGGACAGGGTGCCGCGAGAGACACGGATCACGCACCCGAAATACGCCTGTCAGGTTTGATCCACAGCAACTCCAGTTATCCACAGCCTGATCGACGGCTTCTGTGGACAAGCGGCGCTGCTCTGTCGCTCCGACGCCCCGAAACGCCAGAGGCCCCGGATCGCTCCGGGGCCTCTGATCTGTGTGCACTCGGCAGGATTCGAACCTGCAACCTTCTGATCCGTAGTCAGATGCTCTATCCGTTAAGCTACGAGTGCTTGTTCTTTTTTCCGCCGCTTTCGTTCCTTCCGGCCCGCTCGCGGCGACAGGAAGAACATTACATGACTGCCGCCGTCATGTGAAATCCGATTGGTCTACCCCGTCTGACCTGCGGAAATGTCTGTCGGGGCGGGATGGGACGGGATGGGGCGGAGCCGCCGGGAGGGCTCCCGCAGGAGCCGTGAACGACGAAACCCCGGTCCGTGAGGACCGGGGTTTCGGTGATCTTGCGCGGAGGCGGAGGGATTTGAACCCTCGATGGGCTTTAAGGCCCAAACCGCATTAGCAGTGCGGCGCCATAGACCGGACTAGGCGACGCCTCCAGCACAGCCGCCCGCGCGAACGCGAGTGGTGCGTGCAGATGATGACACAGTCGAGCGCGCTGTCACCAATCGCCCCCCACGGTACTAGGCAGCCGGGCCGCAGGGCAAAGGGCTTCCCGGTGCGTCGCCGGAGCTCGAGACCGCGGGCGCGGGGCCGGCCGGCGCGGGGCGGGCGGAGGCCCCGGGCGCCGGTGACACGGGCGGTCGCGGTGCCGTCGTACCGCATGCCGCCCTGTGTGACCGCCCCGTGTGGCCGCCCCGTGTGACCGCCCGTGTGGCCGCCCCGCGTGGGCCGGTGCGGGCGGAGTCGGCGGGCCGGACGCAACATACGGACGCCCGGGGCGTTGTCCAGGTCATGCCGCACGCCACCACCCCGCACGCCGTGCGGCGGCTGATCGTCGCCGCCGGCGCTTCCCTCGCCGCGCTCGGCGCGTTCTCCGCCGCGCCGTCCGCCGCCCACGCCGTCCCGTCCCCCGCGCTGCCGCCACCGCCGCACGGCCCCGACCGGTCCGCCGGCGGGCACCACCCCGGCGATCACCACCTGACCGTCACCGTCCGCGACGCGGGCGGCGACGCGGACGGGACCTACGAGCTGGACTGCCACCCGAGCCGGGGCAGCCATCCGGACCCGGCCGGGGCCTGCCGGGCGCTCGACCGCAACACCCGGTGGGGCAGCGACGCCTTCGCGCCCGTCGCCGGGGACGCCCTCTGCACCATGCGGTACGGCGGCACCGCGACCGCCCGTGTCACCGGCACCTGGGCCGGACGCCCCGTCGACGCCGCGTTCGACCGCAGCAACGGCTGCGAGATCGACCGCTGGGACCGGCTCGTCCCGTTCCTGCCCGATGCGAGCGAGGGGCAGGGGCGCGGTGTGAACGTCCTGCGCAGGTGACGAGAAGGGCGCATGGGCGCGGACGTACGCGGTGATGTGCTCCTTGCCGCGGGGGTGGCCGGCGGGCCTCACCGCGTGGGGCGACCTCTCCCCGATCCCGCGTCGCGAGGGCGACCCCAGCCCTTAGACTCCCTCGCGTGACACGCCGCGGGCCGGTTGGCAAGATGGCCCGAGCGGTCGGCAAGGTGCGGTAACAGGGAGGAAGCGTCTCGTGAGCAGCAGGCCACCCCGAGGCGCTGCTCGCCTCGCAGCCATACTCGACGCGCTGCCCGACGCGTTGGTCCTGGTCAACGCCAACGGAACCGTGGTCAACGCCAACGCCATCGCCCTGGAGGCCTTCGAGGCGCCGGGCACCGCCCTGGTCGGGCGCGGGCTGCTGGACCTGCTGCCCCAGTTCGACTCCAAGCTCATCCCCGGTTCCATGCGGCGGCCCGACCACATGGACCCGCGCGGGCGGACCAAGCCGACCCGGATGACGGCCCGCCGCACCGACGGAACCGAGTTCCCGGTCGAGGTCACGTCCGCGAACCTGGAGAGCGGCCAGCAGGCCTACGACGGCTACGGCCACACCGGCGACGAGCTGCTGATGCTGGTCGTCCGCGACCTGTCCGGCACCGTCGACACCGAGGCCGAGCTGGCCCGCTCGCAGCGGCAGACGGAGATGATCCTGCGGGCCGCGGGAGAGGGCGTCGTCGGCACCGACACCGACGGGCGGATCGTCCTGGTCAACCCGGCCGCCGCGCAGATCCTGGGCTACCGGGCCAGCGACCTCGGCGGCAAGCAGCTCCACGACCTCTTCCTGCACTCGCGCGCCGACGGCTCCCCCTTCCCGTACGACGAGTCCCCGCTCGCCGACACCCTGCGGTCCGGGCGCAAGCACCGGGTGCGCGGCCAGGTGCTGTGGTCCAAGAGCGGCGACAAGGTGCCGGTCGACCTGACCACCGCGCCGGTGCGCGACGGCGACCAGCTGGTCGGCGCGGTGATGACGTTCCTCGACCGGCGGCCGTACGACGCGCTGGTGGAGGAGAAGGAGGCGGCCGAGCAGCGGCACGCGGAGGAGCTGGAGCGGCTCGCCGAGAGCCACGCCTCCGACCTGACCGCGCTGCGCCAGCAGCACGTCACCGAGCTGGAGGAGCTGCGCGAGCGGCACGCGGAGGAGCTGGCCGCGGGCGAGGATCGGTACGCCGCGCTCGCCGAGCGGGAGAAGGACCGCTACGAGGCACTGGCCGGACGGTACGAGCAGCTCCTCACCCTGCTGGGCACCTCCCTGCGTGGGCCCCTCGACGAACTGCGCCGGGAGCTGTCCGCCCTCGCCGCGGACGACGCCGGCCAGCTGTGGCCGGAGGCCAACCAGGTCCTCCACCACCTGTCCGCCGGGTACTCCCGCATCACCACGCTGATCGACAACGTCCTCGGCTACCAGCGCCTCGACTCCGGCGGCGGCGGAATCACCCGGACGAAGGTGATGCTGGACGCCGTGGTCGCCACCGGTGTCGACGGGGCCGTGGAGCTGATCGGGCCGGGACGGGTGCAGTTCGCGGTGCACGCCCCGCCCATCGAGGCCGAGGTCGACGCGGCGCTGCTGGCGACCGCGCTCGCGCACCTCGTCGCCGACGTCGCCGGGGTCGACGCGACCGGGAACTCCCCGGTGTCGGCCGGCGGCTATCTGGACAACACCGTCGTGGTCGCGGCGGCGCAGCGGGGCGAGGTCGTACGGATCGAGGTGCGCGGGCCGTACTCCGGGGGCGACCCGGTGCACGAGCCGATCGTGCGCGGCATCGTGCGGGCACACGGCGGTGTGCTCCAGACGCACGAGGTGCCGGGCATGAGCGGCAGCGCCTACGTGCTCGAAGTGCCGCTCGGCGGGGGCGCGGGTGCCGTGTCCGCACCCGCTCCCGCTCCCGAGGACGACGCCGTCCCGGCTGCCGAGCGGACCTCCGGCGGCGGACGGCGACGGGCCCGCCGGGCCTCCACGGACGCCTTCCTGGACGCCGACCTGCCCGGTACGGCGGACGGCGCCGCGGAGGCCGGTCCTGAGCGGCCCGCCCCCGCCCCCACCGGCCGGCGGCGCAGGCGAGCGGCGGCCGGGGAGGCCGAGCCGCCCGCCCCCGCCGAACCGCCCGCCGCCGAGTCGCCGGAGCCCGGCAGCGGCACGGGCCGCCGGCGCGGCCGGGCCGCGGAGGACGCGGCGCGGGCCGCCGCCGGGGTGGCCGAGGGCGCCGTCGTCACCGCCGACGAGCACGCCGCGGGCACCGCCGCCGCGGGCACCGGCCTGGGCGGGACCGTTCCGCCGCAGGGCGTCCCCGCGCCCGGTGGCCGCCGGGCCCGGCGCGGCCCCGAGGAACAGCACGCCCTGCCGCCCGCGCTGCCCGCCGCGGCGGAGAAGGACATCCAGCCGACGGGGCGCCGTCGCCGGGCCCTGGCGGCGGCTCAGGAGCGCGCCGCGGCGCAGGAGGCCGGGCCGCGCACGGTGTTCGCCCTGCCGCCGGCCGACGCGGACCGGGCGCCCGACGGGCCGGAGCAGGAGAGCCGGCAGGACCGGCCGGGTCCTCCGGTGGCGCCGGTTCCGCCGGGGCAGCCCGTGCCGCCGGTTCCGCCGGGGCGGCAAGGACTCCCCGGGCAGGTGCCGCCCGCGTCCGTATCGCCCGGTGAGCAGGGCGGGCAGGTCCCGCGGTCCGTCCCGGGTCCGGCCGGCCCCCAGACCTCCGGAGCGCCCGGTGCCCCCGCCGCACAGCCGGCCCCCGCGCCGATGCCGATGCCGGTCCCCGTCCCGGCCGCCGGGGCGGCACAGCCGGTACCCGGCCCGCAGCCGCTCACCGGCGGGCCGGGCCGGCCGGTTCCCGCGCCGTCGCCGCACCAGGTGCCGCGGCAATCCGCCCCGGGAGGGGCGCCGGGCACTCCCGGCGCTCCCGGCTCGGTGACCCCGCCCGGCGTCACCCCGGTGTCCGGCGCCCCGGCGGCTCCCGGAGCCGACGACCACGGTCGGCACGACGCCGTGCCGCACGACCAGGCCGACGACCACACCCCGCCGCAGCCGCACCCCGTGAACGGGCCGACCGGCCGGCGCCGGCGGGCCGTCGCCGTGCCGCCGGAGCCGGCCGGGACGCCCGCGCAGGAGATCCCGGCCCGGTCCGACGCCGCGCGGACCGGCCAGGCCGGTGCCCCCCACGGTGCGCCGGAGCCGCCCCCTGGCCGTCCGCTGCCCGCCGCGCAGGGCCAGGCCGTACCGGCGGGCCCGGCGAACACCGCTTCCGGCACCGGGCACGTGACCGTCCCCCCGCAGGCCGCTTCCGGCACCGGGCACGTGACCGTCCCCCCGCAGGCCGTGTCCGGCACCGGGCACGTCACCGTCCCTCCGCAGGCGGCACCCGGCACGGGCCACGTCGCGGTGCCCGCGCAGGTCACCGCCGCCCAGCCGGTGGCGCACTCGGTCGCGATGCCCGCCGTCCAGCCGGTCGCCCATCCGCTGCCCGGCCAGCCGCTTCCGGCCGAGTCGGTCGCCGGGCCCGGGACGCCCGCCGCGGGCACCCCGGCTCCCCGGCCGTGGCCGGCCGCCGACGGGAACACCCCGGGCGCGGGCACCGCCGTACCGGCTCCCGGTGCCCACCCCGCCGCCGCTCCCGCGCAGGGCTCCGTGCCCCAGGCCCTGCACCCGACCCCGCCCGCCGTCCCCCTGCCGCCCGAGGCCACGAGCCCCGCCGCGCGGGTCGCCCAGCCGCTGCCCGCCGAGACGGCGCCGGTCGACCCCGACTCGACGCAGGGCCGGGCGATCAGCGTGCGCACCCTCGGCCAGGGCGTGCCGTTCAACCGGCAGGCCGCGCAGGCGCAGCAGCCGCCGGCCGCCACTCCCGCTCCGCACCAGCATTCGACCGCCACTCCGGCTCCGCACCAGCCGGGCGGCTCCGGGCGTCGCCGCAAGCTGGGCACCCCTCCGGAGCCGACCGCCGGGCGCCCGCATCCGGCGGCCGAGCAGCCCGCGCCCCAGCCGGTGCCGCCGGTGCCGCCCGTCCAGCCGCCGCGGCTGTCCGCGCAGGCCAGCGAGGGGGCGGGACGGTCGTACGCCATAGGCGCGCCGGACGAGAACGCCGCCGAGGGGCCCGAACCGCTGGACGGTCCGGGGGGAGCCGTGGAGGTGGCCGACACACCGCGTCCGCAGCCGATGGACGACGAGCTCCCGCCGGAGCCGCTGGACAATCCGCGGCGGCTGCTGGTGTGGCCCGCGCCCGACGTGAGCACCCAGCAGGCGCTGAGCGACCGCGGCTACCGGCCGGTGATCGTGCACTCGCGCGAGGAGGTCGACGCGCAGATCGCGGCCTTCCCCGCCGCGCTGTTCGTGGACCCGCTGACCGGGCCGATCACCCGGACCGCCCTGCAGTCGCTGCGGCAGGCCGCCGTCGCGGCCGAGGTGCCGGTGATGGTGACGGCCGGGCTGGGCCAGGCGTCACGGGACGCGGCGTACGGTGCCGATCCCGCCGTGCTGCTGAAGGCGCTCGCCCCGCGCGACAGCGAGCAGCACCCGCCGCGGGTGCTGCTGATCGAGGAGCACGCGGAGATCGCGCTGGCGCTGACCGCGACGCTGGAGCGGCGCGGGATGCAGGTGGCGCGGGCGGCGAGCGACACGGACGCGGTGACGCTGGCGGGGCAGTTCCGGCCGAACCTGGTCGTGATGGACCTGATGCAGGTGCACCGGCGGCGGGCCGGGATCGTGGACTGGCTGCGCGCGAACGGGCAGCTCAACCGCACTCCGCTGGTCGTCTACACGGCCGCCGTGGACCAGGCCGACCTGCCGCGGCTCGCCTCCGGCGAGACGGTGCTGTTCCTGGCGGAGCGGTCGACCAGCGCCGAGGTGCAGGCGCGGATCGTCGACCTGCTGGCGCGGATCGGGACGAACTAGCCGGACGCGGGACGGCCGGGCCGGTGGCCCGGCCGCGGTCGCCGCGCCGTGGTCACGGTCGTCGTGGTCGCGGTCGCCGTGGTCAGGCTCGTCGTGATCAGGCTCGTCGTGGTGCCGTCGAGGTGGTCACGCCCGCCATGGTCACCGGGCCACCAGCCTGCGGGCCGCTTCCTTGATCGACGTCCGGAGGCGGTCGCGGTCGGTGTCCTCGGGCCCGGTCAGGATGCGGGCCATCTGCGGCACGACGGTGGCCCAGTTGGCCAGGGCGGTCAGCAGGAGCAGCAGGTCGGGTGCGGGGATCGCGTCGGTGACGACGCCGCGGCGCCGGCCGTCCTCGAGGGCCGCGACCTTGCGGGCGTAGTGGTCCCGGCGCTCGGCCTCGTCGGGCAGTTCGGACGAGCCGTACTCGATGCCCTCCCAGAAGAGCAGGCGCAGCACCTCGGGGTGGGCGGCGTGGTAGTCGAGCAGGCGGTCGATCCAGGCCTCGATGTCGTCCGGGTCGACGGGCACCGAGGCGGCGAGGTCCAGCATCTTCTTCTCGAGGACGTGGGCGAACAGCGCCGCCTTGTTGCCGAAGTAGGCGTAGATCAGCTGCTTGTTGGCCTTGGCCTCGCTCGCGATGCGGTCGATGCGGGCGCCCGCGATGCCGTGGCGGGCGAACTCGGCGACCGCCGCCTCGAAGATCCGGGCCTTGGTGGCCTCGGGGTCCCTTGCTGCCATGGGAACAGAGTAGCGCGACGAGGCAACCAACCGTTTGGTTGACAGGGAATCCGGGGGCGGCGCAGACTGTTCCCCCACCGTCAACCAACCGGTTGGTTACTAGAGTCGGCTCGAAGGGTCCCCGCTCATGCCGTCACCGAGCAGCACCGCCCGCACCCCCGGCACCGCTCCCGCCGCACCCGCCGCACCCGCCGCATCGGCCGCACCCGGCGCGCCCGGTCCCTCCGCGCCCGAGGCCCGGGCGCCCGGACCCCGCACCGCGGTCCGCCCCGCCCCCGCCCTGTTCCTGATCCTCCTGGCCGTCTGCAGCGCGGTCACCGCCGCCAACATCTACCTGGCCGCCCCGCTGCTCACCCTCATCGCCCGCGACTTCGGCTCCACGCCCTCCGCCGTGGCCTGGATCGCCTCGGTCGCGCAGTTCGGCTACGCGCTCGGCCTGCTGCTCTTCGCCCCGCTCGGCGACACCGTGAACCGCCGCCGGCTGGTCACCGGCCTCACCCTCGCCACGGCGCTCGCGCTGGCCGCCGCCGCTGCGGCGCCCGGCTCCGCCGCCCTCGCCGCCGCCGTCCTCGTCGCCTCCGCGGCGACCGTCATCCCTCAGCTGCTCGTCCCGCTGGTCGCCGAACGCGCCCCCGCCGAGCGCCGGGGCCGCCATGTCGCGGTGGTGATCGCGGGGCTGTTCACCGGCATCGTCGCGGCCCGCGTCGCCGGCGGGCTCGGCGGGCAGGCCTTCGGCTGGCGCTGGGTGTTCGCGGGCGCGGCGGTCCTCACCCTCGCCCTGGGCCTGGCCACCTCACTCGTCCTGCCGTCGGAGCACCGGCCGCGCTCCGGCTCGCTCCTCGGCGGTGTCGCCGCGCTGCCCGGACTCGTCCGCCGCTCGCCGGACCTGTGGCGGGCCTGCGTGAGGCAGGCGGGGATGTTCGGCGCGTGGAGCGCGCTGTGGACGTCGCTGGCGCTGCTGCTGACCGGCCCCGAGTACGGCCTGTCGACGGCGACCGCCGGACTGGTCGGCCTCTTCGGGCTCACCGCGAGCGTGGTGGCGCCGCTGGCGGGCGGCCTGGTGGACCGGTTCGGCGCCGCGAAGGTCGTGCGCACCGCGTATCTGCTCGCCGCCGTTTCCGTGCCCCTGTTCTGGGCCGGGGGACATCTCCTCGCGGCACTGTTCGTGGCCGCGGTGCTGGTGCACGCGGCACTCGTCGCCTCGCACGTCGCCAACCAGACCCTGGCCCTGACCACCACCTCCACCCCGGCCGCCGCCAACACCGCGTACGTGGTGGCGGGTTTCGCGGGCGGCGCCGCCGCCTCGGCCCTCGCGGGCTCCGCCTACAGCCACTTCGGCTGGGGCGGGGTGTGCGGGGTGGCGGCGGCGTGGCTGCTGCTGGGGTGGGGGACGACCGCGGGACGGCGGTGAGGGCACGGACGTGTCACCGCCTCCGCGCGTCCGCCTCCGTTCCTCCGCCCGTCCCCCGTGTCCGCCCCCTCGCGCGGGCGGCCGTCGTACGACGCCGAGTGCGCCGTACGACGGCCAGGGCCCGGGGGGAACGGCATCCCGGCGGACGCGGCCGCCGGACCAGAGCCGGACCAGAGCCGGGTCAGAGCTTGGTGACGTCCAGCTCGCCCTCCGCGTACTGCTTGCGCAGCACCTTCTTGTCGAACTTGCCGACGGACGTCTTCGGCACCGTCGGGATGACCGTCCAGCGCTCCGGAAGCTGCCACTTGGCGATCTTGCCCTCGTCGGCGAGGAAGGCGCGCAGGGTCTCGAAGTCCGCGGTGGCGCCCTCCTTGAGGACGACCGTGGCCAGCGGGCGCTCGCCCCACTTGTCGTCCGGGACGGCGACGACCGCGGCCTCGGCGACGTCCGGGTGGGACATCAGCGCGTTCTCCAGCTCCACCGAGGAGATCCACTCGCCGCCGGACTTGATGACGTCCTTGGCGCGGTCGGTGAGGGTGAGGAAGCCGTCGGGGGAGATGGTGCCGACGTCGCCCGTCTTCAGCCAGCCGTCCTCGCTGAACTTGTCGGCGGGGCGCAGCGGCTCGGCGCCGGGGCCGTTGTAGTAGGCGCCGGCGATCCACGGGCCGCGGACCTCCAGCTCGCCCGCGGACTGCCCGTCCCACGGGATGCGCTCGCCGCCGGGACCGGTGAGGCGGGCCTCGACGCTCGCCGGGAAGCGGCCCTGGGTGAGCCGGTAGCCGAACTCCTCCTCGGTGCCCACGGCGTGGGCCGGCGGACGGGCGACCGTGCCGAGCGGCGAGGTCTCGGTCATGCCCCAGGCGTGGCAGACCCGCATGCCGAGCTTGTCGAAGGCCTCCATGAGGGAGGGCGGACAGGCGGAGCCGCCGATGGTGACCTGGGTGAGCGAGGCGACGTCGCGCGGCTTCGCGGTCAGCTCGGCGAGCAGGCCCTGCCAGATGGTGGGCACGGCCGCGGCGTGGGTCGGCTTCTCGCTCTCGATCATCTCGGCGAGCGGGGCGGGCTGCAGGAACCGGTCCGGCATGAGCAGGTTGACGCCGGTCATGAAGGTGGCGTGCGGGAGTCCCCAGGCGTTGACGTGGAACTGCGGCACGACCACCAGGGAGGTGTCCTGGTCGGTCAGGCCCATCGACTGGGCCATGTTGACCTGCATGGAGTGCAGGTAGACGGAGCGGTGGCTGTAGACCACGCCCTTGGGGTCGCCGGTGGTGCCGGAGGTGTAGCACATGGCGGCGGCCTGGCGCTCGTCCAGCTCGGGCCAGTCGTAGGCGGTCGGCTTGCCGGCGATCAGGTCCTCGTACTCGTGGACCGGCACGGTCGCTCCGGCGAGGAGGCCGCGGTCGCCGGGACCGGTGACCACGACGTGCTCGACGGTCTTCAGGTGCGGCAGCAGCGGCGCGAGCAGCGGCAGCAGGGAGCCGTTGGCGATGATCACCCGGTCGGCGGCGTGGTTGACGATCCAGGCCAGCTGCTCCGGGGGCAGGCGGAGGTTGAGGGTGTGCAGGACCGCGCCCATGGAGGGGATGGCGAAATAGGCCTCGACGTGCTCGGCGTTGTTCCACATCAACGTGGCCACGCGGTCGTCGTCGGCGACGCCGAGGTCCTCGCGCAGGGCGTGCGCCAGCTGTGCGGCGCGGGCGCCGATCTCGGCGTAGGAGCGGCGCTGCGGCTCTCCTTCGCCGGTCCAGGTGATCACCTGCGACGATCCGTGGATCGTGGACCCGTGGGCCAGGATCCTGGAGATCAGCAGCGGTACGTCCTGCATGGTGCTCAGCACGGCGTCCTCCCGGGGGCGACATTGCCTACGCGGCGGTAAGAGATGCGCTGATTCTGGCCGCATACCGCTCGGTATGTCACTAGGTGAAGGCCACCGATCTCGACGAACTTGTCACCTTGCGGTGGGACGGGCGCACTGCTATCGGACCGGTTCCAGCTCCGGGTCCTCGCGCAGCTTCCCCAGGGCCCGGGAGACCGCCGACTTCACCGTGCCGACCGAGACGCCGAGCACCTCGGCGGTCTGCGCCTCGCTCAGGTCCTCGTAGTACCGCAGGACGACCATCGCCCGCTGGCGCGCCGGCAGGCGCAGGATCGCCCGCCACATCGCGTCGTGCAGCGCCTGCCGCTCCGCCGGGTCGTTCCCGCCGGACACCGGCTCCGGCTCCGGCAGCTCGTCACAGGTGAACTCGTCGACCCTGCGCTTGCGCCACTGCGAGGTGCGGGTGTTCAGCAGGGCGCGGCGCACGTAGCCGTCGAGCGCGCGATGGTCCTCGATCCGGTCCCACGCGACGTAGGTCTTGGTCAGCGCGGTCTGCAGCAGATCCTCGGCGTCGCACGGGTTCGCGGTCAGCGACCGGGCGGTGCGCAGCAGCATCGGCTGACGGGCCCGCACGTACGACGAGAACGACGGGTACGTGGCGTGCGGCAGCGTCCGCGTGGCCGGCGTGGCCCACGTGGCGGCGTCCGGGGCGCCGGTGCAGACGAGTGTGGTCATGGCTCAACGCTAGGTTCGCCACCCCGCCGTCCTCATCGCCCGCAGGTCCCGAAGCGGAGTCCCCCTCAGGTTGTAGAGACGGCGGTTGCGGCACCTCCTGAAGGCGGACGAGGAGAGGAGGGAGCCTGGGGGATTTCCCCTGGGGGCTGCCGCCTCGGGCGTGCCGCGGGGCGTACGGCCGGGACCGGCGGACGTGTGAGCGGCGGGCGTGCGCGGGGCGGACGTGCGCGGGAGGCCTGTGCGGGTGGTCCGTGCGGGGCGGGAGGGAGCTGAGGCGCTTCGGCGCGAGCACGCCACCGGCCACCCCTCCTTCCCTTTTTCGAACGCACGTACGAACATGGATCCATGGCCACCATCGACCGGCAGGCCACGACGCTGGCCCTCGCCCACGCCCTGTCCGCCGCCGAACACGGCCTGGCCGTCATCCCCCTGTCCCGGAGGAAACTCCCGGCCCTGCGCTCCCCGCACCGTCTCGACCCGGTGCCCCTGCCCTGCCACGGCGAGTGCGGCCGGTTCGGGCACGGCGTCCACGACGCCTCCACCGACCCCGGCCGCATCCGCGCGCTCTTCGCCGCCGCCCCCTGGGCCACCGGTTACGGCATCGCCTGCGGCCTGCCCCCGCACCACCTGATCGGCATCGACCTGGACACCAAGTCGGGCACGGACGCCCCGGCGGCACTGCGGGAACTCGCCCTGCGGCACCTGTTCACCCTCCCCGCGACGGTCGTCGTCACCACCCCGAGCGGCGGCCGTCACCTCTGGCTGAGCGGACCACCGGACGTCGCCGTCCCCAACTCGGCCGGCCGTCTCGCCCCGGGCATCGACGTCCGGGGCGCCGGCGGTTACCTCGTCGGCCCCGGCTCCCGCACCGAGCACGGGGTGTACGGCACGGCGCCCGGCACCGCGCACCTCCCTCCGGCCCCGTGCCCGCCCGCCCTGCTGCGGCTGCTGCTGCCGCCTCCGCACACCACCGCGCGGTCCTCCCCATCAACCGCGGAACACCGCGGCCAGGGGGACGGACTGATCCAGTTCGTGCTGGCCGCGCACGAGGGCCAGCGCAACACCCGCCTGTTCTGGGCGGCCTGCCGCGCCTACGAGAACGGCATCGGCGCCGACCTGACCGCCTCCCTGGTCGAGGCGGCCCGCAGCACCGGCCTCACGGAACGCGAAGCCCGCGCGACGATCGCCTCGGCGGCCCGGCTGACCGCGCAACGACGCTGAGCGCGGGCCGCAGCCGCGGCCGTGCTCCTGAGGTGAACGGTCATGTCCCTGCCCCGCACACCCCGCGCGCGAGAGGGGCCTCGGACCAGTGATCCCGCGCGGAGATCAGGCAGGGGCACGTCGGTCAGCCCGGCAGGCCACTTCGGTGCGAGCCGCGCAGATCATTCGGCCCGGATGCAGATCCTCGGCCTGATCGTCGAGCAGAATCCGGCCTGTCTCGGTGGCGCGACGCGTGCGGCAGTGGCGTATCCGCAGAAGCCTCGGCTCATGGACGCGGGGGGCGAGGCGGCGGAGGATGTCGCCGCCTGTGAACTCCTCGGCTCCCGTTCGAGCACTGCTCGGTCACGGGCCCGGTGGTACGTGGCCCCACCAAACCCCGGCATACAGTCCAAGGTGCCTGTGCCCCCTCCGTGCCCGATCTAGGGGTAAGCCGCGGGAAATCACGGTCATCAGCGGACACTGCGCAACACGACGGCCCCTGACCGTATCGCCTGGTCAGAGGCCGTCTCGCTGCGCGGTGGGTGTGGGATTTGAACCCACGGTGACTTGCGCCACGACGGTTTTCAAGACCGTTCCCTTAGGCCGCTCGGGCAACCCACCTCTCGCCCCGTCCACCGGGGGCGGAGCGGGTACAGCGTACCGGGATCGGCTGGATCATGGGGGCGGTGGGCCGGGCCCCGCCCGCGACGGGGCCGCCCGCGGAAACGCCGCTCGCGACGGGCCGCGCCGTGCGGTGGTGTCAGCTGTCGCCGACGCGGCTGCCCAGGGTCAGTTCGACCGTGCGGGTCTTGCCGTCGCGCTCGTAGGTGATGGTGACCTTGTCGCCGGGCTTGTGGGTCCAGATCTCGCCGATCAGGGTGGGGCCGCTGTCGATCACCCTGTCGTCGAGCTTGGTGATCACGTCGCCGGGCTTCAGGCCGGCCTTGTCGGCGGGGCCGCCCGCCTCGACCGGCTCGGAGCCGCCCGCGCCGGTGTCGGTGATCTTCGCGCCGTCGGTGCTGTCCTCCAGGGAGACGGAGGCGCCGATCTTGGCGTAGACGGGCTTGCCGTTCTTGATCAGTTCCTGGGCGACGTACTTCGCCTGGTTGATCGGGATGGCGAAGCCGAGGCCGATGGAGCCGGACTGGCTGGTGCCGCCCAGGCCGTTCCCGGCGGACTGGATGGCGGAGTTGATGCCGATGACGTTGCCCTTGGCGTCCAGCAGCGGGCCGCCGGAGTTGCCGGGGTTGATCGAGGCGTCGGTCTGCAGGGCGCTCATGTAGGAGGCCTGGCTGCCGGTGCCGTCACTGGAGGCGACGGGGCGGTTCTTGGCGCTGATGATGCCGGTCGTCACCGTGTTGGACAGCCCGAAGGGGGCGCCGATGGCGATCGTGGAGTCACCGACGGCGACCTGGTCGGAGTTGCCCAGGGTGAGGGGCTTGAGTCCCGAGGGGGCGTTCTTGAGCTTGATCACCGCCACGTCGTAGCCCTGCGCGTTGCCGACGACCTCGGCGTCGTAGGTCTTGCCGCTGGGGAACGTGGCGGTCAGCTTGCCGCCGTCCACCGCGTCCGCCACGACGTGGTTGTTGGTGACGATGTGGCCCTGGGTGTCGAAGACGAATCCGGTGCCGGTGCCGCCCTCACCACTGCTGCTCTCCGCCTCGATGGTGACCGTGCTGGGCAGTGCCTGGGCGGCCACGGCCGCGATGGTGCCGGGGTCGCGCTTGAAGTCGCCGCCGCCGTCGGAGGAGGAGACGGTGGTGGAGCCGGAGCTGTCGTCGTTCTTGGCCAGCGTGTAGCCGAGTCCGCCGCCCAGGCCGCCCGCGACCAGCGCCGCCACCAGGATGCCGGCGAGCAGGCCGCCGCGTCCGCGCTTCGGGCCGGGCGACTGGGGCTGCTGGTACGGCGTGCCCCAGGGGGCGCCCGGAGCACCACCGCCGGGAACACCGGAGCCGCCGGGGACGCCCGGACCGTCGGCACCGTGAGCGCCGTACGCCGGGGGCTGCGCCGGGCCGGCCGGCGGGGGCGGGGGCGGCCAGCCGCTGTCGGGGGCGGAGCCGGGGACGGCGGAGGAAGGGGCCCCGGGGGAGGAGGCGTGCGGCGGTGCCGGGTCCGCGGCCGTGGGCGGGTGCTGGGCGGTCTCCGCCTGGGAGGAGGCCGCGGGGCTGTCCACCGGCACGGGAGGTGCGGACGGGGCCGGGGGGACCGCAGTGCCCTCGTTCTCGGTGCTCACAGCTCTTCTCCTCGATCCTCGGTCACGCAGCTGTGCCGGTCTTTTTGTATGCCGCCAGCTTTTCCCACGGGCCGTCAGGGCACCATAAGCCGTGCCTGTGCGTCCACGGTCCATCTTTATATAGGATCTTCTTATGACAAGCGCCGCATCTCAGGCGCCCAGAGGCTCCGACGACCCGACGCCTGCCCCGTCCCGGTGGCACCATGACGCGGTGACACCAGCACGACAGCACCGGATCCAAGTCGTCGCCCACCGCGGGGCCTCCGAGGAGGCTCCCGAGCACACCCTGGCCGCGTACAGGAAGGCGATCGAGGACGGTGCCGACGCCCTCGAATGTGACGTACGGCTGACCGCGGACGGCCACCTCGTCTGTGTGCACGACCGTCGGATCAACCGTACGTCCAACGGCCGCGGAGCGGTCTCCGCCCTGGAGCTCGCCGACCTCGCCGCCCTGGACTTCGGGTCCTGGAAGAAGACCCCCGCCGGTCGCGCCCGGACCGAGGACCCGGACTGGGAGCACCGCCCCGAGGACCCCGCCGAGACCTCCGTCCTCACCCTGGAGCGGCTGCTGGAGCTGGTCGCCGACGCCGGCCGCCGGGTGGAGCTGGCCATCGAGACCAAGCACCCCACGCGCTGGGCGGGCCAGGTCGAGGAGCGGCTGCTGCTGCTCCTGAAGCGGTTCGGCCTGGACGCCCCGGCCGCGCCCGAGGAGTCCCCGGTGCGGGTCATGAGCTTCTCGGCGCGCTCGCTGCACCGCGTGCGGGCCGCGTCCCCGACGCTGCCGACGGTCTATCTGATGCAGTTCGTCTCGCCGCGGCTGCGCGACGGACGGCTGCCCGCGGGGGTCGGCATCGCCGGCCCCTCGATCCGCATCGTCCGCAGCCACCCCATGTACGTCGAGCGGCTGCGGCGGGCCGGGCACCAGGTGCACGTCTGGACCGTGAACGAACCGGAGGACGTCGACCTCTGTGTCGGCCTGGGCGTGAACGCGATCATCACCAACCGGCCGCGCGCGGTGCTCCACCGGCTCGGCCGCTGACCGCGGCCCGTCCCCTCGGTGGCGTCCCGTGTGCGCGCCGTCCCGCCGGTCCTGTCGATCCCCCGCGAAAAGCCCGAAGGGGTCCGGGGAGTCTCCCGCCGGAGACTCCGGCCGGGAGTCCCCCGCCGGGCTGTCACGGGGAGTGCACCGGCGCGTTCGGGCCGTATTCGATCGTTGCGAATGCGTCACCGGAGGCGAATCGGCCGGTTTCCGGTTCAGGCCAATGGGGCATCCACTCCGTGGCGTGGGGCGAAGGAGGTCTCGGGGGTGGCGTTGGTGGTGGCACAGGAAGTGCCCACGTCGTCGAGCATGGCCGTACCCCATGGCCCTGCGGGCGTGGGTGCGGCAAGGCGCCGGATGCGTGACCAGTTGCGCAGGGGCGGGGTGGCGGAATCGGTCATCGACGACGCCGTGCTGATCCTTTCCGAACTGTTGAGCAATGCCTGCAAACACGGCCGGCCGCTGGGCGACGCCTTCGCCGGGGACGGCGACGTCCGTGCCGCGTGGCGGGTGGACCCGGCGGGCCGGCTGGTCGTCGAGGTGACGGACGGCGGCGGCCCGACCCGCCCCGCACCCGCCACCCCGTCGGTCACCGCCCATGGCGGCCGCGGGCTGAACATCATCACGGCCCTGGCCGACGACTGGGGCGTCCGGGACGACGTGCACGGCGAGGTCACCGTATGGGTCGTGGTCCACGAGGACGTCCACGATCCGGATGCCGGGCGGCGCCGCGACGACTTCGCTACGCGCGTCGCGGCACCCGCGGTGGCCGCCATGCCGGAGCTGGACTTCGCGGACGCCTTCGACGACCTGGACTGACGGGACGGGCGGGCGGCACCCGGCGCCGTCCGCAACACGGGTGCCGTCCGCGCATCCCGTCGGACATGGCGCAAACGGCTAGGCTCCCGCCGTACGAGACGAGCCGTCACCGGGAGACCCTCACCATGGCCAAGAAGCAACCCCAGACGAAGGCCAAGCGACCGCAGATCACCGACGGCGAGATCCCGGTCGTCGGCGCCCGCGAGCCCTGCCCCTGCGGAAGCGGCCGCCGTTACAAGGCATGCCACGGCCGGGCCGCCGCCCAGGCCGTCACCGAGCTGGTGCACCGCCCGTTCGAGGGGCTGCCGGGCGAGTGCGACTGGGTGGCCCTGCGCGAACTGGTGCCGGCCGCCACCGTCGAGCTGACGCTGAAGGACGGCCTGCCCGAGGGCGTCCCGTCGGTCACCCTGGCCACGGTGCTGCCGATGGCCTGGCCCGCCCTGCGCCGCGAGGACGGCTCGGTCCTGCTCGGCCTGCAGAACGACACGGCGTCCGGTGACATCAGCCGTGACCTCGCCGACA
The DNA here is from genome assembly GCF_000761215.1 of Streptomyces glaucescens. Classification (GTDB taxonomy): domain Bacteria; phylum Actinomycetota; class Actinomycetes; order Streptomycetales; family Streptomycetaceae; genus Streptomyces; species Streptomyces glaucescens_B. The sequence goes on along the minus strand of NZ_CP009438.1, from coordinate 3,793,333 downwards.
CCCTCCAGCGCGCCCTTCAGGCCAAGCCGGGCACCCCGGTGCAGGGGCGCCGTGCCCCGGCCGACGGCCCGCGGCTCCAGGACCTGCTCGACCCCGCAGGCACGTTCGAGCCGGTGGTGCACAGCGGCTTCGAGTTCTGGGTGCCGGACGCGCAGAACGCCACCCCGGAGGTGACCGCCTCCCTGGAGCGGGCCAACGCCGCGGCCATCCCGACCGTCAAGCTGACCGGCGTCGACGCGGCGTACTGGTGCGAGACCCCGGAGAAGAACCACCTGCGCTGGGTCATGCCGCACCCGGAGGAGCAGCTTCTGGACGCCCTCGCGCGACTGCACGCGGCGGGGCGCTCCAGCCTCGGCGAGGGCACCCGCCTGGTGGGTTCCTTCCGTGCTCACGGGCTCACGGTGCCGGTCTGGGACCTGCCGAGCGGGGTCCTCGCCGAGGACGTCGAGAAGCCGGCGGCCGAGTTCGCCGAGCGCCTGGCCGCCGCGCTGGCGACGGACGCACCGCTCACCCCGGAGGAGCGCCGGGCGCGCGGCGGACTGACCAACCGGCAGGTCACGCTGAGCTGACGCCCGCCCGGGACACCCGGTCCGGCTGATCGACCGGTCAGTCGGACCGGCCCCTCCCCTGCGGCGGCCCGGACGACAACTCCGCGTGGAACAAGGCGAGTCGGGTGTCCGAATAGCCCAGGGAAAGAGGAGATCGAATTTGCGAACAGCCGATCTCTTGTTACCGTTCCAGTAGCCCGGTTGCTGGTGCATCCCCCGTCGCCAGCAACCGGGTCTTTCTGTGCCCGGCTCCGGGCACGCCCCGCCGCCGCGCGTCAACTCCCCGTGACCATGCCCGAGTTGCTGCCGGACCGCAGCAGCAGCGGCCCCTCGCCGCCGCGCCCCGCGAACTCCGCGACCGCCGTGTACTCCGCCGGGGACCCGCCGGTCTCCCGTGGCGTCTCGCAGCTCGCCGGCTCGTCCCGGGCGCCGATCACGCAGTGGATCCGCACGGTCCGCCCGCCGGGCCCCATCAGCGTCAGCGCGGCGTCCAGGGCCCGGCCGGTCGCGTTGCGGTAGTAGGCGCGCGCCCAGTTCTCCTCGCCCTGCGTCAGCACACAGGTCTGCGCCTCGATGCCGTCGGGCGCGGTGAGCTCGGGGCCGCAGCGGACGGCGGTGGACAGCCCGAGGCCGAGCGGGAGGCGTGCGCTCCGGGTGCCGGATCCGGCGTCGCCGCCCGGGTGCGACGGCGCCTTGGCGTCCCCGGATCCGGTGGACGTCCCGCGGTCCGCGAGGCCGGCACCCGTGCCGGTCCCCGCCGCGCGGCCGGGTCCCGGCGGGCCGCCGGACACGGTTCCCGGTGCACCGCCGGACCCAGCTCGGCCGCCCGGTCCCGTCACGTCCCCGGGCCCAGCCGGGCCGTCCGGTCCCGTCGCGTCCCAGGTCCTCGCCGAGTCCGCCGTGTCGCGTGGGGGCACCGATCCCGCCGAGGCGGCGGCCAGGGGCAACGCCACCGCGCACACCACCGCGCCCACCAGCATGAGCAGACGGGTGCGGGAGTCGTGGCGTCCGTGCGGTCGGGACCCGTGGCTCCCGGAGTGACGCTGCATGGACGGGACGATAACGAGCCCGGCCGCGCGCCCGGTCCCGCGCGCGCCCGACACCCTAGAACTCGGGCGCGCTCACACCCGTACGAGTGAGGGCGTCGACCACGGCGTCCACCACGGCCTCCACGCCCGGCACCCAGGGGGCCGCCGAGCCGGGCAGCGGGGCGCGCTCCCAGCGGATCCGCCCCTGGCCGGTCTCGGAGGGGGGCAGCGCGAGGTAGCCGCCCTCGCCGTGGAAGCGCAGCGAGCCGGGGACGAAGTCCTTGGCGTACAGCAGTTCGCCCAACTGCTCCATGGAGTACGGCCGGACGAGCACGGCCCAGCGGGTGGGCGAGGCGAGGACCGGGCCGAGGCGCATGCCCTGGCGGTCCAGCGCGTGCAGGGCGCGGGCGGCGGCGGGGGCGGGGAGGCTGACCGCGCACGGTGCCTTGCCGCCGGTGGCCAGGACGATCGGCGCCGTCGGCCGGTTGGCCCACCACCAGCGGATCATGCGCGCGTCGGTGGTGGCCGCGAGGAGGCCGGGGTCGAAGGGGTGGGCGCCGGGCACCGTGCACTCGGGGTCCGGGCAGCCGCAGCGGGCCTGGCCCTGCGGGTCGGTCCCCACGCCCGGGAGTACGGGCCACTGCCACTCGGCCGCGTAGGTCAGGGCCGCGTCGATCAGCTCACGCCTCCCGCCGTTCCGCCTGAACAGGAGCCTGCGTCGCCTTCCGAGGATCTCGCGCATGAGCGCTCGTTCCTTTCCGTTGCACGCCTGGCAACACCGTGGTCCACATCACATCATGTGTCGATCGCTTCACTGTGCGTACCTACTGGCGCATCACACCCCTGCGTCGCAGCGCGGGGGACCCCCAGAGGCCGAGCGTTGGCTGCCGTCGCCCGCTGCGTCTTGCACAAGCATGGGCGTGGCGTGGGGTGGCGAAGTGTGGCGTTTCGCCGTCTCGCGTATTTCTCTCCACCGCCGCCACGGGAGGATGGGGCACGGTCGTCGGTGGATAGGACGCCCGGGTCCGTCGCCAGGTTCCGGGTGGTTCCCAACCACCCCTGGCCTTCACCGAGTAGGTACCCATCACGACCGCTGTGACGCTCCGTCGAGCTAGGCCAGTCGACCGCAATATGCGCTTACTCGGGGCAGTTTCAAGCCAACTTTGCCGTTTCGCAAGGGGGGCGACGCGGTTCCCCGAAACCGCACGGACACCAGGAATCCCACCAGGACAATGCTGGACATCCCCTCATGACTGCGTGTACATGTGGAGACATTGCCAGCGGCGCAGATTGACATGGGGGTTTGCGATGCTTTTGAGCAATACGCGCCGGTCGGAAAGCCGTACGCCATGAACGCCCCGCACCCTCCGAAAGTGGCCGGAATCGATTCCACGGTTCCCGCGCCCTCACACACTGTCGCGCCCGCGCCCCTGGCCACGGGCGTGCCCGCCGCCACCACCGGGCCGGGAGCCCTCCTCCAGGACCGGCTCGCCGGCTGGGTCTCCGACCTCACCACCCTGCACGAACTCACCGAACGCCTGGCCCGCACCGGTTCCCTCGCGGACGCGCTCCAGGAACTGGGCCGCGCCGGAGCCGCCCTGGTGGGCGCCCGCCGCGGACTGGTCGTCCTCGAACCCGCCGACGGCCTGGACCCCCGCGGCACCGTCGGCCTGGGCCTCGGCCCCGCGGATCTCGGCCATCTGGAGACCGTCCCGCGCGGCTCCCTCCCCTACGGCGACCTCCTCGATACGCCCCCCGGCCGGCCCGGCGGCGTCACCGAGAGTCTCCACCCCGACCTGTTCGCCGAGGAGGGGCTCGACCCGCGCCACCGCGAGGTGGCCGCCCGCCTCGGCTACGCCGCCAGCTACGCCGTCCCCCTGTCCACCGAGTCCGCGGGCCGCCTGGGCGCCGCCGCCTGGCTCTACGACGAGCCCGCCGAGCCCGTCGAACGACAGCGCCACCTCGTCGGCCTGTACACCCGCTACGCCACCGAACACCTGGCCCGGCTGCTGGAGGTCGAGCGCACGCGCGCGTGCATGGCGACGATCGCCGAGGAACTGCTCCCCTCCCGGCTGCCCCGGGTCTGCGGGATGCAGCTCGCCGCACGGCACCGCACCGGCCCGCGCGGCGGCGGCGACTGGTACGACGCGCTGCCGCTGCCGGACGCCGCGCTCGGGCTGGCGGTGGGGTCCGTGACCGGGTCGGGGCCGAGCGCGGTCGCCGCCATGGGACGACTGCGCGCCTCGCTGCGGGCGTACGCCGTGATGGAGGGCGAGGACCCGGTCGCCGTCCTGTCCGACCTGGAGCTGCTGCTCCGGCTGACCGAGCCGGCCCGCTCGGCGACCGCCCTGTTCGCGTTCTGCGAGCCCGCCTCGCGCAAGATCACGCTGGCCGGCGCCGGGCACGCCCCGCCCCTGCTGATCGGCGAGCGGCGCACCGAGTTCGTGGAGACCTCCGTCTCCGCCCCGCTCGGGATGCTGGCCTGCTGGGAGGCGCCCAGCGTGGAGCTGTACGCGGAGCCCGGGGACACGGTCCTGCTGTACACCGACGGGCTGCTGCACCGCACCGGCGACCCCGCCGACCGCGCCTTCGCCCGGCTGCACGCGGCCGCCGCCGGGCTGCCCCGCGCCAAGCGGCGCGACCCTGAGGCGATCGTCGACCACGTGCTGCGCGCGGTGCTGCCGGACGGGCCGGCCGGCGCCGGCGGCGAGGAGGACGTCGTGCTGCTCGCGGCCCGGTTCGAGTGAGCGGACGGCGGCGGATCCTTCCCCCTGGGCCTCCACCCGTACGACCGTACGATGGTGGAGGTCCAGCGCCGTACCTAGGAGGATGACCGTGGCCGAGGAGCTCCCGGACGCGAACAACCATGCTGCCACCGCAGCGGAGCCGGAGACGGCCGAGGAAGAGCCGATCAAGCAGCGGAAGAACGGACTGTACCCGGGCGTGTCCGACGAACTGGCGGAGAACATGCGGTCCGGGTGGGCCGACACCGAGCTGCACGACCTGCAGCCGATCGCCCAGGCCGCCGAGACGGCCGCCCGCCGCGCCGCGCTGTCCGCCCGGTTCCCCGGCGAGCGCCTGGTGATCCCGGCCGGCAACCTCAAGACCCGCTCGAACGACACGGAGTACCCCTTCCGCGCGTCGGTCGAGTACGCCTACCTCACCGGCAACCAGACCGAGGACGGCGTCCTGGTCCTGGAGCCGACCTCCGACGGTCACTCGGAGACCATCTACCTGCTGCCCCGCTCCGACCGCGAGAACGGGGAGTTCTGGCTGGACGGCCAGGGCGAGCTGTGGGTCGGCCGCCGTCACTCCCTCACCGAGGCCGAGAAGCTGTACGGCATCCCCGCCTCCGACGTGCGCGAGCTGACCGGCAGGCTGCGCGAGGCCACCGGCCCGGTCCGCGTGGTGCGCGGCTACGACGCGGGTGTCGAAGCCGCCCTGACCGACAAGGTCACCGCCGAGCGGGACGAGGAGCTGCGGGTCTTCCTCTCCGAGATGCGGCTGGTCAAGGACGACTTCGAGGTCGGCGAGCTGCAGAAGGCCGTCGACTCGACCGTGCGCGGCTTCGAGGACGTGGTGAAGGTCCTCGACAAGGCGCAGGCGACCTCCGAGCGGTACATCGAGGGCACCTTCTTCCTCCGCGCGCGGGTGGAGGGCAACGACGTCGGCTACGGCACCATCGCCGCCGCCGGGCCGCACGCCTGCACGCTGCACTGGGTGCGCAACGACGGGCCCGTGCGCTCCGGTGACCTGCTGCTGCTCGACGCCGGTGTGGAGACGCACACGTACTACACCGCCGACGTCACCCGCACGCTGCCCGTCAACGGCCGCTTCACCGAGATCCAGAAGAAGATCTACGACGCCGTGTACGACGCCCAGGAGGCCGGCATCGCGGCGGTGAAGCCGGGCGCCAAGTACCGCGACTTCCACGACGCCGCCCAGCGCGTGCTCGCCGAGCGGCTGGTCGAGTGGGGGCTCGTCGAGGGCCCGGTCGAGCGGGTGCTGGAACTCGGCCTCCAGCGCCGCTGGACGCTGCACGGCACCGGGCACATGCTCGGCATGGACGTCCACGACTGCGCCGCCGCGCGGACCGAGACGTACGTCGACGGCACGCTGGAGCCGGGCATGTGCCTGACCGTCGAGCCGGGGCTGTACTTCCAGGCCGACGACCTGACCGTGCCGGAGGAGTACCGCGGCATCGGGGTGCGCATCGAGGACGACATCCTCGTCACCGAGGACGGCAACCGGAACCTCAGCGCGGCGCTGCCGCGGCGCTCCGCCGAGGTCGAGGAGTGGATGGCCGCGCTGAAGGGCTGAGGCGGGGGCCGGGCGCCGCGGGGTGCCCGGCCATCGTTCGCCGGGGGTGCCGCGGAGGGGGGCCGGTCACGGCCGCCCTCCGCGGCACCTGGGCTCAGGACGCGGTCATCAGCGGCGCGTCCGCACGCCACTTGAGCATCTTGTCGAAGCTGACCACCGCGCCGCCCCGGCCGGGCTGGTTGGTGAAGCGGACGTGGTCCGCCAGCTCCTGGATGAGGCACAGGCCGCGGCCGTGCTCGGCCTCGTCGGACGGCCGCGGGTGGGTCGTGGTGGTGAATCCGGGGCCCGAGTCGGTCACCTCGATCCGGCACTTCTCGCCGTCCAGGTAGGCGGTGACCCGGTACCCCCCGCAGGAATGGCCGCCCCCGTGCTCCACGGCGTTGGCGCACGCCTCGGTGAGGGCGACGCAGAGGTCGTAGGAGACATCGGGGTCGACGCCCGCCGTCTCCATCGTGCCGATCAGCAGGCGCCGGGCGAGCGGAACGCTCGCGGCATCGCGCCGAAGATGGAGTGACCACCAGATGCTCATGCTCCAGCCTCCTGGGCGCCGGCTTCATGGCCGCGGCTCGACATACCGTTACGTATTACCGCGCGCACCCGCGTGTAAGCCCTGAGTCAGCGTGACGCCGCCCATACGGGGGATGTGCCGGGAGCGCCAAACGGTGTATGTGGGGCCGAATGCGTCAGTCGGTGATTTCGCGGACCTGCCGTACGGCGGCCACCGGGCCAGTGGGATGATGAGCCCGCCATGTCTGCCCCCCACCAGCGCTCGGCGCGTTCCGGAGACGGTCTCCGGCTGCTGCGGGCCGCGGTCTTCGCCGCGGTCTGCGTCGTGCTGGCCGCGGCCGGTCACGCGATCGCGTCCTGCGCCGCGGTGCCGCTGTGGACGCTGGGCGCGGGATTCCTCGGCGCGGTGCTGGTCACCGCGCCGCTCGCCGGGCGCGAGCGGTCGCTGCCGGGGATCGCGGCGCTCCTGGCGGCCGGGCAGACGGTCCTGCACATGCTCTTCGGGCTGGGGCAGCACGGTACGGCGGGCACGGCGGCGCCGGCCTCCGCGGCGGCGGACGCCTCGCTGGTCGAACAGGCCGCGCGGCTGGTGTGCGGCACGGCCGCCGCGGCCCTCAGTCCCGCCCAGGCGCAGCGGATCCTCGCGGACGCCCGGATCGATCCGGCCGCGCACCTCGCCCACCAGCCGGCGGACGCGCTGTCCACCGCGGCCGGGTCACCGGCCGCGCTGCTGCCCTCCGTGCCGATGCTGCTCGGCCATCTGCTGGCGGCCCTGGCGGCCGGCTGGCTGCTGCGACGCGGGGACCTCGCGCTGCTGCGCATCCTCGGGGTGTCGGCGGACGTCCTCGCCGACGGGGCGCTCGTACGGTCCCTGCGGGCGGCGCTCGCGCTGGTGCGCGCGCTGTGCGCCGGGCTCCCGGCCGCGCCGCGCACCGGTCCGCGCCCGTGCGCCGTACCGCCCGCGTTCCCCGGGCCCCGCACGCTCGCACTCCAGCACACGGTGATCCGGCGCGGCCCGCCGGCCGGCGGGTTCCTCCTCGCCGCCTGACGCGCCGCGCCCGCCACTGCCCACCCGAGGCGGAGGGGCCGCCGTCGCGCGGCACGCGCACGCGTGCGCACCCGTCCTGCACGGTGGTGCGCCGCCACGCGCGCGTATCTCTCCCCAGCAACGACCACCGGTCCTCAGCGGGACCACCGGTCCTCTCACTCGGAGTGGAGTGCTCATCGCCATGAAGGCTTCCCGTATCGCCGCCGCCGGCGCCGTCGCCGCCTCGGCCGTCCTCGCCCTGTCCGTGCCCGCCTTCGCACACGTCACCGTGCAGCCGGAGGGAACGGCCGCCAAGGGCGGCTACGCGGTCGTCGACTTCCGGGTCCCCAACGAGCGGGACGACGCCTCGACCACCCGGCTGGAGGTCAGCTTCCCGGCCGACCACCCGCTGACCTCGGCGCTGCCGGTGCCGGTCGACGGCTGGAAGATCAAGGTGGACAAGACCACGCTCGACAAGCCGATCGAGTCGCACGGCGAGAAGATCACGGAGGCCGTCTCCAGGATCACCTGGACGGCCGAGGGCAAGGGCATCGAGCCCGGCTACCTCCAGAAGTTCCCGGTCTCCATCGGCCAGCTCCCCGAGGACGCGGACGAGCTGGTCTTCAAGGCGATCCAGACGTACTCCGACAAGGAGGTCGTGCGCTGGATCGAGGTGCCGCAGGAGGGCCAGGAAGAGCCGGAGAGCCCGGCGCCCGTGCTGGCCCTGTCCGCCGCCGAGGACGACCACCACGGCGGCTCCGGGTCGCCGGACGCGGCCGAGGAGGCCGCCGACGACGCCGAGGCGGCCGCGCAGGAGACCGCCTCCGAGGAGTCCGGCGACACCTCCGACACCACCGCCCGGGTCCTCGGCATCGTCGGCATCGTCGTCGGCGCCGCCGGGGTGGCGTACGGCGTGCTGGCCGGCCGCCGGCGCACCGCCGCCTGAGGCCCGTTTCCGCTCGCGGTGGGTGCCGGGGCCCGCGTACGGCCCCGGCACCCGCCGGGCAACTCACATCCAGGACGACTCTCCATGCTCTCTGCGTTCTCCACGCTCCCCCTCCGCAAGAAGACGCTCGCGGCGGCCGCGCTGCTCGCCGCCGCGTCCCTGACCCTCTCGGCCTGCGGCGGCACGGACGACGCCGGCTCGCCGGTCGCCGTGGTCTCCGAGGAGCCCGGCTCCGACAAGGCCGCCACCGTGCTCGACCGTCCGTTCGAGAAGCCGGACCTGGTGCTCACGGACACCCGCGGCAAGACGTACGACCTCCGCAAGGAGACCGCGGGCAAGCCCACGCTGATCTACTTCGGCTACACCAACTGCCCCGACGTGTGCCCGTCGACGATGAGCAACATCGCCGTCGCCAAGAAGCAGCTCCCCGAGGCGCAGCAGGACGAGCTGCGCATCGTGTTCGTCACCACCGATCCCGAGCGGGACACCCCGCAGGCGCTCGGCTCCTGGCTCAAGGGCATCGACCCGCAGGCCGTCGGCCTCACCGGCGACTTCGCCACCATCCAGGCGGGCGCCCGCACCCTCGGCATCTCCATCGAGCCGCCGAAGAAGGAGAAGGGCAAGGTCGTCTCGATGCACGGCACCCAGGTCGTCGCCTTCTCGCCGAAGACCGACGCCGGGTACGTCCTCTACGGCGAGGACGCCACCGTCGACGACTACACCCGGGACCTGCCCAAGCTGGTCGAGGGGCAGAAGCCGTGAGGCGGCCCGCGGGCCGCGCGCGGCGGTCGGCACCGGCCGCCGCCTGGCTGACGGCGGCGGCGCTCGCCCTCGCGGCCTGCTCCGGCCCGGACTCCGGGGACACCGCCCCGGACCTGTCCGTCAGCGGCGCCTACATGCCGCAGCCCGTCTCCGCGTCCATGGCGGCCGGGTTCCTGACCATCACCAACGACGGCGGTACGGCGGCCGAGCTGACCTCGGTCACCAGTGACCTCGGCGAGGTCACCCTGCACGAGACCGTCGACTCGGCGATGCGCGAGATGACGGACGCCGAGGTACCCGCGCACGGCACACTCGTGTTCGAGAGCGGGGCGAACCACCTGATGTTCGAGAAGCTGACCCGCAAGCCGAAGCAGGGTGAGACGGTCGAGGTCGAACTGCACTTCGCCGGGACCGGCCCGGTCACGGTCGAGATGCCGGTGAAGGCGGCGACGTACCGCCCGGCGACCGGTCACTCAGGACACTGAGGGAGGGGAACACCGTGACGCAGACCATCGCCCCGCGCGTCCGGAGCCTGGTGCTGCTGCTCCTGGCCGTCGCCGCCGCGCTCCTCGCCGGTGCGGCGCCGGCCTCCGCGCACGCCGCGCTCACCAGCAGCGACCCCCGGCAGGGGGCGGTGGTCGACCAGGCGCCCGAGCAGGTCTCGCTCACCTTCTCCGAGACGGTCGCGCTCTCCGACGACGCGCTGCGGGTGCTCGACCCCAAGGGCGGGCGGGCGGACACGGGGGAGGCCCGCGGCACGGGCGCCACGTACACCGTGAAGCTGCGGCCGGGGCTTCCCGACGGCACCTACACGGTGTCCTACCAGGTGGTCTCGGCGGACAGCCACCCCGTCGTCGGCGCGTTCACCTTCTCCATCGGCGCGCCCTCCGCGACCACCGTCACGGTGCCGGAGGCGACGGCGGGCGGCGGAGCCGTCGGGTTCCTCTACGGCGTCGGCCGCTACGCGTCGTACGCCGGCTTCATCGTGCTCGTCGGCGGCGCCGCGTTCCTGCTGGCGTGCTGGCCGCGCGGTACGGGCGTACGGGCCGTGCAGCGCCTGGTCGTCTCCGGCTGGGTCACGCTCACCGCGGCCACCCTCGCGCTGCTGCTCCTGCGCGGTTCCTACACCACCTCCGGGAAGGCCGGGGACGTTCTCGACCTGGAGCTGCTGGGGCAGGTGCTGCAGACCAAGACGGGTGCCGCCCTGGTGTCCCGGCTGCTGCTGCTCGCCGCGGCGGCACTGTTCGTCGCGGTGCTGTTCGGGGCGTACGCCAAGCGGACCGAGGGCGAGGACGGCGAGCCGGGCGAGGGCGGCGCTGCCGGCGAGGACGGCGGCGAGGCCGGGAAGGAGGCCCGCGACCTGGCGTTCGGGCTGTCCGTCGGCGGGGCCGTCGTGGCCGCCGGGCTCGCCGCGAGCTGGGCCATGGCCGAGCACGCCTCCACCGGCATCCAGCCGGGGATCGCCATGCCCGTGGACGTCCTGCACCTGCTGGCGGTCGCGGCCTGGCTCGGCGGGCTGGCCGCGCTGCTGGTGGCGCTCCACCGGGCGCCCGCCACCGCCCCGCTGGGCACGACGGCCGTACGGCGGTTCTCGCAGCTCGCCTTCGGCAGTGTGCTGGTCCTGGTCGTGACCGGGCTCTACCAGTCCTGGCGGCAGGTCGGCTCCTGGTCGGCGCTCACCGGCACCCGGTACGGCCAGCTGCTGTGCCTGAAGGCCGGGCTCGTGGTCCTGCTCGTCGGCATCGCCTGGTTCTCCCGGCGGTGGACCGGCCGGCTGACGGACACGGCGACGGCCGGGTCCGAGCGGGAGCCGGAGCGCGTCGCGGCCGCCCCCGGGGCCACGGCGGACGCCGACGGCGCTGGGGCGGTCACCGGGGCAGACGACGCCGGCGGCGGCACGGCGGTCACGGGGCGAGGGGACGGCGTCGCCCCCGAGCGGGCCGCGCAGCTCGCCCGGCAGCGGGCCGCCGTCGACGCCGCGCGGCGCAAGCGGCTGCGGGACGCCGACCCGGCCCGGACCGGCCTGCGCCGCTCGGTGCTCGCCGAGGCGGGGGTCGCGGTCGTGCTGCTGGCCGTCACGACCCTGCTGACCTCGACCGAGCCGGGCCGCACCCAGGAGGAGGCCGAGGCGGCCACGGCGGCCTCGGCGCAGACCTCCCCGGCCGGGACCGTCACCCTGGACATGCCCTTCGACACCGGCGGCCAGGACGGCAAGGGCGTCGTCCGGATCGACCTGGACCCCGCCCGGACCGGCGCCAACGCCCTCCACATCTTCGTGACGCGGCCCAACGGCCGGGCCTTCGACGTCCCCGAGGTGAAGGTGGCCTTCACCCTGGAGTCGCAGGACATCGGGCCGCTGCCCGTCGTCCCCGACCACATCACCACCGGACACTGGTCGGCGAACGGAGTGCAGATCCCCATGGCGGGCGAGTGGAAGATCGCCGTGACCGTGCGGACCTCCGACATCGACCAGGTGACCGTCGACAAGAACACGCAGATCGGCTGACCCGCACATCATGGCTGACCACACGGTTGACCCGTCCGTTCCGCAGACCAGGACGCCCCGCGCGCCCCGCACGGACGCCCTCCCGGGTGCCCGGCCGGGCACCCGGGAGGGCATCTCGCGCCGCCGGCTGCTCGGCACCGCCGGCGCCACCGGGCTGGTGCTCGGTGCGGCGGGCGGTGCCGTGGGCCACGCCGCGGCGCCGTCCGGGGCGACCCCGCTCACCTCGCTCGGCGCCGGGGAGGTGATGTTCCACGGGAGGCATCAGCCCGGCATCACCACCCCCCTGCAGTCCCGGGGCCATCTCGTCGCCTTCGACCTCGTCCCCGGCGCGGGCCGCAAGGAGGCCGCCGCACTGCTGCGCCGCTGGTCGGAGACGGCCCGGCGGCTGATGGCGGGCGAGCCGGCGGGGCAGGACGACACGGGTGTCGCCCGCGACGCCGGCCCGTCGTCCCTCACGCTCACCTTCGGCTTCGGACACAGCTTCTTCGGCCGCACGGGCCTGGAGAAGCAGCGCCCGGCCGCCCTCGACCCGCTGCCCGACTTCTCCTCCGACCAGCTCGACAAGGCGCGCAGCAACGGTGACCTGTGGGTGCAGATCGGCGCCGACGACGCGCTGGTCGCCTTCCACGCGCTGCGGGCGGTCCAGAAGGACGCGGGCGGTGCCGCCCGGGTGCGCTGGCAGATGAACGGCTTCAACCGGTCACCGGGCGCCACCGCGCACCCCATGACGGCCCGCAACCTGATGGGCCAGGTCGACGGCACCCGCAACCCCAAGCCGGACGAGCCCGACTTCGAGGAGCGGGTCTTCGTGCCGGAGGGCGGGGAGCCCGCCTGGATGGCCAACGGCTCCTACGCCGTCGTACGCCGGATCCGGATGCTCCTCGACAGCTGGGAGAGGCTGTCGGTCAGGGCGCAGGAGGAGGTCATCGGACGCCGCAAGTCCGACGGGGCGCCGCTGTCCGGCGGTGACGAGACCACCGAGATGGACCTGGAGAAGACGGACGCCGAGGGCAACCTGGTCGTGCCGGTCGACGCCCACGCCCGGATCACCCGGCCCGACCAGAACGGCGGCGCGGCGATGCTCCGGCGCCCCTTCTCCTTCCACGACGGCATCGACCCGGACGGGGTGCCCGACGCCGGGCTGCTCTTCATCTGCTGGCAGGCGGACCCGTTGCGCGGCTTCGTGCCGGTGCAGCGCAAGCTCGACCGCGGCGACGCGCTGTCGCGGTTCGTCCGGCACGAGGCGAGCGGGCTGTACGCGGTGCCGGGCGGGGCGGCGGAGGGGGAGTACGTGGGGCAGCGGCTGCTGGAGGGCTGAGCCGGGCCGGATCCGGATCACCCGCCGGTGGGGTGTTGGTGAGACGCCCGGGCCGCGGGCCCAGGGGCCCATTAGGGTGAGGACATGCCAGCCAGCTATGCGTATCTCGGCCCTGAAGGCACCTTCACCGAAGTCGCCCTGCGCACCCTTCCCGAGGCGGCGACCCGGGAGCTGATCCCCTACGTGTCCGTGCAGTCCGCGCTGGACGCGGTGCGCAACGGGGAGGCCGAGGCGGCGTTCGTGCCGATCGAGAACTCGGTCGAGGGCGGTATCACCACCACCCTCGACGAGCTGGTGGCGGGCCGGCCGCTGATGATCTACCGCGAGGTGCTGCTGTCGATCACCTTCGCGCTGCTGGTCCGCCCCGGCACCGAGCTGTCCGACATCAAGACGGTCACCGCCCACCCGGCCGCGCAGCCGCAGGTGCGCAACTGGCTCAAGAGGCACCTCCCGGACGCCACCTGGGAGTCGGCCGCCTCCAACGCGGACGGTGCCCGGCTGGTGCAGGAGGGCCGGTACGACGCGGCGTTCGCCGGGGAGTTCGCGGCCGGGCGGTACGGCCTGGAGGCACTGGAGACCGAGATCCACGACGCGGAGAACGCCCAGACCCGCTTCGTGCTGGTGGGCCGCCCCGCCCGGCCCGCCGCGCCGACCGGCGCGGACAAGACCTCGGTGGTGCTGTGGCAGCGCGACGACCACCCGGGTGCGCTGCGCGACCTGCTGGGCGAGTTCGCCTCCCGGGGCATCAACCTGATGCTGCTCCAGTCCCGGCCGACGGGCGCGGGCATCGGCAACTACTGCTTCTGCATCGACGCCGAGGGCCACATCTCGGACCGCAGGGTCGCCGAGGCGCTGATGGGCCTGAAGCGGATCTGCCTCCAGGTGCGCTTCCTCGGGTCGTACCCGCGCGCGGGGGTGGATCCGGCGGACGTGCCGCCGCCGCGGCAGGGCACCTCGGACGAGGCCTTCACGGAGGCGTCGGACTGGGTGGCGCGCTGCCAGGACGGCCGTTTCTAGCCAGTCCCGCCCACCCTGCCTGCCGGCCTTCCTTGTCCACAGAAGTTATCCACAGGTCCGCTTCTCGATCTGGGGACAAGTCGACACGGAAGTGGCTTCCGGTCGACAAATCGCCCCAGGGGTGCCAAGTCCGTGCAGAGGGTGCGGGTCATGCTTCGTCCACTTGTTTCCTTCGATCAATCCTTTGAGGCGACGCATTTCCACTCGAAAGTGGGGTGGGAGGGGGTTCGGATCATGAATTCCTCGCCGCGCCCGCACCATTCGGAATGATCGCTTCCGACATCCACAGATCTTTCGCACAGCCTGTGGATAACTTTGCCGAGTTGTGGATTCGCGTGGGCGCGGGGCAGCCAAGTGCCGCTCTCCACAAGGTAATCCGGTCAACGGCAAGCCCTGTGGCGTGCCCCGTCCCGGGGACGGGGATCCTTTTCGTCGACCCGGAGGAACACAGCGGGCAATTGCCGCGAAACGGATCGTAAGCCGCGCCGCGGAATAGCGAGTCGTGACGCGTGACCCCGCACCGGTAGCCTGGAGCGCGTGATTGACCTTCGCCTGCTCCGTGAGGACCCCGACCGTGTGCGCGCCTCCCAGCGTGCCCGTGGAGAGGACGTCGCGCTCGTCGACGCTCTCCTGTCTGCCGACGAGCGGCGCAGGTCGTCCGGCGTCCGCTTCGACGAGCTGCGGTCCGAGCAGAAGTCGCTCGGCAAGCTCATCCCCAAGGCCTCCGGGGACGAGAAGGCCGAGCTGCTGAAGAAGGCGAGCCAGCTCGCCGCCGACGTCAAGGCCGCCGACGCCGAGCGCGACGCCGCCGACGCCGAGACCCAGGAGCTGCTGCTCAAGCTGGGCAACCTCGTCCACCCCGACGTGCCCGTCGGCGGCGAGGAGGACTTCGTCACGCTGGAGACGCACGGCACGATCCGTGACTTCGGCGCCGAGGGCTTCGAGCCCAGGGACCACCTCGAGCTGGGCCAGCTGCTGGGCGCCATCGACGTCGAGCGCGGCGCGAAGGTCTCCGGCTCCCGCTTCTACTTCCTCACCGGCGTCGGCGCGCTGCTGGAGCTGGCGCTCGTCAACGCCGCGATGGCACAGGCCACGGCGGCCGGCTTCACGCCGATGCTGACGCCCGCGCTGGTCCGCCCCCAGTCGATGGCCGGCACCGGCTTCCTCGGCCAGGCCGCGCAGGACGTGTACCACCTCCCCAACGACGACCTGTACCTGGTCGGCACCTCCGAGGTGGCGCTCGCCGCGTACCACATGGACGAGATCATCGAGGCCGACCGCCTCCCGCTGCGCTACGCGGGCTTCTCGCCCTGCTTCCGCCGTGAGGCCGGTTCGCACGGCAAGGACACCCGCGGCATCTTCCGCGTGCACCAGTTCGACAAGGTCGAGATGTTCTCCTACGTCGCTCCGGAGGACTCCCAGGCCGAGCACCAGCGCCTGCTGGAGTGGGAGAAGCAGTGGCTGACCTCCCTGGAGCTGCCGTTCCGGGTGATCGACGTCGCCTCCGCCGACCTCGGCTCCTCGGCCGCCCGCAAGTTCGACTGTGAGGCGTGGATCCCCACCCAGGGCAAGTACCGCGAGCTGACCTCGACCTCGGACTGCACCGAGTTCCAGTCCCGCCGCCTGTCGATCCGCGTCCGCGAGGGCAAGCAGGTCCGGCCGCTGGCCACGCTCAACGGCACCCTGTGCGCCGTGCCGCGCACCATCGTCGCGATCCTGGAGAACCACCAGCAGGCCGACGGCTCGGTGCGCGTGCCCGAGGTGCTGCGCCCCTACCTGGGCGGCCGTGAGGTCCTGGAGCCGGTCGCCAAGTGAGTACGGCCCCCGCGTTCCCGTACCGGCTGATCGCGACCGATCTCGACGGGACGCTGCTGCGCTCCGACGAGACGGTCTCGCGGCGCACCCGTGACGCGCTCGCCGCGGCCACCGCGGCGGGCGCCGCGCACATCGTCGTCACCGGGCGCGCGGTCCCCTGGACCCGGCACATCTTCGACGACCTGGGCTACGACGGCCTCGCCGTGTGCGGCCAGGGCGCGCAGGTCTACCACGCCGGGGAGCGGCGGCTGCTGACCTCGGTGACGCTGGACCGGCAGCTGGCCGGGCTGGCGCTGGCCAAGATCGAGGCGGAGGTCGGCCCGCTGTACCTGGCGGCGAGCCGGGACGGCCTCGACGGCGACGTGCTGGTGGGGCCGGGGTACGCGGTGCAGGGCACCCTGCCGGCGACCCCCTTCACGGACGCCGCCGACCTGTGGTCCGCCCCGCTGAACAAGCTGTACATCCAGCACCCGACGCTCGGCGACGACGAGCTGGCCGAGATCGCCTCCCGCGCGGCCGGCGGCTTCGTCACCGTCGTGGTGGCGGGCGAGGGCATCGTGGAGCTGCTGCCGCTCGGCCTGTCCAAGGCGACGGGGCTGTCCCTGGCGGCCCGGCGGCTCGGTCTGAAGGCGGCGGACACCCTCGCCTTCGGCGACATGCCGAACGACATCCCGATGTTCGGCTGGGCGGCGCGGGGGGTGGCCATGGCCAACGCCCACCAGGAGCTGAAGGCGATCGCCGACGAGATGACGTCCTCCAACGAGGAGGACGGGATCGCGGTGGTGCTGGAGCGGCTGCTGCCGTAGCCGCGGGAGGGGCGGCCCACGCGAGCGCCCGCGCTCGCGTGCTCGAAGCGGCCGCCCCCGGGCAGCTCCCCGTGTCCGGCGGCTCGAGGAGCGGTGACGGCTGCTCCGCAGCCCGCCGCCGGCTGCCCTGCCGGGAGCCCGGCGCACTGCCGTGCACGGGCTTCGCCGGACTCCTCTCCCGGCTCGCGGTGGACGAGTTCCACTGTGCCGGGGCGGGGGAGTCCGGCGCCACCGAATAAAAGCGGGCGTGTGTTCGATTGTCGGTCGGCCGAGGGCCGCCGGGCCCGGCCGGTGCGGGCTACTCCTCGCCCGCCAGGGTCAGCGAGCGCAGCTTCTGGCCGGCGTACCAGGTGGCCAGCACGGTCACCGTGGCCAGCAGCACCGTCGCCGTGGTCAGGCCCACGTCGGAGGTGATCAGGTCGCCGCCGGAGACCTTCTGGGCCACCGCCAGCGACCACTGCTGGACGCTGAGCGTGCGGGCGCCCGGCACCAGGGAGCCGAACAGCGCCTCCCAGACCAGCGCGTAGACCAGGCCGAGCACCACGGCGTGCCGGGAGACCGTGCCGAGCAGCAGGAAGAGCGCGGCGTAGGCGATCGAGGCGACCAGCGCGGCGACCGTGTAGGCGACGGCGATCTGCTGGCCGTTGCCGTTGAGGACAAGGCCCGCGACGAGGGTGGGGACCGCGGAGAACACCATGGTGACGGCGATGGCCACGATCAGCTTGGTGTAGATGATCGTGGGCCGCTTCAGCGGCTTGGACAGCAGGTACACCACGGAGCCGTCGTCGATCTCCGGGCCGATGGCGCCGGTGCCGGCGATGACACCGATGATCGGCACCATGGTGGCCAGGGCGAAGCCGCCCAGCACGTTCACGGCCGTCTGGTCGTCGGCGCCGGACAGCAGCCGCACCGCGACCGCGATCACGATCAGCAGCAGGGGCAGCGCGCCCAGGATGAGGGCCCGGCGGCGGCCGAGCAGGGCCCGGTAGGTGAGCCGGGCGACAGTGGGGTCGTACATCTTCGGCCTCCTACGCCGCGACCAGATACGAGAACACGGACTCCAGGGACTCGTCCGACGGCGAGACGGTCAGCAGCCGGATGCCGTGGTCCCTGGCCACCCTGGGCAGCAGGGTGGTGAAGCGGCCGAAGTCGACGGCCTGCACCCGCAGGGCGCCCTCGGCGAGGTCGACCTCGATGCCGGAGGTCGAGGGGTCGGCGATGAGCGCGGCGGCCAGGGCACGGTCGTCGCTGGAGCGGACCAGGTAGCGGTGCGGGCGGTCGGTCATCAGGCGCCGGATCTTGCGGAAGTCGCCGCTGGCCGCGTGCCGTCCCGCGACCACCACCTCGATGTGCCAGGCGAGCTGCTCGACCTCTTCGAGGATGTGGGAGGAGAACAGCACCGTGCGGCCCTCGTCGCCCATGCGACGCAGCAGGTCCATCAGCTGCATGCGCTGCCGCGGGTCCATGCCGTTGAACGGCTCGTCGAGCAGCAGCACGGACGGCTCGTGGACGAGGGCGGAGGCCATCTTCACGCGCTGCCGCATGCCCTTGGAGTAGGTGGCGATCCTGCGGTCCTGCGCGTACTCCATCTCGACCGTGGCGAGCGCCTTCCGGGCCTCCGCGGCGCCGAGGCCGTGCAGTTCGGCGTTGGCGAGGACGAACTCCCGGCCGGTGAGGAAGTCGTACATCGCCTCCCGCTCGGGGACGATGCCGATGTGCCGGTAGATCTGCTCGTTGCGCCACACCGGCTGCCCGTCGAGGGTGACGGAGCCGGTGGACGGGGCGAGGAAGCCGCCCATGAGGTTGATGAGGGTGGACTTCCCGGCGCCGTTGGGGCCGAGCAGGCCGGTGACGCCGGGGCCGATCGTCATGGTGATGTCGTTGACGGCGACCACGTTGCCGAACCAGCGGGAGACGTGGTCGATGGAGAGAGTGCTCACGGGCGCGGCCCATTCCTTAGCGGGAGACGGGTGGACGTGGTCACAGGCCCACCTTCCGGTAGCGGCGCACCAGCAGGCCGTAGCAGCCGGCGATCAGACCGAGGGTGACGAGGACGTAGACGGCGCCCTGGCCGCCGGAGGGGTCGATGCCGCCGGGGAAGGTGGAGTCGGCGCCGAGGAAGGCGGACTGCACGCCCTCGATCAGGGTGATCGGGGAGAACAGGCCGATCCAGCCGATGGCGTCGGTGGTGTCCTGCTCGAAGGCGATGGCCTGGAGGGTGGAGACCGCGCCGTAGGTGATGGTCAGCACGGCGATCACGGCGGCGATGCCGAAACCGCGGCGCGGGGTGACGGCGGCGAGGACCAGACCGAGGCCGGCGAAGAGCAGCGAGAGCAGTGCCACGGAGACGAGTCCCTGCGCGAAACCCTTGGTCTGGTCGGCGAAGTCGAGCTTGGCGAGCAGCGCGCCGAGGTACAGCACGAGCAGCGGGGTGGCGGTGAGCAGGAACATCGCCGAGGCCAGCGCCGCGTACTTGGCGCGGACGTAGTCGGCGGTCTCCATGGGCCGCGAGAAGTACAGCGGGACGGTCTTGAAGCGCAGGTCGCGGGAGACCGACTGGGGTGCCTGGGAGGCGACGTACAGGCTGATCACGGCCTGCATCAGGATCGCGTAGCGGGTGTACTCGACGGGGAGGTCGTTCGCCTTGGTGGCGACGGCGACCGCGACCATGATGCCCGCGGGCAGGCACATCACCGCGAAGAGCAGCATCGGCAGCACCTTGGACCTGGCCGAGCGGCCGAGGCCGTAGGCGCCGCGCAGGGACTGCGAGTAGAGGGCGCGGCGGATGGACGCGCGGCCGAGCCGGGGACCGTCGTAGCCCCGGTAGCCGATGTCGTGGATGCGGGTCTGGTCGCCCACGGCGACGGGGTGGTCAGCTGTCATGGCCCACGGCCTCCTTCCGCTGGTCGCCGGTCTCCTGGAAGACCTCCGAGATGTGGTGGCGGCGCTGCTCCATGCGGACCAGGCCGAGACCGAGGTCGGTGACGACGTCGCGGACCACGTCGTAGGTCTCCTCGCCGCGGGCGGTGAGCAGCAGGACGTGGCCCGCGCCGGGCAGGCCGCCGCCGTGCTCGACGGCGATGCCGCGCGCGGTGAGCGCCTCGCGCACGGCGCGGGTGCCGTCGGGGTGCTCGTCGCTGTCGGTGACCTCGACCGCCAGGGTGGTCGTGATCTGGGTGAAGTCGGTGGTGGAGCTGGAGCGCAGCAGCTTGCCGCCGTCGATGACGACCACGTGGTCGCAGGTGCGTTCCAGCTCGCCCAGCAGGTGGGACGTGACCAGCACCGAGATGCCGAAGTCGGTGTGGATGCGGCGGATCAGGGCGAGCATGTCGTCCCGGCCGACCGGGTCCAGGCCGTTGGTCGGCTCGTCCAGGAAGACCAGCTGGGGGTCGTGGACGAGGGCCTGGGCGAGTTTGACGCGCTGCTTCATGCCCGTGGAGTAGCCGCCGATGGGGCGGTAGCGCTCCTCGTAGAGCCCGACGTGGCGCAGGGTGTCCGCGGTGCGTTCGCGGGCGGCGGCCGGCGGGAGGCCGGACATGCGGGCCATGTGGACGACGAACTCCGTGGCGGACACGTCGGGCGGCAGGCAGTCGTGTTCGGGCATGTAGCCGACGCGCTCACGGATGGCGGCGCCCTCGGTGGCGACGTCGAGTCCGAGCACGCGGGCTTGGCCCTCGGTGGCCGGGGACAGACCCAGCAGGATCTTGATCAGTGTCGACTTGCCGGCGCCGTTGGCTCCGACGAGTCCGGTGACACCGGGCCCGACGTCCACGGAGAGCCGGTCAAGCGCGGTCACCCTGGGGAACCGCTTGCTCAGGCTTTCGGTCGCGATCACAGTCACGGTCACGAAGGTAGTGACCCGGGCCACGCCGGTCGTCAGACCGCAGAGCTGTCCTCGGGTCAGACTCCAGTCGTACGGGCCCGTAGGGGACGCCCTGCCTGAGAGCTACCGATCACGCCTATTGACGCGGACTCTAACAAGCTGGGAGATTCACCCTGTCACGTCACGGGTGCGCAGCGCAGTCGAAGGGGACCGCATGAGGACGGCGGTGACGGGCGAGATCTCCGGGGAGAGCGCCTCGCGGCCGGACGACGACCTGCCGCACGTGCGGCGCGGGACGGAGGAGAAGTGACGGTGCTCGAAGGGGCGCGCGAGCGCTGGGTGCGGACCGGGGGCGTCGAGCTGTGCGTGGCCGAACTGGGCGACCCGCGCCGGCCGACGGTGGTGCTGGTGCACGGCTACCCGGACACCAAGGAGGTCTGGTCGGAGGTCGCCACGCGGCTCGCCGGCCGCTTCCACGTGGTGCTCTACGACGTACGCGGCCACGGCCGCTCCACCGCGCCGCAGCCGCTGCGGGGCGGTTTCACCCTGGAGAAGCTGACCGACGACTTCCTCGCCGTCGCGGACGCGGTCAGTCCCGGCCGGCCCGTGCACCTGGTCGGGCACGACTGGGGCTCGGTGCAGTGCTGGGAGTTCGTCACCGTGCGGCGCACCGAGGGGCGGATCGCCTCGTTCACCTCGATGTCCGGGCCCTCCCTCGATCACTTCGGCCACTGGATCGGCAGGCGTCTGAGGCGGCCCACCCCGCGCCGCGTCGCGCAGGTCCTCGGGCAGGGCGCCAGGTCCTGGTACGTCTACCTGCTGCACACCCCCGCCCTCCCCGAGCTGGCCTGGCGCGGCCCGCTCGGCAAGGCATGGCCCCGGCTCCTCGCGCGGGCCGAGAAGCTGCCGCGCGGTGACTACCCGACCTCCTCGCTGCCCACCGACGCCGCCCACGGCGCCTGGCTGTACCGCGACAACGTCCGGGCCCGGACCCGCCGCCCGCGCGACGACGCGTACGCGCACGCGCCCGTGCAGCTCGTCACGCCCCTCGGGGACGTGTTCCTCTCCGAGCGGCTGTACGACGACCTGGAGCAGTGGGTGCCCCGGCTGACCCGGCGCACCCTGCCCGCCAGGCACTGGGTGCCGCGCACCCGGCCCGACCGGCTCGCCGCGTGGATCGAGGAGTTCGTGACCGGCGTCGAGGACGGGCGCACCGTTCCGGTCGCCGGCAGCGGCCCGCACGCCGGCCGGTTCGGCGGCCGGCTCGTGCTGGTCACCGGCGCGGGCAGCGGCATCGGCCGGGCCACCGCGTGCGCGTTCGCCGAGGCGGGCGCGCGGGTGGTCGCCGTCGACCGGGACGGGCGGGCCGCGGCCCGCACCGCGGAGCTGGCACTGCTGGGCGGGGCGCCCGCGGCCTGGGCGGAGACCGCCGACGTCTCCGACGAGCAGGGCATGGAGAAGCTCGCCGAGAAGGTCGCCGCCGAGTACGGCGTCGTCGACGTCCTGGTCAACAACGCCGGCATCGGACTGGCCGGGTCCTTCTTCGACACCACGCCCGAGGACTGGAGGAAGGTCCTCGACGTCAACCTGTGGGGCGTCATCCACGGATGCCGGCTGTTCGGCCGGCAGATGGCCGCGCGGGGAGAGGGCGGGCACATCGTGAACGTGGCCTCCGCGGCGGCGTACCAGCCGTCCAGGGCACTTCCCGCCTACGGCGCCTCCAAGGCCGCCGTGCTCATGCTGAGCCAGTGCCTGCGCGCCGAACTGGCCGGGCAGGGCATCGGGGTCAGCGCGATCTGCCCCGGCTTCGTCGACACCGGCATCACCGCCACGGCGCGGTTCGCGGGCACCGGCGCGGAGGAGGAACGGCGGCGGCGGAAGCGGACCGCGAAGCTGTACGGGATGCGCAACTACCCGCCGCAGAAGGTCGCCGACGCGGTGCTGCGGGCCGTCGCGCGGGACGCGGCCGTGGTGCCGGTGACGCCCGAGGCCCGGGGTGCGTACCTGCTGGCGCGGTTCGCTCCGCGGGTGGTGCGGGCGTTGGCGCGGGTGCGGCCGCCGGTCTGACGTTCCGCTCCCGCCGGGTGTGCCGTCCCCCGCTCCTGTGCGCGCCGGTTCGGGCCGGAGCCCGGTGGCCGGGGGCCCGGGCCGCGTTGTCAGTGGCTCGTCCTAGGCTCACCGGTGATGGCACGGACGTGGAAGTGCGGTGGGCTGCGGTGGGTGGACGGCCGGCCCGTGCTGCGCTGGGACGGGGGGCGGAGCAGCGCGCTGACCTGGGGGCAGCGGGTGGCGTTCCGGGTGGCCGAGGACGGTGTGCGCGGCTGTGCCGGGGCGCGGGGACACCCCTGCCCGGCGCGGGCCGTGGTGGCGGGGCGCGGCATCGGCGCGCGGTGCGAGGAGTGCGCGCGGCTGGACCGGGCGCACTCCGTGGCCGCCGACAGCCTCGCGGACGACCCGCGGCCGTACCACGTCTACCTCGCCTGGTTCGGGCCCGGACTGACCAAGGTGGGGATCACCGCCGTCGAGCGGGGATCCGCACGGCTGCTGGAGCAGGGCGCGGTGTGTTTCGGCTGGCTCGGTGCCGGGCCGCTGATGGCCGCGCGGCGCACGGAGGAGCTGCTGCGGGCTGCGCTGGGCGTCCCGGACCGCATCCCGTACGCCGTGAAGCGCGCCGTACGGGCCCGGCTCCCGCCGACGGCCGCCGAACGCGCGGCGGAGCCGGCCGGGCTGCACGCCCGCGCGACCGGTCTGGACGGCTGGCCGGAGTCGCTGGCCCGGTGCCCCTTCCGGCCGGTGGACCACATGGCGGCCTTCCGCTTCGCCGCGGCGCCGCCCGCCGTCGCGGAGGTCACCGAGCTGGTGCCCGGTGGCGCGGTGGGCGGCGAGCTGGTCGCCGCCGCCGGGCCGGACCTGCACGTGGCCACGGCCGGTGGCCGGGTGGTCGTCCTCGACACCCGGTTGATGACCGGGTGGGAGCTGGTGGCCGCCGGGGACGACGAGCTGTCGGTACCGGTGCGCGACCTGCGCGGCACGGCGCCCGCACCCCATGAGCAGGACGGGCTGTTCTGAGCACCGCGGACCGAGCACCGGACGGCGCGGGCGGGCCCGCCGGCGGTGCGGGCCGAGGCCGGCCGCCCGCCGCGCCGGGTGTTTCTCAGGCAATTCACAGGATGCCGAAAGAACGCTCTCAGAGGCCGCCGACAAGGTGACCGGCATGACCACGATCTCGCCCCGGGGGCGCACCGAACTGCTGAGGCCGGACGGGAGCCCCGTCCGGGTGCTCGTGGTGGACGACGAGCAGTCGATCACCGAGCTGCTGTCGATGGCCCTGCGCTACGAGGGATGGCAGATCCGCACCGCGGGCGACGGCCTCGGTGCCGTGCGCGCCGCGCGGGAGTTCCGCCCGGACGCCGTCGTCCTGGACATGATGCTGCCGGACATGGACGGGCTGGCCGTCCTCGGGCGGCTGCGCCGCGAGCTGCCGGACGTGCCGGTGCTCTTCCTGACCGCCAAGGACGCCGTCGAGGACCGGATCGCGGGGCTGACCGCGGGCGGCGACGACTACGTCACCAAGCCGTTCTCGCTCGAGGAGGTCGTCGCCCGGCTGCGCGGGCTGATCCGCCGCTCCGGCGCCGCGGACCGCCGCACCGAGTCCCTGCTGGTCGTCGGCGACCTCACGCTCGACGAGGACAGCCACGAGGTCACCCGCGGCGGCGACTCCATCCACCTCACCGCCACCGAGTTCGAGCTGCTGCGCTTCCTGATGCGCAACCCGCGGCGGGTGCTGAGCAAGGCCCAGATCCTGGACCGGGTCTGGTCGTACGACTTCGGCGGCCAGGCCAACGTCGTCGAGCTGTACATCTCCTACCTGCGGCGGAAGATCGACGCCGGCCGCGAGCCGATGATCCACACCCGGCGCGGCGCCGGTTACCTGATCAAGCCCGCCGCGTGACGAGGCGGCGGCCGGCCCGCACGCGGTGGCGGACCCGCTCCTGGGCGCCGCGGGCGGGGCGGCCGCGCACCCTGCGGACGCGGCTCGTCGTCGCCTCCGTGGTGCTGATCGCCGTGGTCTGCGCGGTGATCGGCACGGTGACCACGCTCGCGCTGCGCTCCCATCTGTACGAGCAGCTGGACGGCCAGCTCAAGGAGGTCGCCGCGCGCGCCGCGAGCGGGTTCGTCCCGCCGGACGAGCAACCCGGCACGGCCCCCGGCGGGAATCCCGGCACGGGCACGGGCGGCGGCCTGCCCGGCGGGCAGGACAGGCAGCCGCAGGCGGTCGACCTCGCCCGGTTCGTCGAGCGGGGCCCGCAGCCCAGCGGCACCATCGCGGCCGAGGTGAGCGGCGGCACGATCACCGAAGCCAAGGTCGGCAGGAAGGCCAAGGACGACAACAACATCTCCCAGCTCACCGCGGAGTCGCTCACCGGTGCGCAGACCGCCGCCCTCGCCGGGGTCGCCCGGGACGGCGCGGCGCACACCGTGGACGTCCCGGGACTCGGCGGATACCTCGCGCGTTACGAGACCGGCCGCAACGGCAGCTACTACGCCGCCATCCCGACCTCCGACGTCGGCAGCACCATCCGCACCCTCGTCCTCGTCGAGATCAGCGTCACCGCCGCCGGACTGGTCGCCGCCTCCCTCGCCGGCGCGGTCATCGTCGGCGTCGCCACCCGCCCGCTGCGCAGGGTCGCCGCCACCGCCACCCGGGTCTCCGAACTCCCCCTGCACAGCGGCGAGGTGAACCTCGACGAACGGGTGCCGGAGGCGGAGTGCGACCCGCACACGGAGGTGGGCCGGGTGGGCGCCGCGCTCAACCGGATGCTGGACCACGTGCACGGCGCCCTGCACGCCCGCCAGCAGAGCGAGATGCGGGTCCGGCAGTTCGTCGCGGACGCCGGCCACGAGCTGCGCACCCCGCTGGCCTCCATCCGCGGCTACGCCGAGCTGACCCGGCGCGGCCGGGAGGAGGCCGGCCCGGACACCCGGCACGCGCTCGGCCGCATCGAGTCCGAGGCCGGCCGGATGACCCTGCTGGTGGAGGACCTGCTGCTGCTGGCCCGGCTGGACGCGGGGCGCCCGCTGCGGTTCGAGCGGACCGATCTCGTACCGCTGGTGGTGGACTCGGTCAGCGACGCGCGGGCCGCGGGACGCGGCCACGACTGGCGGCTGGAGCTGCCCGACGAGCCCGCCCTGGTGCACGCGGACGCCGCCCGGCTCCAGCAGGTCCTGGTCAACCTGCTCGCCAACGCCCGTACGCACACCCCGCCCGGCACGACGGTCACCGCACGCGTGCGCCGCGAGGGGCCGTGGCTGTGCGTGGACGTGCGGGACGACGGGCCGGGCATTCCGCCGGAGCTGCTGCCGCACGTCTTCGAGCGGTTCGCGCGCGGCGACTCGGCGCGTTCCCGGGCCACCGGCTCGACCGGTCTGGGGCTGGCCATCGTGCGGGCCGTCGTGACGGCGCACGGCGGCACGGTGGCCGTCGACAGCGCGCCCGGGCGGACCGTCTTCACGGTGCGCCTGCCCGCGCCCGCACCCGCGCACCTGCGCTCACAGGCCCGGCACAGCCTCACCACACGGGCGCGACAGGGGAGCTGAGAAGAGTCGGGGCCATGCGAACCGACTCTTCTCCCGGCACCCTGCCGGCGCGGGAGCACCTCCCGGCCGCAGGAGCCGGTACGCCTGTCCTGGACGTGGTGATTCCCGTCCACAACGAGGAGAAGGACCTCCAGCCGTGCGTGCTCCGGCTGCACGAGCACCTGGCGCGGACGTTCCCGTACGCCTTCCGCATCACCGTCGCGGACAACGCCTCGACCGACACCACCCCACGGGTCGCCGCCGGGCTGGCGGCGCACCTGCCGGGGGTGCGGTCGGTGCGACTGGAGCAGAAGGGCCGCGGGCGCGCCCTGCGCACCGTCTGGTCCGCCTCGGACGCCCCCGTCCTCGCCTACATGGACGTCGACCTGTCGACCGACCTGAACGCGCTGCTGCCCCTGGTCGCCCCCCTGATCTCCGGCCACTCCGACCTGGCGATCGGCTCCCGGCTGGCCGGCGGCTCGCGCGTGGTGCGCGGGGCGAAGCGGGAGTTCATCAGCCGCTCGTACAACCTGATCCTGCGCGGCTCGCTCCAGGCCCGCTTCTCGGACGCCCAGTGCGGGTTCAAGGCGATCCGCCGCGATGTCGCCCGGGCGCTGCTGCCGCTGGTGGAGGACACCGGCTGGTTCTTCGACACCGAGCTGCTGGTCCTCGCCGAGCGCGCGGGCCTGCGGATCCACGAGGTGCCCGTGGACTGGGTCGACGACCCCCGCTCCAGCGTCCACATCGTCAGGACCGCCACCGACGACCTGAAGGGCGTCTGGCGGGTCGGCAAGGCGCTGGCCACCGGATCGCTGCCGCTGGACCGGCTCACCCGGCCGTTCGGCGACGACCCGCGCGACCGCCGGCTGCCGGACGTGCCGCGGGGCCTGGCCCGCCAACTCCTCGGCTTCTGCGTCGTCGGCGCCCTGTCCACGCTGTTCTACCTGCTCCTCTACAGCGGATTCCGCGCCCTCACCGGCTCGCAGACCGCCAACGCGCTCGCCCTGCTGGTCTCCGCGATCGCCAACACCGCGGCCAACCGGCGCCTCACCTTCGGGGTGCGCGGCCGGGGCGGGGCCGTCCGGCACCAGGCGCAGGGCCTGGTGGTCCTCGCCATCGGGCTCGTCCTGACCAGCGGTTCCCTCGCCGCGCTGGGCGCGGCCACCGCCGACCCCGCGCACTCCACCGAACTCGCCGTGCTGGTCGCCGCGAACCTCGCGGCGACCGTGCTGCGCTTCCTGCTCTTCCGCGCCTGGGTCTTCCCGGACCACGACACCCATCCAAGGGGCACCCGATGACCACGCCCACCCTCGCCGGCCCGCTCGCCGGCACCCCCGCGCCGGCCCACCGCGCCCCGGAACGGTCCCTCGTACGGCGCCTGTGGCGCGGCCGCCCCGAGGACCCCCGCTGGGCCCGCCCCGCCTTCCTCGGCGCGCTGCTCGTCCTCGGGGCGCTCTACACCTGGAACCTGACGGCCTCCGGCTACGCCAACTCCTTCTACTCCGCGGCCGTCCAGGCGGGCAGCCGGTCGTGGAAGGCGTTCTTCTTCGGCTCCCTCGACGCGGGCAACGCGATCACCGTCGACAAGCCCCCGGGCGCCCTGTGGCCGATGGCCCTGTCGGTGCGGCTCCTCGGCCTGAACTCCTTCGCCGTCCTGTTCCCGCAGGTGCTGATGGCGGTGGCGACGGCGGGCGTGCTGTACGCGTCGGTCCGCCGCCGCTTCCCCGCCCCGGCCGGGCTGCTCACCGTGGCGGTCTTCGCGCTGACGCCGGTCGCGGCGCTGATGTTCCGCTTCAACAACCCGGACGCGGCCCTCGCGCTGCTGATGGCCACCGCCGTGTACTGCGCCCAGCGGGCCCTGGAGAAGGCGGGGACGAAGTGGCTGCTCCTGGCCGGCGCGGCGGTGGGCCTCGCCTTCCTCGTCAAGACGCTCCAGGCCTTCCTGATCCTGCCGGTGCTCGCGCTCGTCCACGTCGCCCTGGCGCCGGCCCCGCTGCGGAAGCGGGTCGGGCAGGTGCTGCTCGCCGGGCTCGTGACGGTCGTGGCGGGCGGCTGGTGGGTGGCGGTCGTCGAGCTGTGGCCGGCGTCCGCGCGGCCGTACATCGGCGGCTCGCAGAACAACTCCTTCCTGGAGCTGACCTTCGGCTACAACGGGCTCGGCCGGATCAACGGCGAGGAGACCGGCAGCGTCGGCGGCGGGCAGGGCGGCGGCTGGGGCGAGACCGGCTGGGACCGGATGTTCGGCTCGAACATCGGCGGCCAGATCTCCTGGCTGATCCCGGCGGCGCTGATCCTGCTGGCCGCGGCGCTCCTCGCCACCCGCAGGGCGCCGCGCACGGACGGCACCCGCGCCGCGTTCCTGCTCTGGGGCGGCTCCCTGCTGATCACCGTGGTGATCTTCAGCTTCATGCAGGGCATCTTCCACGAGTACTACACCGTCGCCCTCGCCCCCTACGTCGCGCCGCTGGTCGGCATGGGCGCCGCCCTGCTGTGGCGGGAGCGGGGCCGGGCCTGGGCGCCGCCGGCGCTGGCGGCGGCGATGACGGTGACCGCGGCCTGGGGGTACGTCCTGCTCGACCGCGCGTCCGGTTACCACCCGTGGCTCAGGTGGGCGGTTCTCGTCGGCGGGCTCACCGCCGCGCTGGGGCTGCTCTTCGTGAACCGGCTGGGCCGCCGGCTGGCGCTCGGTGCCGTCGCGCTGAGCTGTGCGACCGGGCTGGCCGGTCCGGCGGCGTACTCGCTCACCACCCTCGGCGAGGGGCACACCGGCTCGATCGTCACGGCCGGTCCGGCGGTCGCGGGCGGCGGTATGGGCGGCGGCCGTCCCGGCGCGGGTGGCGGCCCGGGCGGCGCACCGGACGGTGCGCCGGACGGCCAGGGGCAGCAGGGGCAGCCGCCCGCCGGACAGGGCGGCGGCACGGTCCGGCGTCCGGCAGGCGGTTTCCCCAGCCCGAACGGCCAGAACGGCCAGAACGGCAGGCCGAGCCGGCAGAACCAGCCCCCCGGCGAGGGCGGGGGCATGGGCGGGGGCATGGGCGGCCTCCTCGCCGGCGCGGCCGTCTCCGACGAGGCGAGGGAACTCCTGGAGGCGGACGCCGGCGACTACACCTGGGCGGCGGCGGCCGTCGGCTCGCAGAACGCCGCGAGCTACCAGCTGGCCACCGGCGAGCCGGTGATGGCGATCGGGGGCTTCAACGGCACCGACCCGTCACCGACCCTGGCCCGGTTCCGGCAGTACGTGGCCGAAGGCCGCGTCCACTGGTTCATCGCCGGCGGGGGCGGCGGTGCGGGCAGGGGCGGCGGTGCGGGCGCCGCCGACGGCACGTCCGCCCGGATCAGCGCATGGGTGGAGGAGAACTTCACCGAGGTGACGGCCGGCTCGGCCACCTTCTACGACCTGACGCGGCCGAAGGGCTGACCGCGCCGCCCGCAAACCGCTGTACACCGTATAAGGACCGCTATACGGTGTACAGCATGTCCTCGACCTCCCAGGCGCAGTCACCCGCAGACACACGAGGCGGCCACCCGCAGCGCTGGCTGATCCTCGCTGTCATCTGTCTCGCCCAGCTGACGGTCCTGCTCGACAACACCGTCCTGAACGTCGCGATCCCCTCCCTCACCGAGGAACTGGGGGCCGGCACCTCCGACATCCAGTGGATGATCAACGCGTACTCCCTGGTCCAGTCCGGCCTGCTGCTCAGCGCGGGCAGCGCGGCCGACCGCTACGGCCGCAAGAGGATGCTCATCACCGGCCTGGCCCTGTTCGGCGCCGGCTCCCTGGTCGCCGGACTCGCCGACTCCACGGCCCAGCTGATCGCCGCGCGGGCCGGCATGGGCGTCGGCGGGGCGCTGCTGCTGACCACCACCCTCGCGGTCGCCATGCAGATCTTCGCGCCCGAGGAGCACCCGAAGGCCATCGGCATCTGGAGCGCGGTCAACGCCCTCGGCTTCGCGACCGGCCCGCTCATCGGCGGGTTCATGCTGGACCACTTCTGGTGGGGCGCCATCTTCCTGGTCAACCTGCCGGTCGCCGCGCTGGGCCTGGCCGCCGTGGTGGCCCTGGTCCCCGAGTCCAAGAACCCGCAGGGGGACCGGCCCGACCTGCTCGGCGCCGTGCTCTCCACCATCGGCATGTCGTCGCTGGTCTTCGCCATCATCTCCGGGCCGGAGCACGGCTGGTCGTCCGGGCGGGTGCTGGCCGGCGGCACGGTCGCGGTCGTCGTCCTCGCGGTGTTCGGCTGGTGGGAGAGCCGGATCCCCCACCCGATGCTCGACATGCACTTCTTCCGCAACCGCCGGTTCACCGGCGCGGTCGGCGGCGCCGTGCTGATCACCTTCGGGATGGGCGGGGCGCTGTTCCTGCTCACCCAGCACCTCCAGTTCGTCCTCGGGTACGGCCCCCTGGAGGCGGGCCTGCGCACGGCGCCGCTGGCCCTGGCGGTGGTGGTGCTGAACTTCTCCGGACTGTCGGCGAAGTGGACCACGAGGCTCGGTACGCCGGTGTCCGTGCTGCTGGGCATGGTGCTGATGTCCGGCGGCCTCGTCTCGATCGCGACGCTCGGCTCGGGCGGGTACGCCGGGATGCTGCTCGGGCTGGTGCTGATCGGCGTGGGGTGCGCGGTCGCCAACCCCGCGATGGCGCACGCGATCATGAGCAGCATCCCCCCGGCGAAGGCGGGCGTCGGCGCGGGTGTCAACGGCACGCTGGCGGAGTTCGGCAACGGGCTCGGCGTGGCCGTGCTGGGCGCGGTGCTCAACGCGCGGTTCGCGGCGGTGTCCCTGCCGGTGGCCCTGGCCGCCGCGGCGTCCGCGGCGGAGCGCGAGCGCGTGATCGACGCGTACGCCGACGGACTGTCGGTCAGTCAGCTCGTCGGGGCCGGGGCCGTGCTGCTGGGCGGGATCGTGGCCGCGGCGCTGTTGCGCCGGGCCGAGCGGAAGGACGCCTGAGCGTCCGGCCGGGCACTGCCGGCCCGCCCCGGACACCACCCTGGGGGTGCGTCTCGTCGATCGCGCGGGACGCCCCCTAGGGTGGCGGCGTGACCTGCGTCGACATGTGAGGAGAGCTATGGCCAAGGACGCTGGTGAACGGGCGGCACGGGCCAGCGTCTGGCTGGAGGGCAAGGAACGGCGCCGGCGGGGCGGGGGTCAGCCGTCCGGGCTGGACCGGGAGCGGATCACCGAGGTGACCGTGCGGCTGCTGGACGCCGAGGGGCTGGACAAGTTCTCCATGCGGCGGCTGGCCGCCGAGCTGAACGTGACGGCGATGTCCGTCTACTGGTACGTCGACACCAAGGACGACCTGCTCGAACTCGCCCTGGACGCCGCCTTCGGCGAGCTGCGGCTGCCCGACCCGGAGGGCGGCGCGGACTGGCGGGAGCAGCTGCGGGCCCTGGCGGCCGAGTACCGGGCGCTGCTGCTGCGCCACCCCTGGGCCTCCCCGCTGGTGGGCCGGTTCCTCAACATCGGGCCGAACAACCTGGCGTTCGCGCGGGTGGTGCAGCGGATCATCCGCCGCAGCGGGATGCCCGCCCATCGCATCACCAGCGCGATCGTCGCCGTCTTCCAGTTCGTCTACGGCTACGGCACCATCGAGGGCCACTTCTACACCCGGGCCGCCGACACCGGCCAGACCCCGGACGGGTTCTACGAGCAGGCCTGGCGCGCGGTGAGCGAGGCGCCCCGGACCAGCGAGTTCCTCGCGGAGTCGAAGGACATCATGGAGGCACGGGGTGGCGAGACCGTCGCGGAGATGCTGGACCGCGACTTCAGCTACGCCCTCGATCTGCTGGTCGCGGGCATCGAGGCGATGGTCGAGCGGGGCTGAGCGCGCGGCTACCGGTCGCCGACCAGCCGCGCCGGGAAGCCGCCCGTCGCGACCGGCCCCCACCGCTCGGGCGTGATGCGGATGATCGACTTGCCCTGCCTGACCATCGCCGCCCGGTACTCGTCCCAGTCCGGGTGCTCCCCGGCGATGTTCCGGTAGTACTCGACCAGCGGCTCGACGGACTCCGGCGCGTCGATCACCTCGGCCGTCCCGTCGATCTGCACCCAGGGCCCGTTCCAGTCGTCGCTCAGCACGACGACGCTCACCCGCGCGTCCCGCTTGGCGTTCCGGGTCTTGGCGCGCTCCGGGTAGGTGGAGATCACGATCCGGCCCGAGTCGTCGACGCCGCAGGTCAGCGGGGAGGCCTGGGGGCTGCCGTCGGCGCGGCGGGTGAGCAGCAGGGCCCGGTGCCGGGGCCGTACGAAGTCCAGCAGCCCGTCCAGCGAGACGCGGGTGCTGGTCGCGATGTTCGGTGCCATACCGCCACCCTACGGCGCGCTCACCCGGCCACGGCCGGGAAGGACCCGCGGCGGGGGCCCCGCGGCTGGAAGGGCCCCCCGCAGCCGGGCCGGCCCCGCGGCTGGGGGCCCCTGCGGCTCGGAGCGCCCTACGGCTGGGGGAGGCCCTCCCCCTGCACCGCCTGGATGTCCAGTTCCACCCGCAGGGTCGTGCCGATGGCGGCGATGCCCGCCTGCACGACCTGGTTGTAGTGCATGGCGAAGTCGTCGCGGCGCAGCTCGGTCGTCGCGCGGAACGCGGCCCGGGTGCCGCCCCACGGGTCGGCGCCGGTGCCGAGGTAGGAGAGGTCCAGGTCGACGGGGCGCACGACACCGTGCAGGCCCAGCTCGCCGTGGACGGTCCAGCGGTCGGGTCCGGCCGCGGTGAGGCCGGCCGACCGGTAGGTGATCTCCGGGAACCGCCCGACGTCCAGGAAGTCCGCCGACTTCAGGTGGGTGTCGCGCATGCCGTTGCCGGTGTCGATCGACGCGGCCCGGATGACCGCCTCCACCCGGGACTTCATGACGTCGTCGGGTGCGATCTCGAGCGAGCCGGTGAACTCGGTGAACCGCCCGTGCACACTGGAGATCCCCAGGTGCCGGGCGACGGCGGCCACGCTGGAGTGGGCCGGGTCGATCGTCCAGGTCCCGGGCGGCGGCAGCTCGGAGCCGCCGCCCTGCCGGGCCAGCGTGACCGTGCCGGCGTCCAGCCGGCCGCTCGCCGTGACGATCGCGCCGGCGGCGTGCGGCGCGTAGCCCACCGCGGTGACGATCACCGTGTACGCGCCCGGCGCCAGCTCCGTCCCGCTGCGCACGGCGCCTTCCGCGTCCGCCTCGGCGCGCAGCACCTGCGTGCCGCTCGTGTCCGCCAGCGTGACGACCGCGTGCGACACGGCCCATCCGTCCCGGGTACGGATCCTCGCGGTCAGTCCCATGTCCTGTGTCCTCAGTCCTTCGAAGCTCGTGCCGTGCGTGAGACCGGCCCGGGGCGCGCGCCTCCGCTCGGAGCGCGCGCCACGGGCCGGGGCCGGGGCTACTCGCCGGGGTGGGCGAGTGCGATGTCGTGGTCGTCGACGCCCGCGCCGCCGACCGTCAGGGCGGTCGCCACCGGCGGGTAGCCGGTCGCGATGACCGTGTACTCGCCGGCGTCCAGGTCGGTGAAGGCGTAGGCGCCGTCCGCCCCGGTGGTGGCCGTGCCGAGCACGTTGCCCGCCGCGTCCACCAGGGTCACGCGGGCGTCCGCGAGGGGACCGTGCGGGGCGCGCACCACGCCCCGCACCCGGGCGCCGGGGTCGAGGTCGATCTCGACCCGGGTGACTCCGGTGCCGCCCACCTCGACGGGCAGGGCGCGCGGCCGGAACCCGGCGGCGTTGACCGCGATCGTCACCGGTCCGGGCACCAGCTCGGTGAAGCCGAACTCGCCCTGCTCCCCGGTGGCCGTGCCGGCCAGCAGGTCACCGCGCACATCGGTGACGACCACCATCGCGTCCCGCACCGGCAGCGCGTCCTGCGCGGTCCGCACGACACCGCTCAGTCCGCTGGTGCCGCTGAGCAGGACGTCGTACGACACCGGCTCGTCGTTCACCACGATCGTGGACGCCTGCGGCTGGAACCCGTCGGCGGAGGCGATCAGCACGTACGAGCCCGCGCCGGGCGCGTCCAGCGTGTAGGAGCCGTCGGCCTGGGCGACCGACCGGCCCAGC
The DNA here is from genome assembly GCF_000761215.1 of Streptomyces glaucescens. Lineage (GTDB taxonomy): Bacteria > Actinomycetota > Actinomycetes > Streptomycetales > Streptomycetaceae > Streptomyces > Streptomyces glaucescens_B. The sequence continues at coordinate 3,759,309 of NZ_CP009438.1, read as the reverse complement.
TGCCGCCCGGACAGCGAGATCAGCGTGACCGCCGCCTGCGCGACGGGCGCGTTCTCGGCGCCCCGGACGTGGCCGCGGACCGGGATGCCGCCGTCGGCGGGCGCGGCGGGCGCGGCCGCCGTGGCGACCGCGGCGAGGTGCCGGGACCCCTCCGGGCCGGCCTCCGTGGCGGTGGTGGCCGTGGCCGGGCCGGAGGTCTTCTCCTCGCGGGCCTCGGCCGCCGGGGCCGCCGGGGCCGCCGGGGTTCCGGCGGGGGCGGAGGGCGCCTCCGCGGCCTGTGCCAGCGCGCCGGCGGTCCGCAGCGGGACCTCCTTGATGAACAGGGTCACCAGGAAGGCGATGAAGGCGATCGGCGTGACGTAGAGGAAGACGTCGGCGATGCCGTGGCCGTAGGCGCTCTCCAGCCAGGTGCGGACGGGGGCGGGCAGCACGTCCATGTCGGGCAGCTGCCCGGAGCCCATGGCCCTGGCGGCACCGGCCTGCTGCCCGGGGGTGAGCGAGCCGATGCTGTCCTCGGCGTAGTGGGTGATGCGGGTCGACATCACCGAGCCCAGCGCGGAGACGCCCACCGCGCCGCCGAGGGAGCGGAAGAAGGTGACGACGGAGCTGGCGGCGCCCAGCTCGTGCGGGGCCACCTGGTTCTGCGTGGACAGCACGAGGTTCTGCATCATCATGCCGACGCCGAGACCCATGACCGCCATGTAGAGGCCGATCTTCCAGTAGTCGGTGTCGTAGCGCATGGAGCCGAGCAGGCCGAGACCCGCGGTCAGCAGCAGGCCGCCGGTGACCAGCCACGCCTTCCACTTGCCGGTCTTGGTGATGATCAGGCCGGAGACCGTGGAGGAGACGAACAGGCCGGCGATCATGGGGATCGTCATGATGCCGGACATCGTCGGCGACTTGTCCCGGGCCAGCTGGAAGTACTGGCTGAAGAACACGGTGCCCGCGAACATCGCGATGCCGACGAAGAGCGAGGCCACCGAGGCCAGCGTGATGGTGCGGTTGCGGAACAGGTGCAGCGGGATGATCGGCTCGGCGGCCTTCGTCTCGATGAACACGAACACGAGGGCGAGCAGCAGCGCACCGCCGACCATGGTGTACGTCTGCCAGGACAGCCAGTCGTACTTGTCGTCGGCGAACGTCACCCAGATGAGCAGCAGCGACACGGCGGCGGTGATGAAGAAGGCACCGGCCCAGTCGACCTTCACCCGGCGCCTGCTCTCCGGCAGGTGCAGCGTCTTCTGCAGCACCACCAGCGCGATCAGCGCGAACGGCACACCGACGTAGAGGCACCAGCGCCAGCCGAGCCAGTCGGTGTCGGTGATGACACCGCCGACCAGCGGACCGCCGACCGTCGCGACCGCGAACGTCGCGCCCAGGTAGCCGGAGTAGCGGCCGCGCTCCCGGGGGGAGATCATCGCGGCCATGATGATCTGCGCGAGCGCGGTCAGACCGCCGGCGCCGAGGCCCTGGATGACGCGGGCGCCGATCAGCATCCCGCTGTTCTGCGACAGACCGGCGACGACCGAGCCGGCGATGTAGATCAGCAGGGCTATCTGCACCAGCGCCTTCTTGCTGACCAGGTCGGCCAGCTTGCCCCACAGGGGGGTGGACGCGGTCATCGACAGCAGGGCGGCGGTGACCACCCAGGTGTACGCGCTCTGGCCGCCGCCGAGGTCCTGGATGATCTCGGGCAGGGCGTTGGAGACGATCGTGGAGGAGAGGATGGCGGCGAACATGCCGAGCAGCAGCCCGGAGAGCGCCTCCATGATCTGCCGGTGGGACATGGATGCGCCGCCGGTGGAGTGGGAGCCTCCCCCGTGCTTGGCGTGAGCCCGCACACCGGCTGGTGTGGTCGTTGCCATGGACTTCCTTCTCTTACGTCGTTGCTGCGGGTGTACGGGTGGTGGGAGCCGTGCTCCCGGCCGCGGCCTCCGGCGGTGCGGGGGGCCGGGGCGGGCGCTGCGGTGCGGCACGGCAGTCGTCGAAGCTCGCGCGCAGCCGGGCCATGAGCCGGGTGAGCTGGCCGACCTCGTCGTCGGTCCAGTCGCTCAGCCGCTCGGCGAGCAGCCGGGTGGTCCGCTCGGACAGCTCGTCCAGGCGTGCCTCCCCGGCGGGGGTGAGGTGCAGGATGCGGGAGCGCTTGTCCGCCGGGTCCGGGGAGCGCTGGATCCACCCGCGCTCGGCGAGGTGGGTGACATGGCGGCTGGTCACCGACATGTCCACGCTCAGCAGCTCGGCGAGCCGGCTCATCCGCATGTCGCCGTGCCGGCCGAGCAGCGTCAGCACGGCGGCGGAGCCGGCGGGGCAGTCGGACGGCAGGATCCGTCCCATCTCCCGCTTCACGGCACCGAAGGCACTGAACTGACGCACCAGCTCCTCGTACTGCGCCTGCTCGGCCATGAGGCATCTCCCGGATTGTTTGTTGCTTAGGGCAACCATAGGAATCGATGGTTGCCGCAGGCAAACGAAAACGGGCATGCGAGGCAAAAAAGTTGGCAAAGGCAAGTATTGGCGGGTGTAAAGGCGCAGGTCGGCGCGGTGCGCACCATGATCCAGGCGGCCGGACGGCGCACACCCCGGTCTTCGCAACCCCGGCCTTGGGCCGGACCCGTCTCTTCGCTAGGGTCTCGGGGCATGGCCAACACCCAGAATCCGCAGGGCAACCACGACCCCGCAGGCAGCACTCAGATGTTCCGCGCGTTCGTCGACGAGGCGCCCCAGGCGCAGCGTCAGGCGGCCGCTCCGGCGGGCCCCCGCGTCGGCCTGATCGTCGGTGTCGTCGTCGCGGTGGCGATCGTCGCCGCGGTCGCCTGGCTCGCGCTGAAGTAGCGCCCGCTCCCGGGCGCCACCCGGTCCGGCAAGGGCTCCGGGGGCGGGAGGTGTGCCGGGGTCGGCCGGTGCGCCGGCTCCGGCTGGGGCGACAGGCCCGGGACGGGCGTCTTTCGCCGTCGCGTGCGGTTCCGCCGGAACGTACGGTTCCGGAGCGCCCTGCGCCCCCGGCCCGCACCTCCGCGCTCGATGCTCGGCGCCCGGCGCGCGCCGTCCGGGGCCGTTCCTTCCGCGTGCCGCCCGTGATCGGCGCCGGGAGGTCCACCGCGGACCCGGCTGTCGCCCGGCCGGTCCCCGGCCTGCCGATGAGGTCGTCCTGGCCGGCACCGGCTCCGCCGCGCGGAGGCGCCCCGCCGGGCCGGGCGCGGAGGGGCCCCGCCGGGCCGGGCGCGGAGGGGCCCCGCCGGGCCGCGCCTCCCGCCGGCCACCCGTCACGCGGCAGGGCCCGGCGTCGCCCCGGTCCTCAGGCGCCCCCGCGGCCGGTCCGGCCACCCGCTGGGGAGCCGCGGCCCGGACGCGGGACGGCCGCCGACGCGCCGGTCACGGCGCCTCGACGGCCACGCGTCACTGCTCCCCGCACGTGGTGCCACGGGCGGGGGTCAGTCGGAGATGAGTCCCTCGCGCAGCTGCGCCAGCGTCCGGGTGAGCAGCCGGGAGACGTGCATCTGGGAGATGCCGACCTCCTCGCCGATCTGCGACTGGGTCATGTTGGCGAAGAAGCGGAGCATGATGATCCGGCGTTCGCGCGGGGGCAGCTTGGCGAGCAGCGGCTTCAGGGACTCGCGGTACTCGACGCCCTCCAGGGCGCTGTCCTCGTAGCCCAGCCGGTCGGCCAGGGACCCCTCGCCGCCGTCGTCCTCCGGGGCCGGCGAGTCCAGCGAGGACGCCGTGTACGCGTTGCCGACGGCCAGTCCGTCGACCACGTCTTCCTCGGACACGCCCAGCACGGCGGCGAGTTCGCCGACCGTGGGGGAGCGGTCCAGCTTCTGGGAGAGCTCGTCGCCGGCCTTGGTCAGGGCCAGGCGCAGCTCCTGCAGCCGCCTGGGCACCCGCACCGACCAGGAGGTGTCCCGGAAGAACCGCTTGATCTCCCCGACCACCGTCGGCATCGCGAAGGTCGGGAACTCCACGCCGCGTTCGCAGTCGAACCGGTCGATCGCCTTGATCAGGCCGATGGTGCCGACCTGGACGATGTCCTCCATCGGCTCGTTGCGGGAGCGGAAGCGGGCCGCCGCGTACCGCACGAGGGGGAGGTTCAGCTCGATCAGGGTGTCCCGGACGTAGGCACGCTCGGGGCTGTTCTCGTCGAGTGCGGCGAGCCGCAGGAACAGGGAGCGGGACAGGGTGCGGGTGTCGATGTCTCCCGAGTCCGGCAGCACCGGGACGTCGGCCGGGACCTCCGCCGGGGCGTCTGCCGTCGGGAGGGCCGGGGCCGGCACGGCCCCGAGGGCCGTAACGTCGTCGAGCACGTCGGGCTCGGCGGTCGCTGCCTCGCTCTTCGTGAGCGTGAGCACCTTCGAGCTGCCCTGTTCTGCGGACATGCCACCCCCTTTGGGTCGCGGGACGGTCTGGCGGACGCTCCCGTCGAGGAACGCAGCCTTCACCTGAATACCGGCGCCGGGGCACCGGCAAACGCGCTTCCCGCAGAATGTCACATGTCGGCAACACGCTGTAGTGACATGTCGACATGCACGATGCGAATCCGCCCTGGAAACAAGGGGTCTGACGGTGTTTCGGCAGCAGAAGCGCGCTGATCGCCCAGGTGAGCGATTCGCCCGTGAAGGTGGTCGATGGATCAGGCTTTCGGTTGTGCGCCGGTTTGATTCACCCGGTGCGCAAACGGCTCCATACGGGCGTCCCGTACCGTCCGGCAGGGGGACCCGCCCCCTCGGGTGTCACGCCCTCCGGCGTCACGCCTCGATGCGGTTGGCCGAGCGCAGCCGCTGGAAGCTGCGGGCGAGCAGCCGGGAGACGTGCATCTGGGAGACGCCCAGTTCCGCGCTGATCTGGGACTGGGTCAGGTTGCTGTAGTAGCGCAGCAGCAGGATCCGCTGCTCGCGTTCCGGCAGTTGCACCAGCAAGTGCCGGACGAGGTCACGGTGCTCCACGCCGTCCAGGGCGGGATCCTCGTAGCCCAGCCGGTCGAGCAGTCCGGGCAGCCCGTCGCCCTCCTGGGCGGCCTCCAGCGAGGTGGCGTGGTACGACCGCCCGGCCTCGATGCAGGACAGCACCTCGTCCTCGGTGATCCGCAGCCGCTCGGCGATCTCCGCGGTCGTCGGGGAGCGCCCGAAGGCGGTGGTCAGGTCCTCCGTCGCGCTGTTGACCTGCACCCACAGCTCGTGCAGCCGGCGCGGTACGTGGACGGTGCGCACGTTGTCGCGGAAGTAGCGCTTGATCTCGCCGACCACCGTGGGCATCGCGAAGGTGGGGAACTGCACGCCCCGGTCCGGGTCGAAGCGGTCGATGGCGTTGATCAGCCCGATGGTGCCGACCTGGACGACGTCCTCCATCGGCTCGTTGCGGGAACGGAAGCGGGCCGCGGCGTACCGCACCAGCGGCAGGTTGGCCTCGATCAGCGCCCCGCGCACCCGGTCGTGCTCCGGTGTGCCCGGCTGGAGCTCCTTGAGCTGGGCGAAGAGGACCTGGGTGAGGGCCCGGGTGTCGGCACCGCGGCTGCGCGGTGCGGTCTCCTGGGGCGGCGCAGTACTGGCCGACACGGTCAACGCCACCTCTTCATCGATCAACCCGTCCGTCAAAAGCGGTCATAGCATCACAAGACATGCGCAATGTGGCAAGCACCACATAAAGCCGTGTTGAGGGATGAGTTGGGATGAAAGTGGCCGGTGGAGACAGGCAAGAGCCCCCCGCCGGAACGGCGGAGGGCTCGGACGTGGCAGCGGCCGCGCGGTGCCCCGCGGCTCAGTACTCGTAGTCCGCGATCACCCAGGTGGCGAACTCCTTCCAGAGCGCCACCCCCGCCTGGTGCTCCGGGTGCTCCACGTACCGGCGCAGCGCGTCGGCGTCCTCGAAGCCCGAGTTGATGGCGAAGTCGTAGGCGATGGGCCGGTCGCTGAGGTTCCAGCCCAGCTCCCAGAAGCGGATCTCGGGGATCTTGCCGTCGAGCGCGCGGAACGCCTCGACACCCTTCACCACGCGCGGGTCGTCGCGGTCGACGCCCTCGTCGAGCTTGAACAGGACCAGGTGGCGGATCATGACTTTCCTCCGTTGGCGACCCACGTCGCGAAGTCGCCCAGTGCCCCCGCGGCGTCCGATATGCCCTCGAAGCCTATCTGGACGTAGTCGGCGGCCTTGGCCGGGTCCGTGATGATCACGTACAGCACGAAGACCACGACCAGATAGACGGCGATCTTCTTGGCGTTCACCGCCACCGCGGCCTCCCCTGTGACTGCCGTGCCCCCTTTGGGCCCCTGTTGTCGGCGGTGAGTGTATCCGCCACGGCGATCACCCCGTCGTACGGAAGGACTTATGGCCCGGGTGACGGGGCCCTTCGCCGCCTCCGCCGGCCGGGCCGGGGGCGCAGGATGGACGGGCGGCCCCGGCGGAACCGGCAGGACTCCCCGGGGTCCCGGGACAGGCCCCACTGCGGGTGCGCGCACCGCCTCCCCGCGGACGGCGCGCACAGCGGGCCGTCCCCACCGGGGGAGGCGGCTCATCCCCCGCGCCGCCTCCCCCGGACCCGGACTCGGACCCGGAGGACGGAGCACGGAGCACGGCGCAGGGCGCACGCACGAAGGGCCCCACCTGGCGGTGGGGCCCTTCTTCAGCGGTAGCGGAGGGATTTGAACCCTCGGTGACTTGCGCCACACTCGCTTTCGAGGCGAGCTCCTTCGGCCGCTCGGACACGCTACCGAGGGAGACCTTACAGCACACCGGCCCCTGGTCCGAAATCCGATTCCCGGCGGTCGGGGGCAGCCGGGGCGGCGGCGCCCGGGGGGCTCAGCGCGCGCGGAAGAAGTCCGTGAGCAGCCGCGCGCAGTCCTCGGCGAGGACACCCTCGATCACCTCGGGGCGGTGGTTCAGCCGGCGGTCGCGGACGACGTCCCACAGCGAGCCGGCGGCGCCCGCCTTGTCGTCCCGGGCGCCGTAGACCACCCGGTCCACCCGGGACTGCACCAGGGCGCCCGCACACATCGTGCAGGGCTCCAGCGTGACCACCAGGGTGCAGTCGGACAGCCGCCACTCGCCCAGTGCGGCGGCCGCCCGGCGGATCGCCAGGACCTCCGCGTGCGCGGTGGGGTCGCCGGTCGCCTCCCGCTCGTTGTGGCCGGCCGCCAGGACCGTCGTGCCGTCCGGGGCGAGCACGACCGCGCCGACCGGGACGTCCCCGCCCCGGGCGGCCAGCCGTGCCTCGTCCAGGGCGAGCCGCATGGCGGTTCGCCAGCGGTCGCGCACCGGGTCGGCGGAGCCCGGTGCGCCGCCGGTCGGTGGTGGACTGGTCAGCGGACCGCCTCCAGGACGTCGGCGGCCCCGAGGGCGTCGGCGATCGAGTTGACCGCGTCACCGTCCAGGGCGCGCAGTACCTTGGCGTCGATGCCCAGGTCGTCGAGGAGGCCGGGGTCGCCGACCGGGCCGTGCGGCACGGTCTCGGCGGAGACGCCGGCCGCGGCGTCCTCGTCGTCCGCGGGCTCCGGTTCGCCGTCCTCGGTGCCGTCGAGGTCGAGGGCGTCCAGGTCGGGGACGTCGTCCCCGGGCTCCCGGCCGAGCAGTTCGTCGGTGAGCAGGATCTCGCCGTAGCTGCTGCGGGCAGCGGCCGAGGCGTCCGACACATAGATCCTGGGGTCGTCCTCGCCGTCGACCCGGACGACGCCGAACCAGGCGCCCTCCTGCTCGATCAGGACGAGCACCGTGTCCTCGTCCGGGGCGGCCTCCCGGGCCAGGTCGGCCAGATCCGACAGGGTTTCCACATCGTCGAGCTCTGTGTCGCTCGCTTCCCACCCGTCTTCGGTGCGCGCGAGCAGTGCGGCGAAGTACACCGTGACTCTCCCACTGGTCATAGGCGTGCCGGTTGGGGGTCCCCCCGGCGGAGGTTACGGGCGGGGAGTTCAGGGCTCCGAGCCCCACCCACTCGGAATCGTGGCAGAAACAAAGCGTTCAGGGGACGTCTTCGGCTCCCTGTGTCCGGCTGTTTTGTCGCGTGTCCGCGAAGGACTCACCAGCGCTCTCGTTGCCGCCACCTGCGGATCGTACGCGGCATCGGGGACGGTCGGCGCCCGCCCACCCCGACAACGGCCGTACGCGGTACGGATCTTCCCACCGGTGGGTGCGTTGCGGCGGTTACCAGCGGAACGTTCGCATACGCATCGCGTGGCGCAGCCGGGCCGCCTTCGCGCGGCGCGGCTGGACACGGTCGCGAAGTTCCCGGGCCTCGGCGAGTTCCCGCAGGAACCTCGCCCGCCGGCGTCGGCGCTCCGCGTCGGTCTCCGGGCGGGACCCGTCGTCCGACGGATCGGGCGCGGGCAGGTCCGGCAGCTCGGGCACAGGCACACCTCCCAGTCCGTCCTCCACTTTCCCCCGGACGGGCGGTTTGACGCCACCGTGCGACGAGCGGAACGGGCCGGCGGGCGCGGTTACTGTTAGGGCATGCGTCTCCACGTCGTCGACCACCCCCTGGTCGCCCACAAGCTCACCACGCTGCGCGACCAGCGCACCGACTCCGCGACCTTCCGCCGTCTCGCCGACGAGCTGGTCACCCTGCTCGCCTACGAGGCGACGCGCGACGTGCGCACCGAGCAGGTCGACATCCAGACGCCGGTCGCCCGCACCACCGGCGTCAAGCTCTCCCACCCGCGCCCGCTGGTGGTGCCGATCCTGCGCGCCGGGCTCGGCATGCTGGAGGGCATGGTGCGGCTGCTGCCGACCGCCGAGGTCGGCTTCATGGGCATGATCCGCAACGAGGAGACGCTCCAGGCCTCGACCTACGCCACCCGGATGCCGGAGGACCTCTCCGGCCGCCAGGTCTACGTCCTCGACCCGATGCTGGCCACCGGCGGCACCCTCGTCGCGGCGATCCAGGAGCTGATCGCGCGCGGTGCGGACGACGTGACCGCCGTGGTGCTGCTGGCCTCCCCGGAGGGGGTGGAGGTCATGGAGCGCGAGCTGGCCGGAACCCCGGTCACGGTCGTGACCGCCTCGGTCGACGAGCGGCTGAACGAGCAGGGCTACATCGTCCCGGGCCTCGGCGACGCCGGGGACCGGATGTACGGCTCGGCGGAGTAGCCGCCCCGGGGCGCCGGACACGGCCGGCCGGCGCCGGCCCGGCCGCAGGCCCGACGGGGGCACCCGGCCGTGGTCCCGTGGGGGTACCCGGTCGTAGTCCGCGAGGGTTCCTGGTCATGGGTCGGGGGAATCCCCGGCAAGGTCCCGTGGGGTACCCGGCCATGGTCCCGTGGGCGTTCCCGGTCGTGAGTGCGCAGGGGGTCCCGGCCGTGGTCCCGTGCGGGTCCCCGGCGCAGTCCCCAGGCGTTCAGCAGGTCTTCTTCGCCGTCGTCGCCGGTGCCGGCTCCGGGGCGGCCAGTGCGGCCAGGGCCTTGTCGGCGGCCGGCCGGGGGGCCAGGGACGTGAAGGCGTCGCCGATGATCAGATCGACGGCGGCGCCCGCGCGCGCGGCGTCGGTGCGGCGCTCGGCGGCCGGGAACTGCGCGGCGAGCACGGGCAGCGAGGTGTCGAGGGCGGCGCTCGGGCCGAGGAGTATTCCGGCGCTCTTGACCTTCTTGTCGTACTGCTTCGGCGCGTTGCCCACGTCCCCGATGCGGAAGCCGCGCTTCTTCAGCTCGTCGGCGGTCTTCCTGGCGAGGCCGGCGCGGGTGGTGGCGTTGAGGACGTTCACGGTGACGGCGCGCGGCTCGGGCAGTGCGGCGGCGGTCCTGCTCGCGCTCGGTGACGGGGTGGCCCCGGTGCGGCAGCGGGTGGTGGACCCGGCCGCCGCGGCCTTGTCCCCGTTGCCGGTGAAGACGTCGACCAGCTGGAGGGTGCCCCAGCCGAGCATGCCGAGGACGGCGGCGGAGGCGGCGGCGAGGACCACGAGCCTGCCGCGCCTGCGGGGCCGGCGCATCCGCGGGTACTTGTCCCCCGTGATCCGGTACTGGCCGCCCATGCCGGGGGGAGTCAGCATGCTCATGGGCGCAGCGTAGTGCGCGCGGGCGACGATGCCTATTAGATGATCACTCGACGTCGCGCGGAAAGTGTGAAGAGAACCCGAAAGGGCCAATCGGGGCCCGCGGGCGGTCAGTCCAGTTCGAGTACGCGCGCGTGCAGCACCTGGCGCTGCTGGAGGGCCGCGCGGACTGCGCGGTGCAGGCCGTCCTCCAGGTAGAGGTCGCCCTGCCACTTCACGACGTGCGCGAAGAGGTCGCCGTAGAAGGTGGAGTCCTCGGCGAGCAGGGTCTCCAGGTCGAGCTGCTGCTTGGTCGTCACGAGCTGATCGAGGCGGACCGGGCGCGGCGCGACGTCCGCCCACTGCCGGGTGCTCTCCCGGCCGTGGTCGGGGTACGGCCGGCCGTTTCCGATGCGCTTGAAGATCACACGGAAAGCCTACCGGTCCCGGCGTTCCGGGCGCAGCCATGAAGAGCGAGTGCGACGCTGGAAAAGATGCCGTGAACCGGGGCGAACCGGAAACGGAGGCCGATGTGAGAGGGCTGCCATGAGCGACCGCGAGACCCCGCCGGCCACCCCCGCGCCCGAGCCGCCCGCAGGCGCTCCCGCGCTCCCCGCGGAGGCGCTCCGGATCGCCTCCGGATACGCCTTCGACGGGCCCGCCCTCGACCTGGGTGCCCTGCTCTGGGACGGCCGGTGCCTGCCCGACGCGCGGGTGCGCGTCCCGCTGCCGATGCTCAACCGGCACGGGCTGGTCGCGGGCGCCACCGGCACCGGCAAGACCAAGACGCTCCAGCTGATCGCCGAGCAGCTGTCGGCGCAGGGTGTGCCGGTGTTCCTGGCCGACGTGAAGGGCGACGTGTCGGGCATCGCGGCGCCGGGCGCGGACGACCACAGGGTCCGCTCACGTGCCGCCGAGGTCCGCCAGCCGTGGACGGCGACCGGCTTCCCCGCCGAGTTCTACGCCCTCGGCGGCCTCGGCCGCGGCATCCCCGTACGGGCCACGGTCACCGGCTTCGGCCCGGTCCTGCTGTCCAAGGTCCTCGGGCTGAACCAGACCCAGGAGCAGTCCCTCGGGCTGGTCTTCCACTACGCCGACGGCAAGGGCCTGGAACTGCTCGACCTGAAGGACCTGCGGGCGGTCGTCGCGTTCCTCACCTCCGACGAGGGCAGGGCCGAACTGAAGGAGCTCGGCGGACTGTCGGCGGCCACGGCCGGGGTGATCCTGCGCTCGCTGACCGCGTTCGAGGCGCAGGGCATGGGGGCGTTCTTCGGGGAGCCGGAGTTCGACACGGCGGAGCTGCTGCGGACGGCGCCGGACGGCCGGGGCGTCGTCTCGGTCCTCGAACTGCCCGCCGTCCAGGACAAGCCGCGGCTGTTCTCCACGTTCCTGATGTGGCTGCTGGCGGACCTCTTCCACGACCTGCCCGAGGTCGGGGACGTGGACGAGCCGAAGCTCGTGTTCTTCTTCGACGAGGCGCACCTGCTGTTCGGCGACGCGTCCAAGGCGTTCCTGGAGTCGGTCACGCAGACGGTGCGGCTGATCCGCTCCAAGGGGGTCGGCGTCTTCTTCGTGACCCAGACCCCGAAGGACGTCCCCGCCGACGTCCTCGCCCAGCTCGGCAACCGGGTCCAGCACGCGCTGCGCGCCTTCACCCCGGACGACCAGAAGGCGCTGAAGGCCACGGTGCGCACCTTCCCGGACTCCGCCTACGACCTGGAGGAGCTGCTGACCGGCCTGGGCACGGGGGAGGCGGTGGTGACGGTGCTCAGCGAGCGGGGCGCGCCGACCCCGGTCGCCGCGACCCGGCTGCGGGCGCCGGAGTCGCTGATGGGCCCGCTGGAGCCGGCCGCGCTGGACCGGGCGGTGACGGGCTCGGCGCTCTTCGAGCGGTATGCACAGGCTGTGGACAGGGAGTCGGCGTACGAGAAGCTGCGACGGAGCGAGGAGCCGCGACCGGAGCCGGTCCGTCGGCCCACGGTGCCCTCACGCCCGGCGGACGACAGGAACGGCCGGGGCGGGGACGACAGGGACGAGGAGCGGAGGGGCCGCCGGGGCCGGAAGGACGGCAGGGGCGCGAAGGACGAAGCCTCCCTCCTGGAACAGGCCGTCGGCAGCGGTGTGTTCAGGTCCCTGGCCCGCTCGGTCGGCACCCAGATCGGGCGGGAGATCACCCGGTCCCTCTTCGGCACGGCCCGGCGCAGGCGCTGACCCGGCCGGGCCGTGCCGGGGGCGGGTCAACGGCGCCGTTCCTTCACCGAGGGCTGCTGCGGGCGCGGCTGCCGTGCTTCCGGCTTCCGTGCGCTGCGCGCCGCCTCGGCGCGGACCAGGGCGCGCAGCACCGCGTACGGATCCATGGGCATGGCTGTGCTCCTTGCGTCGTGGTGGTACGGACCGGGGCGGGCCCGGTCAGCAGCGCAGCACCACGGAGCGCAGGGCACACGGGCGGTAGGGCGGGCGGGCCGGCGCGGCGGGGCCCGCGAGGGGGCGGGACGGGGCCGGGCGGGCCGTACGGGCCCGCGGCGGCCGCCGGGACGCGACGGGACGCCCGGCACCCCGCGTGACGGGCCGCAGCGCCGCCTCGGTGAGGTCCGCCTCGGCGGCCTCGCCGGCCACGGCCGCCACCGGGGTCGCGGCGACCGCGCCGGGCGTGCCCGGCATCAGCAGCGCGAGCAGCAGCACGAGCACCCGCAGCCGGACCGGGCTGCGCCGGGGACTCGCCGTGGTGCTCACGGAAGTCGTCTCCCCGGCGGACCCACGGCACGCACCGCGCCACCCGCGAGATCCGCCCGCTCGGCTTACCCGGGGGCGGAGCGCGCCGCGGGTGTACGGGCGCCAGGACGGGCCCGCGGTTCGTGCGGGACTCGGTGCCTCGGCCATGGTCCAAGCTCGGACCGCGCGGCCGACGCCCGCCACCTGGACGGGCCGCCCGAACGACCGCTACTTGCGCTGCCCGTCCGCCTTGGCGGCCTTCGCCGCCGCCTTCATCTCCTGCTTGTGCGCCCGCACCTTGGCCAGCGACTGGGGCCCGGTGATGTCGGCGACGGAGCGGAAGGTCCCGGGCTGCCCGTAGTCCCCGGCCGCCTCCTGCCACCCGTCGGGCCGCACCCCGAGCTGCTTGCCGAGCAGGGCGAGGAAGATCTGCGCCTTCTGCTTGCCGAAGCCGGGCAGTTCCTGGAGCCGTCCCAGCAGCTCGCGCCCACTGCCCGCGTCCCGCCACACGGCCTCGGCGTCACCGTCGTAGGTCTCCACGAGGTACTGGCACAGCCGCTGGATCCGCTGGGCCATCGAGCCCGGGTAGCGGTGCACGGCGGGTTTCTCGCTGAGCAGCGCGGCGAACGCCTCCGGGTCGTGGGCGGCGATCTCGTGCGCGTCGAGGTCGTCGGCGCCGAGCCGCCGGGCGATCGTCGCCGGCCCCTTGAACGCCCACTCCATCGGGATCTGCTGGTCGAGCAGCATGCCGACCAGCGCGGCGAGCGGGCTGCGGCCGAGGAGCGCGTCGGCGTCCGGGTCCTGTGCGAGTCGGAGGGTGACGTCCATGGAGCGATGATCCCGCGTCCGGGGCGGGGCCGCGCGTCCGGCGGGTTCCCCCGTGCGGGGCCCCGCCGGGGCCCTCAGTCCGCGCGCCAGTACCCCAGCGCGTGCAGCCGTTCCTTCGGCACGGACAGCTCCTTGCGGACGTACGCGGCGAGGGTGCGGGTGGTCGCGGTGTCGCAGGCGATCCAGACGTACGGGTGCGGGGTGGCCCGCAGCAGGGCCGGCAGCTCGGCCCTGACCCGCTCCGCGAGCCGGGCGCCGCCGTCCTCGCGCGGCACGGTCCGTATCTCGTGCCGGGCGGTGTCCGCGCGGCACGGCAGTCCGTCCGTGGCCCCTTCGAACCAGAGCGTGGCGGGGGTGGCGGCGAACGCGCCGAGCAGCGAGTTGAGGGCGGGCAGCGACGCCGGGTCGCCGATCGCGAAGACGTGCGAGGGGGCGGGCTCGGGCGGGTGGAAGCCGGTGCCCTGGACGGTCGCCTCGATGGTGTCCCCGGCCCGCGCCGTCCGCGCCCAGTCGCTGGCGCACCCTTCGTGGAGGGCGAACTCCAGGCTGAAGGTGCCGGCCGCGGGGTCGGGGTCGACGAGGGTGTAGGCCCGCTGGTGGGGCTTGCCCGCGTTGTCGAACCAGAGCCGGACCCACATGGTCGGGTGGACACCGGTGGCCGCGAGCAGCCCGCCGTCGGTGAGGTGCACCCGCCGGTAGTCCTCGGTGACGTCCTCGGCGCCCGTCACGGTGAGGACGTAGTCCTTCCCGCGCATCAGTTTCAGGACCGCGCCCTGCCAGCCGTGCCCCTGCCCCATGGACCCCCCTCGCGCTTCGCGTACGATTCCGCCACGAAATGACTTAGGCAAGCCTAACCTAAAGCAAAGAGGGGTCACAGGGGTGACGACAGAAAGATCCGGGGGCGACGGGATCTACCGGGACACGTGGGGCATCCCGCATCTGCGGGCCGGCGGCGTGGCCGAACTCGCCCGCGCCCAGGGCCGGGTGACCGCCCTCGACCGCGCCTGGCAGCTCGAGACCGAACGCCACCGGGCCCAGGGCACGTCGGCGGCTTTCCTCGGCACCGACGCCCTCTCCTGGGACCTGCTCGCCCGCCGCGCCCGGCTGGCCGACACCGCCCGCCGCTGCTTCGACGCCCTCACCGTACGCGACCCGGAGTCGGCCGCGTTCGTCCGGGCGTACGTCGACGGCGTCAACGACGCCCTCGCGGAAGGCGCCCGCCGCACCCCCGAGTTCACCCGGACCGGCCTCGCGCCCGGCCGCTGGGAGCCCTGGACCCCGTTCGCCGTCTGGCTGTCCACCCACATCCTCTTCGCCGGCTTCCCCGCCAAGCTCTGGCGCGCCCACGCCGTACGGCACCTGGGGCCCGAGGCCGTCGGACTGTTCGCCACCGACGGGCCCGGCACCTCCGGCAGCAACGGCTGGCTGGTCTCCGGCGAACGCACCGTCACCGGCCACGCCGTCATCGCCGGCGACCCCCACCGCTGGATCGAGGACCCCGGCGTCTACCAGCAGATCCACCTGTCGTGCCCCGAGTTCGACGCCATCGGCCTCGCCGTGCCCGGCATCCCCGGCATCGCCCACTTCGGCCACACCGGCCACGTCGCCTGGGCCATCACCAACGCGATGGCCGACTACCAGGACCTCTACGAGGAACGGCTGCGCCGCACCGGAGCCGGGGTGGAGGCCCTCGGCCCCGACGGCGCCTGGCACCGTGCCGCCCTGCACACCGAGTACGTCGAGGTGCGCGGCGAGGAGATGGTGCCCGTCGAGGTGATCGAGACCGACCGGGGCCCGGTCGTCGCGGGCGGCCCGGAAGGCCTCGACGACGGCACCCCGCTGGCCCTCAGCCTGCGCTACCCGCCCCGCGTCACCGCCGACCTCGGCTTCGGCGCCCTGCTGCCGCTGCTGCGGGCCCGCACGGTGGCCGACGTCGACCGGGCCTTCGACCGGTGGGCCGAGCCGGTCAACGTGGTCCAGGCCGCCGACACCCGGGGCGGCACCCTGCACCGGGTCGCGGGCCGGGTGCCGCAGCGGCCCCTCGCCAACCGGGTGCGGCCCGTCCCCGCCTGGGAGCCCGGCCACGAGTGGACCGGCTGGCTGGAGCCGCCTCGCGCGGGCCTCACGGACGGTGTCGCCGTCATGGCCAACCAGCGCGGCCCCGCGGGGCCCCTGGGCGTCGAGTTCGCCCCGCCGCACCGCGCCGAGCGCATCGCCGCCCTGCTCGCGGAGAAGGAACGCTGGGCGGCAGGCGACATGCCCGCGCTCCACATGGACACCCACCTCGCCTCCGCCGCGCCCCTCCTCGACGGGCTCGCCGCCCTCGACGGCCTGACCCCCGAGGCCGAACGGCTGCGCGGCCGGCTGCTGCGCTGGGACCGCCACATGGACGCCGGCAGCACCGATGCCGCCGCCTACGCGGCCGTGCGCGGCGCGCTCGTCCGCCGCCTCGCCGCACACCCGGTGTTCGCACCGCTCACCCGGGTGCCCGCGTACCCCGAGGCCCTGATGCCCTGGCTCAACCCGACCGTACGCATCGGCTACGCCCTCGAACACCTCCTGCGCGCGCGGGAGCTGTACGGCATCGACCGTCCCGCCCTGCTGCGTGAGGCGCTGGAGGAGGTCGCGGGGGAGCCGCCGCGGGGAGCCTGGGGCGACACCCACCGCCTCGCCCCCTGGCGGGCGCTGACCGGCACGTCGTACGACGAGCCCGGCCTGTCCGGTGACCACGACTGCGTGCTGTGCACCTCCGCCGTCCCCGGCCTCACCGACCTGGCCGCCCGGGGCCCGGCCGCGCGTTTCGTGTGGGACCTGGCCCGGCGCGAGGACAGCCGCTGGGTGGTGCCGTTCGGCGCGTCCGGCGTGCCCGGCTCGCCGCACCACCGTGACCAGCTCCCCCTGTGGACCGGGGGAGAACTCGTCCCGGTCGTCACCGACTGGGATCAGCTCGTGAAGGAGACCGATGTCTGAGCAGCCGCTGTCCGACCCCTATGTTTCACGTGAAACCGTCCACGAGGAGGCGGTCGACGGCTTCGGCACCGTCCGCATCCTGCCCCTCGACGCCACAGCGGACGCCGAGGTCGTCCACGGCTGGGTCAGCGAGGAGCGGGCCGCCTTCTGGGGCATGAACGGCCTGACCCGGGAGCAGGTCGCCGACGTCTACCTCCACATGGAGACCCTCGACACCCACCACGCCTTCCTCGTCGTGAAGGACGGCACCCCGGCCGCCCTGCTCCAGACCTACGAGCCGGAGGCCGACCGGGTGAGCGAGTGCTACCAGGTCGAGCCGGGCGACATCGGTGTCCACCTGCTCCTCGCTCCCTCCTCGGCGACGGGCGGCGCGCGCTCCGGCTGGACGGCCGGACTGGTGGCCGCCGTCACCGGATACGTCTTCCGCACCCTGGGCCGGCGCCGGGTCGTCGTCGACCCGGACGTGCGCAACGAGAAGGCCATCGCCCGGTTCGCGAGGCAAGGCTTCGAGACGGGCCCGGCGGTGGTGCTTCCCGAGGTCGACCTGCCGGAGGTGCACATCCCGCAGAAGCGGGCCCAGCTCGCCTTCCTGCGCAGGGAGACCGTCTTCCCGGAGTGACGGCCCCGGGCGGAGACGGACGCCGCGGTAGCCTTCCCGGCGTGACGCCAGAAGACCTTGTCGCGCACTACGGACTGGAACCGATCCCGCGCGAGGGCGGCCTGTTCCGGCGCACCTGGGCCGGGCCCGAACGTCCGGACGGCCGCCCCGAGGGCAGCGCCATCGTCGCCCTGCTCACCCGGGACGACCACTCCGCGCTGCACCGTCTCCCCACCGACGAGATCTGGCACTTCTACCTCGGCGACCCCCTGGAACTCCTCCTGCTCGCCCCCGACGGCACGACCCGCACCACCGTGCTGGGCCCGGACGTCCTCGGCGGCCAGCAGGTCCAGCTCACCGTGCCCGCGGACACCTGGATGGGCGGCCGGGTCGCCGAGGGCGGCTCCTGGACGTTCTTCGGCTGCACCATGGCCCCCGGCTTCACCTACGACGACTACGAGCACGGCGACCCGGCCGACCTGACGGCACGTTACCCGTCCCAGGCCGGCCGGATCGTGGAACTCTGCCGTCCATGAGAAGCGGCTGAACGCGCGGGGCGCGGCATCCGTATGACTCCTGAGTGCTGGCGGGCTTTCCCGGAGGTGTACGGATCCGATGCACGTGGGCGGACGACTGCGCCGGCCGGCGCTCCTGGCGGCATTGCTGACCCTGCTCGTCCTCCTCGGCTCCGCCCCGCCCGCCGCCGCGCACGCCGCCCTCTCCGGCACCGACCCCCGCGACGGCACCGTCCTGAGGACCGCGCCCCGGCAGCTCACCCTCTCCTTCACCGAGTCGGTCGGCCTGCTCGACGGCTCCGTGCGGCTGTTCGGCCCCGACAACCGGCGGGTCCGCATCGACGAGGCACGGCACGCGCCCGACGGCGACGACACCGTCCGCGTCCCCCTGCCCGGCCTGCGCACCGGCACCTACACCGTGGCCTGGCGCGTGGTCTCCGCCGACAGCCACCCCGTCTCCGGCGCCTTCACCTTCTCCGTCGGCGAACGCAGCCGTACGGCGGCGCTGCCGGACACCGGCCCGCCCGAGCACCCGGCGACCGGGGTCCTGCACACCCTCGCCCGACACCTCTCCTACCTCGCCGCGGCCCTCCTCCTCGGCACCGCGGCCTTCGCCGCCTTCTGCCGCCCGCCCGACACCCGCCCCCTGCGCCGGCTGCTCACCACCGGCTGGTGGACCCTGCTCGCGACGACCCTCGCCCTGTTCCTCCTGCGCGCCCCCTACGAGACGGGCACGGCGCCGTGGACGGCCCTCGACATGGACGGCTTGAGACGCACCGCGACCGGCCGCCCCGGGACGGCCCTGCTGTGCCGGGTGGCCCTGCTCCTGCTGCTCGCCGGGCTGCCCAGGCGCCGTACGCCCTGGCTGCACGCGGTGCCGGCGGTGGGCCTCGCCCTCACCTGGGCCGCCGCCGAGCACGCCTCCGCCGGCATCCAGGTGCCGGTCGCGATGACCTCCTCGGTGCTGCACCTGCTCGCCATGGCCGCCTGGCTGGGCGGTCTCGCCGCGCTGCTCGCCTGCCTGCGCCGCGACACCCTGCCCGCCACGACCGTGCACCGCTACTCCCGCCTCGCCTTCACCTCCGTGACCGTCCTCGCGGTCACCGGCGTCTACCAGTCCTGGCGTGGCCTCGGCTCCCTCGACGCGCTCCGCGGGACCCCGTACGGCCGCCTCCTGCTGCTCAAACTCGCGGCGGTCGCGGTGCTGCTGGGCGCGGCGGCGGCGTCACGACGGCTGGTCCGGCGGGCGGGGCAGGCCGAGGAGGTCCCGGCCCTGCCGGAGCAGGTCCCGGCGCCGGTGGGGGGCCCGGCAGGCCCGCAGCCGCGGCCGCGGGCGCCGCTGCCCGCGCCCGAGCCGCGCCGGCCCGGCGGGACGCCCGCCGGCCCCGACCGGCGGCGCCTGCGCCGCACCGTGCTCGCCGAACTGGCCGTGGGCGTGGTGGTGCTCGCGCTCACGACCCTGCTGACCGGTACCCTGCCGGGCCGCGCCGTGGCCGAGGCGGCGGCCGGACCGGCGGCCGGGCTCCCGCCCACGACCACCACCACCGTGCCCTTCGACACCGGCACCCCCGGCGGCAGCGGCACGGTCCACATCACCCTCGACCCGGCCCGCACCGGCGAGAACTCCGTCCAGGCCGTCGTCTTCGCCCCCGACGGCGGCCCCGTGGCCGTCCCCGAACTGCGGATCACCTTCACCCTCCCCGCCCAGGACATCGGACCGATCGACGCCGGACTCGCCGACCGCGGCGGCTACTGGGCCACCGACAGGCTCGACCTGCCGGTGCCCGGCGACTGGCGGATGAAGGTGACCGTGCGGGTGTCGGAGTTCGACCAGGTCACCGTGGCGCGCGGCGTGCGGATCGAGTGACCTCAGCGGCCGAGTGCCGCCACGCCGGCCCGGGCGTACTCCTCGTCGAGGTCGCCGGAGGGAGCCCCGGCCACGCCGATGCCCGCCACGGGCGCGCCCTTGGCGGTGACGGGGGCGCCGCCCGCGAGGAACAGCGTGCCGGGGATGTCCTTGAGGGTGGGGGCGCTCTGGAGGCGCTTGGCCAGCTCGGAGGTGGGCGCGTTCCAGGCGACGGCGGTGTACGCCTTCTTCTCGGCCGACGCGTACGACTGCGGCCCGGCGCCGTCGCCGCGGAGGGTGACGATCGTGTTGCCGTTGCGGTCGACGACGGCGACGGTGACGTGCCGGCCGTCCTTCTCGGCGGCGTCCAGCGCGGCCCGGGCGCCCTCGAGGGCGGCGTCGATCGTCAGATGCGTGCTCTGCGTGAGGTCGCCGTGCGCGGCACCCGACGCGGCGGCCGGGGCGCTCGCGGGTGCGGCCGTGCCCGTGGAGCCGGCGGCGTTCGCGGCGACCGTGCCGGTGGCGGCGACGGCGGCGATCAGGGCGGCGCCGGTCAGGACGCGGGCGGGGCGGGACAGCTTCTTGCCGTGCTTCATGGTGGGTGACCTCTCGTCGATCGGCTCAGCGGCCGGCTCATCGGCCGGCCTTCGTTTCGGCTCGTCGCTCGACCGGGGAGGCGAGCCACTGCCGATCCTCCGGCCGTGCCGTGGCCCGTCGGGTCGTCGCAGGGGCTCGGCCGCGGCACCGGACCGGACGACCCGGGGGTCATCCGAACGGCTGACCCCGGATGGCCCGCCGGGGCCGACAATGGAGATGTTTGCCCAGTTCAGCGCGGACAGGGAGGGAGGGAGAGCGCCATGCGGCACACGACGGACGACGCGGCACGGGACGCGGTACGGCACCCGGCACCGGACGTCGAACCGGTGGAGGACGCGGGACCGAACGCGGAGGATGCCGGACCGAACGCGGAGGATGCCGGACGGCACGCGCAGGGCGCCGGACGCGACGCCCGCACCACCCTCACCGTCGTCATGCACACCGCCTTCTTCGTGCTGCTCGGCGCCTCCCTCGCCCGCTACCTGGCCCGGCACGGTCCCGAACCCCGCACCCCCTGGGTCCTCGCCCTCTCGGTGCTGCTGGCGGCGCTGTACGTGCTCGGCCCGGCGCTCGGCGCCCGTCTCACCGCGCGCCGCCTGATCTGGCTGGGCGCCGTCGTGGCCACCTGGGCGGCCCTGGTGGCCCTCGCCCCGAGCTTCGCGTGGTGCGCCGTCCCGCTCTTCTACACCGGCCTGCGCACCCTTCCGCCGCGCGCCGCGGTCACCCTGGTCGCGCTGCTCACCGCCCTGGTCGTGGCCGCCCAGCTCGAACTGGCCGGCTGGGCCGACCCGAACGTCCTCCTCGCACCCCCGGCGGTGGCCGCGATCGCGACGGCCGTGTTCGTCACGATGGAACGCCAGTCGGCCCGTCAGCGCGCCCTCATCGACGACCTGGTCCGCACCCGCCGCGTCCTCGCCGCCACCGAACGCCGCGAGGGCATGCTCGCCGAGCGGGAACGGCTGGCCCGGGAGATCCACGACACCGTCGCCCAGGGCCTGTCCAGCCAGCGGATGCTGCTCCAGGCGGCGGACCGCCTGTGGGAGACCGCCCCGGAAACGGCCCGCTCCCACGTCCGTACCGCAGCCTCCGTCGCCGAGCACAACCTCGCCGAGGCCCGCCGCTTCGTCCACGACCTCGCCCCGGCCGACCTGGCGGGCGGCACGGGCCTGCGGGACGCCCTGGCCGCGCTGGCGGCCCGGGAGAGCGACGCCGCCCTGACGGTCCGCCTGCACACGGAAGGCACCCCCGCCGCCCCCCTCCCCGCCCTGGTCGAGTCCGCCGTGCTGCGCATCGCCCAGGGCGCCCTGGCCAACGTCCGCGAACACGCGGCGGCCGGCACCGCGACGATCACCCTGACCTGTCTGGACGACCAGATCGTCCTGGACGTCGCCGACGACGGCCGCGGCTTCGCCCCGGACACCGAGGGCGCCCCGGGCATCCGCGGCCACGGCCTGCCCGCCATGCGTGCCCGCCTCCGTCAGCTCGGCGGCACCCTGACGATCGAGTCCGCCCCCGGCGAAGGCACGGTCCTGTCGGCGGCGATCCCCCTGACCAGCCCACCTGCGGAGCCGCAATGACCGTACGGATCCTCCTCTGCGACGACCACGCCGTGGTCCGCGCGGGCCTGCGCGCCCTGCTGTCGAGCGCCCCGGACATCGAGGTCGCCGGCGAGGCGGCCACGGGCGAGGAGGCGGTCGCGCTGTCCCGCAGACTCCGCCCCGACGTCGTCCTGATGGACCTCCAGCTGGGCGACGGCATGGACGGCGTCGAAACCACCCGCCGCATCCTGGCGGCGGGCGAGGACGGACGGGGCGGGCCGGCATCCGTCCCCCACGTCCTGGTCCTGACCACCTACGACACCGACGCGGACATCACCCGCGCCATCGAGGCGGGCGCCACCGGCTACCTCCTCAAGGCCGAGCGCCCCGAGGAACTCTTCACCGCCATCCACGCCGCCGCCGAGGGCCGCACGACCCTCTCACCCCCCGTCGCCAGCCGGGTGATGTCCCACCTGCGCACCCCCCGGCCGACCCTCACCCCACGCGAACGCGACATCCTCGGCCACCTCGTCCGGGGCCTCACCAACCGCGACATCGCCCGCACCCTCTACATCAGCGAGGCCACCGTCAAGACCCACCTGCGCCGCATCTACGACAAACTCGGCGTCACCACGAGGGCGGCGGCGGTGGCGGCGACGAAGGAACGCCGCCTGGTCCCGTGAGCGGTGCCGTCGACGACGCCGAAACACCCAGGGCGCCGTCGACGGCGAAGGCCCCGACCGGTGAACGGTCGGGGCCTTCGCCATGCCTGTACGTCCTCAGTCGCCCTCGGGCCGCGTCGCACGCCCATGCGGGGCGGGCGTCTGCGCGTCCTCGGACGGGAAGACCTGGTCCTCCCCGAAGTCCGGGGCCTGGAACGGGTTCGTCGCCGGGGGCGGCGGGACGGCGGCGGAACGGCGGGGTTGCCCTTCCGGGGCGGAGAACAGCGAGGTCGGGGTGATGAGAGGTCTGCCTTTCGTTACAGGTCCCGGATCGGACCTGGCCTGCCGTGACCAGGCACGGCGGTCCTACAGCTTGGTCATCTTGGCGTACGGGCTCAGGATCCGCATCTGCGCCGAGCCGAAATCCACGAGCGCCGCGATCCCGGCCTCGATGCCGACCACCCGGCCGAGGCCGTACACGTCGTGGGTGACCTGGTCGCCCAGGGCGAAGTGCTTGGGGACCGGCGCGACCGGGGCCTTGAAGGGGCTGGTGGGCAGATGACGCTTGGGTGCCGCGGGCTTTGTCATGACTCAGTATGCGCCCACGCGCGGCCCGCCCGCTGTGGCCATCGGCACAGAAACGGCCGAAACCAGCCCGGACGGGCCGGGACGGGCCGGGACACACGAACGCCAGAGGGCCGGGCCGCTTTCGCGGTCCGGCCCTCTGGGCTGGCGGAGGATACGAGATTCGAACTCGTGAGGGGTTGCCCCCAACACGCTTTCCAAGCGTGCGCCCTAGGCCTCTAGGCGAATCCTCCGCCGCAAACATTACATGACCGAAGAGAGTGCTCGCGAACTCGTTCCCGCAGGCCGCCATCGGGTAGGCTGTGCGCAGCCCCTCACGCGGCGCTATCTGACTGAACTCCCCCAGGGCCGGAAGGCAGCAAGGGTAGGTCGGCTCTGGCGGGTGCGTGGGGGGCGCTTGCGTTCCCGGGCGGGGTCCCGCCCGGCGAGCGGGGGTTCGTCTCCGCCGTGACCGCGGCGATCTCCGGCGTCGTCGCCGACGGATCCGCCGTGGATCTTCCGGGTCTGCGCGGTGGATCTTCGGGGCCGTTGCCGTGGATCTTCGGGCGGATCCGGTTGTCAGTGGGCGCCTATAACCTCGTATGCGTGTCGTCTCTCGCGCTGTACCGCCGCTATCGCCCGGAGTCGTTCGCCGAGGTCATCGGGCAGGAGCATGTCACCGACCCGTTGCAGCAGGCGCTGCGGAACAACCGGGTCAATCACGCGTACCTGTTCAGCGGTCCGCGCGGGTGCGGCAAGACGACCAGCGCGCGGATCCTGGCCCGCTGTCTGAACTGTGAGCAGGGTCCCACCCCGACGCCCTGCGGGGAGTGCCAGTCCTGCCGGGACCTCGCCCGCAACGGCCCCGGGTCGATCGACGTCATCGAGATCGACGCCGCGTCCCACGGCGGTGTGGACGACGCCCGTGAGCTGCGCGAGAAGGCCTTCTTCGGACCCGCCTCCAGCCGGTACAAGATCTACATCATCGACGAGGCCCACATGGTCACGTCGGCCGGTTTCAACGCGCTCCTCAAGGTCGTCGAGGAACCGCCGGAGCACCTCAAGTTCATCTTCGCGACCACCGAGCCCGAGAAGGTCATCGGGACCATCCGGTCGCGGACCCACCACTACCCGTTCCGGCTGGTGCCGCCGGGCACCCTCCGGGACTACCTCGCCGAGGTGTGCCGGCAGGAGGGCATCCCCGTCGAGGACGGCGTCCTGCCGCTCGTCGTGCGGGCGGGCGCCGGTTCCGTGCGTGACTCCATGTCCGTCATGGACCAGCTGCTCGCCGGCGCGGGGGAGGAGGGCGTGACGTACGCCATGGCCACCTCCCTCCTCGGCTACACCGAGGGCTCCCTGCTGGACTCCGTCGTCGAGGCCTTCGCCACGGGTGACGGCGCCGCCGCCTTCGAGGTCGTGGACCGCGTCATCGAGGGCGGCAACGACCCGCGGCGGTTCGTCGCCGACCTGCTGGAGCGGCTGCGCGACCTCGTGATCCTCGCCGCCGTGCCGGACGCGGCGGACAAGGGGCTCATCGACGCCCCCGCCGACGTCCTGGAGCGGATGCAGGCCCAGGCCGGTGTGTTCGGCGCCGCCGAGCTGAGCCGTGCCGCGGACCTCGTCAACGAGGGCCTGACGGAGATGCGCGGGGCCACCTCGCCGCGCCTCCAGCTCGAACTGATCTGCGCCCGCGTCCTGCTGCCCGCCGCGTACGGCGACGAGCGGTCCCTGATGGCCCGCCTCGACCGGATCGAGCGCGGAGTGAACTTCTCCGCGGGTGGCGCCGCGCCCGCCATGGGGTACGCCCCGGTGCCGGACGCCCCCGCGGGCCACGCCGCTCCGCTGCCGCCGGGCGGCGCCGCCGCGGCGGCCCGCGCGGCCGTACGGGGCACCGGAGCACCCGCGGCCCCGGCGGCCCCCATGCCCGGGCAGCCGGCCCCCACCGGCGGGCAGGCCCCCCAGGCCCCGGCTCCCGCCCAGGCCCCGGCTCCCGCCCAGGCCCCGGCTCCCGCCCAGGCCCCGGCTCCCGCCCAGGCCCCGGCTCCCGTCCAGGCCCCGGCTCCCGCCCAGAATCCGGCCGGCGCCGGGACCCCGGCCGCGCCTCCCGCCCCCGCGCCCGCCGGCACCGCCCCGGCCGAGCCCGCCCCCGCCCCGGCTGCCGCGCCTCCCGCCGCCCCCGCCCCCGGGGCCTGGCCCACCGCCGCTCCCGCCGGCGCGGGCCGCAGGCCGGGCGGCTGGCCCACGGCAGCGGCCCCGGGCAGCGGCCCCGGCCGTCCCGCGGCGGCCCAGCCACCGAGCACACCGGGCGCGCACGGCTCCCCGAGCGCGCTCGGGGCGGGCCCGTCGACGCCCGCCGCCCCCGCCCCGGCCGCCCCGGCCGCCCCGGCCGGCGGGCTCGACCCGCGTGCCCTGTGGCCGAACATCCTGGAGGCGGTGAAGAACCGCCGCCGCTTCACCTGGATCCTGCTCAGCCAGAACGCCCAGGTGACGGGCTTCGACGGCACCACCCTCCAGCTCGGGTTCGTGAACGCCGGAGCCCGCGACAACTTCGCGAGCAGTGGCAGCGAGGACGTGCTGCGGCAGGCGCTGGCCGAGCAGTTCAACGTGCAGTGGAAGATCGACGCCGTCGTCGACCCGTCGGGCGGTGGCCCGGCCCCCTCCGGCGGCTCCGGCTTCACCGGCGGCTACGGCGCAGGGGGCACCGCCGGCCCGGCGGGCACCCCGGGCGGCTACGGCGGCGGCGCGAGCGGCGGTCACGGCGGCGGCACCGCGGGCGGCTACGGCTCCGCCCCCACCGGCTCCTACGGCGGCACGGCCACGGCCACCTCGACGCGCCCCGCCCACTCCCCGTCCGCGGGGCCCGCCGCGCCCTCCGCCGCCACGGCCGCGGCGGCCACCGCCACGGCCCCGGCCCCCGTGCCCGCGCCGCCCGCCGCCCCGGAACCGGCCCCGGTCGCTCCGGAGGACGACATCCCCGAGGACGACGACCCGGATCTCGACGAGTCGGCCCTCTCCGGCCAGGAGCTGATCGTGCGCGAGCTGGGCGCGACGGTGGTGGAGGAGTTCACCAACGAGTAGCCGCGCGGCGGACTCCCGGCGCCCTCCCGGCCCCTCCTGCGTCTCCGGCCGGCCGGCACCGGGCCGCGTCTCGGAGGAACCGACAACCCCGCTGCCCGGCCCGCTTCGGGCGCCCGCACAAAACCCGCCGCGGCGGGCCGGTTAGGCTGGCCCCGTGAAGGTCCTCGTCATCGGTAGCGGCGCCCGCGAACACGCCCTGTGCCGTTCCCTGTCCCTCGACCCCGCCGTCACCGCGCTGCACTGCGCCCCCGGCAACGCCGGCATCGCCGAGGTGGCCGAGCTGCACCAGGTCGACGCCCTCGACGGCGCGGCGGTGACCGCGCTGGCCACGCGGCTCGGCGCGGAGCTGGTCGTCGTGGGCCCGGAGGCCCCGCTGGTCGCGGGGGTGGCCGACGCCGTCCGCGAGGCCGGCATCCCGGTCTTCGGCCCGTCCGGGGAGGCCGCGCGGCTGGAGGGCTCCAAGGCCTTCGCCAAGGACGTGATGGCGGGGGCGGGCGTGCCCACGGCCCGCTCGTACGTCTGCACCACCCCGGAGGAGGTCGAGGAGGCGCTCGACGCCTTCGGCGCGCCGTACGTCGTGAAGGACGACGGTCTCGCCGCCGGCAAGGGCGTCGTCGTCACCGGCGACCTCGACCAGGCCCGCGCGCACGCGCTGGCCTGCGACCGGGTCGTCATCGAGGAGTACCTGGACGGCCCCGAGGTCTCCCTCTTCGCCGTCACGGACGGCGAGACGGTCGTCCCGCTCCAGCCCGCCCAGGACTTCAAGCGCGCCCTGGACGGCGACGAGGGCCCGAACACCGGCGGCATGGGCGCGTACTCCCCGCTGCCGTGGGCCGACCCCAAGCTGGTGGACGAGGTCCTGCAGACCGTGCTCCAGCCGACGGTCGACGAGATGCGCCGCCGCGGCACCCCGTTCTCCGGCCTGCTCTACGCGGGTCTGGCGATCACCAGCCGCGGCGTGCGGGTCATCGAGTTCAACGCCCGCTTCGGCGACCCCGAGACCCAGGTGGTGCTGGCCCGGCTGAAGACCCCGCTGGCCGGCCTGCTGATGGCGGCCGCCACCGGCAACCTCGCCGACCTGGAGCCGCTGCGCTGGAGCGACGAGGCCGCGGTGACCGTGGTCGTCGCCTCGCACAACTACCCCGGCACCCCGCGCACCGGTGACCCCGTCACCGGTCTGGACGAGGTCGCCGCCCAGGACGCCCCGCACGCGTACGTCCTGCACGCGGGCACCAGGCGGGACGGGGACGCCGTGGTCAGCGCGGGTGGCCGGGTGCTGTCCGTCACCGCGACCGGCAAGGACCTCACGGAGGCCCGCGAGCGTGCCTACCAGGCGGTCGGCCGTATCCGCCTCGACGGCTCCCAGCACCGCACGGACATCGCGGCGAAGGCGGCGGAGGGCCGGTAGCGCCCCTCGGTACACCCGCCCACCAGGCACGATCCAGGCCCCGGACTCCCGAAGGAATCCGGGGCCTGACCTTTGCCCAGCGTCATCCACCTTTCCCCAGAGCCATTCCATCGAGTGACCGATCCGATGTACGGCTGACGGGGGCCGAACCCCCAACTAGGGTGCGGCGCAAGCGTTCCGGCACTTGGCCCACCGGCATTGCGATGTCAGTGGCGGGTGCCACAGTGGGGGAGTGAGCAACGCCAGGACAGCCGGAGCAGCCGGGACGGGAGGGGGTGAGGTCCGGTCGTGACCGGAATCGGAGTGGAGGCGGGAGCGCGGGCCGCGCGGGGCCGGGCGCTGGCCGTGCTGCGGATCCGCAGCCGGGCGCTGGCCGTGGCCCTGCTGCCGGCCGCCGTCGCGGTGGTCCTGCTGGCCGGTGGCTCCACCGGCCGGCTGACGGGGCCCGGCTGGGGCGCCGCCCGCTGGGCCGTGGGCGCGCTCGCCCTGGTCGTGCTGCTCGCCGCGGGCGGCTTCGCGCTGGTCGTCGCCCGCGCGCGTCCCGCCGTGAGTCCCACCGTCCCGATCGCCGAGGAGGCCGCCCCGGACCTGTACCGGCTGGTGCGCGACCTCGCCGACCGCCTGGACGTCCCGGCCCCCTCGGCCATAGCGCTCACCCCGGACTGCGACAGCTGGCTGGAGGACCGCAGCCACCGCGCCCACGGCCCGCCCCCGCCCGAGGACCCGGTCCTGCCGCCCGGTCCGGGCCGCCGCGCCCACCGCCGTACGCAGGCCGCGCCCGTCCTCGTCATCGGCTCCCCGTTCCTGTGGTGGATGCGGGTGGGCGAGCTGCGCGCCGTCCTCGCCCCGGTCGTCGCCGGTACGGGCCCGTCGGCCCACCCCGACATAGCGGCCGCCCGGCGCTTCGTGCGCGGCCTGGACGCCGCGGTGGCCGTCGCCTCCGCCCCGGGGCGCGGCCCGCTGACCCGGTGGCCGGGCGCCGGCGCCGCCTGGCTGGCCCGGCTGCTGCTGCGCGGCTGCCGGGAGCACGCCGCCGAGATGGAGCGGGGTGTCGCCGCGGCCGCCGCCGAGCGTGCCCAGGCCGTGGACTACGGACTGCGGATCGTCGCCCAGGAACAGGTCGGCCTGGCGTACGCGGGCTGGGACCGGCTGCTGACCCGGGTGGCGCTGCCCGCCTGGCGGATGGGCCGCTGGCCCTCCCGGCTGGACGCGGGTGTCGTCGCCGCCCTCACCGAGCTGTCCCGGCGCGACCGGCTGGCCGAGGGCTTCGCCTCACGCCTCGGCGAGCGCCCGGCCTGCGACCTGCTCGAGGAGCCCGGAGTGGTGGACGAGGCCGCCTCGCTGCTCGCCGCCCGGCTCTTCCACGGCGGCCCGGCCGAGCCGGGCCCGGACTGGTCCCCGGTGGACTGGCAGGAGTATCCGGAGGAGGTCGTCGACCGCAAGTGGCGTACCGACGCGGCCCGCCTCCACCGCGTCCTCGACACCCTCGGGGTCCGCCGCACCGCCCCCGGCGCCCAGGGGCCCACCCTGGCCCGCGTCCTCGACCACCTGGCGGACGAGCCGTCCGGGCCGCAGCGGTCCCCGGGAGACGAGGGCCCGCCGCCCGCGGGGGAGTCACCGGCGTACGGCACCGGGCTCCCGGCGCCCGCCGACGGTCCCGGCACCGGCGCGCACGCTCCCGGGTCTCCCGGCCGGCCCGGCGCTCTCGGCGACTTCGGGGACCTTGGTGACCTCGGCGACCTCGACGCCCCGGAAGGCCTCGGCGACCTCGACGCCCCCGGAGGCCTGGGCGACCTCGACGACCACCCCGCCCCCAGCCCGCGCTGCACCGCCCTCGCCGCCGGTCTGAGCGAGGAACTGACCCGCGAGGAGGAGACGTCGGTCCCGGCAGCCGCCCCGGCCGTCGCCCCCGACGCCCCGCTCTGGGACGACGGCAGCCTCCCCCTCTTCCCGCTCCAGCCCCCGCGCACCCCGCGCGAGGTGCTCGCCGACCACATCACGGCGATGGTCTGCTGCGCCGCGATGGACACCGCGGGCGCCACCCCCGGCCTGGACTGGCTGGACGGGCCGTCGCTCCTGGTGAAGGGCGAGCGCGCGGCCGATCTCGCCCCGAAGGTCCTCAGCCTCATCGAGTACGGCGATCCGGCGCCCCTGCGGGCCTGGCTGACCGAGATCGGCATACGCCCGGAGAAGCCGGTCCGCCTCGTCTGACCCCCGGCCTCCCGGAGTCCGGCGTTCCGTTTCCGGTCGATTCGAAACGAACGGTGACGGAGTCCGTGCGGAATGTGATGTGCTGGGACCGAACACGCACATGGCAAGGGCGCGCGACATACGACAAGCCCATCACCGCACGCGGACGACGACACACAGGGGCCCGAGGGAGGGGAGCACGGACCATGGGGCCGGATCGCATCCACCGCTGGGAGTCGGGGGCACTGGCGCACGCCGTGACGGATCCTTTCGGCCAGGGCCCGCTCCCCTGGCTGCGCGGCAGTGAGACGTACTTCGGCGACACCGGCCAGGTCGTCCCGTGGTACGTGGACCCGGCCGCCGCCCCGGACGGCGAGGCCCCGGCCCGCCGGCCGGGCGGGCGCGTGCCGGCCCCCCGTGCCGGCTCCGGCGGCCCCATCCGCTCCGCCGACGACGTGCGCCTCCAGATCAAGGGCTTCACGTCCACCGGCGCGGTCGCCCCCGGCGAGGCCGTCGACTTCCACATCACCGTCGACCCGCCCCAGCAGTTCGGCGTCGACGTCTACCGCATCGGCCACTACGCCGGCGACGGCGCCGCCAAGATCACCAGCAGTCCGCGGCTGTCCGGCATGGTCCAGCCCGCGCCGCTCGCCGCCGACCGCACCGTCTCCTGCCACCACTGGTGGCTGTCCTGGCGCCTGCAGATCCCTGCCCACTGGAAGGTGGGCGCCTATGTGGCGGTCCTCACCACCGCGGACGGCCACCGCTCCCACGTGCCCTTCACCGTCCGCGACGACCGCCCGGCCGACCTGCTGCTGGTGCTGCCGGACGTCACCTGGCAGGCGTACAACCTCTACCCGGAGGACGGCCGCACCGGCGCCAGCCTCTACCACGCCTGGGACGAGGACGGCCGGCTGCTCGGCGAGCGCGACGCCGCCACCACCGTCTCCTTCGACCGCCCGTACGCGGGCGCCGGCCTCCCGCTGCACGTCGGCCACGCCTACGACGTCATCCGCTGGGCCGAGCGCTACGGCTACGACCTCGCCTACGCGGACGCCCGCGACCTGCACGCCGGCCGGGTCGACCCCACCCGCTACCGGGGCCTGGTCTTCCCCGGCCACGACGAGTACTGGTCGCCGCAGATGCGCCGGGCCGCCGAGCAGGCCCGCGACCACGGCACCTCCCTGGTCTTCCTCTCCTCCAACTCGGTGTACTGGCAGGTGGAGCTGGGCCCGTCGCCCTCCGGCAGCCCGGACCGCCTGCTGACCTGCCGCAAGCGCCAGGGCCCCGGCAGACCCGTGCTGTGGCGGGAGGTCGACCGGCCCGAGCAGGAGCTGCTCGGCATCCAGTACGCGGGCCGCGTCCCCGCACCCCATCCGCTGATCGTCCGCAACGCGGGCCACTGGCTGTGGGAGGCGACCGGCGCGCGGGAGGGCGACCCGATCGAGGGGCTGGTCGCGGGCGAGGCCGACCGCTACTTCCCGCGCGCCCCGCTCCCCGACCACGACGAGCGCGTCCTGCTCGCCCACTCGCCCTACACGGACCCGGACGGCGTCACCCGCCACCAGGAGACGTCCCTCTACCGCTCCCCCTCCGGCGCCTGGGTCTTCGCGTCCGGAACCTTCGCCTGGTCCCCGGCACTGGACCGCCCGGGCCACGTCGACCCGCGTATCCAGCGCGCCACCGCCAACCTCCTGGACCGCATCTGCAAACGTGACTGACCCACTGTCCTGGATCCCGTCGGCGTACGGGAGAATCGAGCCATTGGACAGAACCACGGGGAGGAACCGTGTCCGGATTCGTCGAAAAGCCCGAGCCGATCCAGGTTCCGGGTCTGGTGCATCTGCACACCGGCAAGGTGCGCGACCTGTACCAGAACGAGGCGGGCGACCTCGTGATGGTCGCCAGTGACCGCCTGTCGGCCTACGACTGGGTGCTGCCGACCGAGATCCCCGACAAGGGCCGGGTCCTCACGCAGCTCTCCCTGTGGTGGTTCGACCAGCTCGCCGACCTGGTCCCGAACCACGTGCTGAGCACCGAGCTGCCCGCCGGGGCACCCGCCGACTGGGCGGGCCGCACCCTGGTCTGCAAGTCGCTGCGGATGGTCCCGGTGGAGTGCGTGGCCCGCGGCTACCTCACCGGCTCCGGCCTGGCCGAGTACAACGAGTCCCGCACGGTCTGCGGCCTCGCCCTCCCCGAGGGCCTGACCGACGGGTCCGAGCTGCCCGGCCCGATCTTCACCCCGGCCACCAAGGCGGCGGTCGGCGAGCACGACGAGAACGTGTCCTACGAGGAGGTCGCCCGCCAGGTCGGCGTCGAGACCGCCGCCCAGCTGCGCCAGGCCACCCTCGCCGTGTACACCCGGGCCCGGAACATCGCCCGTGACCGGGGGATCCTCCTGGCGGACACCAAGTTCGAGTTCGGCTTCGAGGGCGACACGCTCGTCCTCGCCGACGAGGTGCTGACCCCGGACTCCTCCCGCTTCTGGCCGGCCGACCAGTGGCAGCCGGGCCGCGCGCAGCCGTCGTACGACAAGCAGTTCGTCCGGGACTGGCTGACCTCCGCCGAGTCGGGCTGGGACCGCCGCGGCGAGCAGCCGCCGCCCCCGCTGCCGCAGCACGTGGTGGAGGCGACGCGGGCGAAGTACGTGGAGGCGTACGAGCGTCTGACGGGCGGCGCCTGGAGCTGACACGCCGAAGGCCCCGGTCGGTGACCGGGGCCTTGGTGACTGGAGCGGACGACGAGGCTCGAACTCGCGACCTCAACCTTGGCAAGGTTGCGCTCTACCAACTGAGCTACGTCCGCGTTGCGCCGTGGCGCGAGAGCAACTATACCCAACCTCGCTCGCGGGCGAGACGCACCGCCGCATGACGGTTCTCCACGCCCAGCTTCGACACGGCCGACGACAGGTAGTTCCGCACGGTCCCCTGGGACAGCGCGGCCCGCTCGGCGATCTCCGCGACCGGCGCCCCGTCGGCGGCCAGCTCCAGCACCTCGGCCTCCCGCGCGGTCAGCGGCGAATCCCCGGCGGAGATCGCGTCCGCGGCCAATTCCGGGTCGACGTAACGGTTTCCGGCGTGCACGGTGCGGATGATCTCGGCGAGCCGCTGGGCGCTCACGGTCTTGGGCACGAAGCCCCGCACTCCCGCCGCGAGTGCCCGCTTCAGGTGCCCGGGCCTGCCGTGACTGGTCACGATCAGCACTCGGCAGCCCGGCAGTTCGGTCCGCAGCGATGTGGCGACTTTCACACCGTCCGCCCCCGGCATCTGGAGGTCGAGCACCGCCACGTCGGGCACGTGGGCCCGCGCCATGGCCAGGGCCTCCGGCCCGCTCGCCGCCTCGGCGACGACGAGGAGGTCGTCCTCCAGGGAGAGCAGTGCGGCGAGCGCGCCCCGGATGAGGTGCTCGTCGTCCGCGAGCAGCACCCGCACACTCACGCGACGGCCCCCCGCTCGGCGGCCACGGGCTCCGCGCCGGCCGGCCCGTCCCCGTCCGGGAAGCCCCGGTCCTCCGGCTCCCCGCCCACCGGCCCACCGCGCCCCGTCGCGCCGGCCACCGGTTCACCGCCCACCGGCACACCCCCCACCGGCACCCTCGCCACCACCCGGAACGTCCCCTTCCCGGCCGGACCGGCCTCCAGCGTGCCGTCGACCGCCCGCAGCCGCTCCCGCAGCCCGGCGAGGCCGCTGCCGCCGCCGCTGCCCGCGGCGGCGGTCTCCGCCCCGTCGTTCTCCACCGTCAGCACCACGTGCCCCCCATGCCACTCCAGCCCCACCGAACACCGCGCCGCGTCCCCGTGCCGCAGCACGTTCGTGGCCGCCTCCCGCACCACCCAGCCGAGCGCCGACTGGACCTCCGCGGGCAGTCCTGCCGCGTCACCGGTGACCTCGCAGTCGATCCCGGCGGCCTTCAGGACGCCCTGCGCGCCCAGGAGCTCGACGCCGAGGTCGACCTCCCGGTAACCCCGTACGACGTCCCGCACCTCCCGCTGCGACTCCACCGCGATGCGCTGCACCTCCAGCATCTGCTCCACGGCCTCCTCGCGCCCCCGCCGGGCGAGCTGCACCGCCAGTTCGCTCTTCAGGGCGACGACCGCGAGGTTGCGGCCGATGACGTCGTGCAGGTCGCGCCCGAACCGCAGCCGCTCCTCCGCGACGGCGAGCCGGGCCCGGGTCTCGCGGGCCTCGTCGAGTTCGTAGACCGCGTTGACCAGCCAGACGGAGAACACCGAGGTCATGGCGAAGAAGCCGGTGCCGAACAGGACCGCGAGCGCCGCCACCAGCGCGGCCGTGCCGGCGCCCAGCGCCAGGGCGAGCAGGCCGACGCCCGCCGAGCAGCCGAGCACGAGCCCGAGCACCCGGCGCCTGCTGCGGACGCCGAGCGTGATCATCCCGACGCCGAAGAAGAGCAGGCCGGCGGTCACCGTGCCCAGCGCGGTGGGGGTGTCGTCACCGCCGAGGTCCTGGTCGGCGAGCCAGAGCACGAGGCCCGCGAACAGGGCGCTGGTCGCCCCGTACGCCGACATCAGCGGCAGCGGCTGCGCGCGCCGGCCGCGCGTCCAGTCCAGCGCCCGGCTGGCCACCACCGCCCCGAACGCCGCGTGCGCGCACGTCAGCAGGAAAAGCCAGGGCGCGTACGGCAGCGGCACCTCGCCGAGGACCGGAAGGCCGAAGACCGTCACCTCGGCGGCGGCGAAGGAGTGGAACGACCAGCGCGTGTACGTCTCGACCTTCGCCGGCGTGCTCTTGCGCCGCCACCACTTCCCCGGCCCGGACACGTGACCGCCACCCCCATCCGTCAGCGCCGCGGCTCCCAGCGGAACCACCGCCGTACAGCAAACACCGCGATCGCGGTCCAGGCCAGCGCGGTGGCGACGGCGCCCAGCGCGTCGTAGCCGGACAGGTCCCCGGTCCAGCCGCTCCGCACCAGGGTGATCACCGGGGTGAGCGGCAGCAGCTCGCAGAAGGACGCCAGCCGGTCGGGCAGCACCTCCAGCGGGACGGTGATCCCCGAGCCCAGCATGGAGAGGAACATCAGCGGCAGCCCGGTCACCTGCGCGCTCTCCGCGGTCCGGGTGAACGCGGCGGTGACGGCGGCGAGCGCCGCGCACATCACCAGCCCCAACAGCAGCCCCAGCGCGACGAGATGGGGTGCCGAGGGTGCGCCCAGGTCCAGCAGTGCCAGGCACCCGGCGGCGAGCAGCAGGCACTGCGCGAGCCCGATCCCGATGGCCGGCAGCGCGGCCCCGACCAGGATCTCCCGGTCCCTCAGCTCCCCGGTGCGCAGCCGCTTGAGGACCAGTTCCTCGCGGCGGGTGACGTAGGCGGTGGTGAGGGCGGCGTAGACGGCGAACAGCAGGGAGAAGCCGACGGCGGCGGGCAGGAGGAGGGTGCCCACGGACAGCCCGGCCTCCTTCAGGTCCGCCTCGTCGACCGCGGACCGCACGCTGAACGGCAGGAACAGGGGCACGATCACCGCGGCCACGATGGTGGCCCGGCTGCGTCCCAGCAGGATCAGTTCGGTCCGCGCCAGCGCGGCCATCCGCCCCGTGACAGTCGTCGTGCTCATGCTCCGACCTCCTCCTTGCGTGCCGCGAGGGCCGACGCCCGCCCGGCGATCCCCAGGAACGCCTCCTCCAGCGAGGCCGGCCGCACGTCCAGCCGCCGCAGCTCGACCCGGGCGTCGCGGGCCCACACCAGCAGTCCGGTGGCGGCGCGCTGCAGCTCGTGCGTCCGCAGCCGTACGGTCCTGCCGTCCACCTCGTGTCCGACGACGCCCAGTTCACCGAGCGCGGGCAGGTCGCCGAGGAAGTAGCCCTCGGGCAGTTCGAAGGAGATGCGGGACGGCTGGGCGGAGGTCACCTCGTCCGGGGTGCCGCCGGCCGCGATGCGTCCTTCGTGCAGGATGGCCAGCCGGTCGGCCAGTTCCTCGGCCTCCTCCAGATAGTGCGTGGTCAGCAGCACCGTCGTGCCGCCGTCGCGCAGCGCGCGCACCAAGTCCCAGGTCTCGCGCCGCCCTTCGGCGTCCAGGCCGGTCGTCGGCTCGTCCAGGAAGAGCACCTCGGGGCCGCCCAGCAGGGCCAGCGCCAGGTCCAGCCGCCGCCGCTCGCCGCCGGACAGCTGCTTGACCCGCACCCCGGCCCGCTTGCCCAGCCCGACGGTCTCCAGCGCCTCCCCGACGGGCCGCGCCCCGCTGGTGCACCCGGCCCACATGCGCACGGTCTCGGCGACGGTCAGCTCCGCCGGGAACCCGCCCTCCTGGAGCATGACCCCGGTGCGGGGCCGTACGGCGTCCCGCTCCTCGTAGGGGTCGTGCCCGAGCACCCGCACCCGGCCACCGCTCGGCGGGGCGAGTCCTTCCAGCAGCTCGACCGTGGAGGTCTTGCCGGCGCCGTTGGTGCCCAGCAGCGCGAAGACCTCGCCGCGGGCCACGCTGAACGTGATGCCGCGCACCGCTTCGAACCCGCCCCCGTAGACACGCTTGAGGTCGGTGACCTCGATCACGTGCTCGTGTCCGTGTGTGTTCATGCCTCCAGCGTCGCGGTGGCGGAAGCCGTACGGCAGTGCGCCGTGTCATCCGCGAACATGACAAATGTCAGAGGCACCGGAGGGACCCGGGACACGACGAAGGCCCCGGTCGGTGACCGGGGCCTTCGTGCGGAGAGCGGACGACGAGGCTCGAACTCGCGACCTCAACCTTGGCAAGGTTGCGCTCTACCAACTGAGCTACGTCCGCATTGCTCCCGACCAGCTCTCACTGACCGGTGCGAGCACCAGCCTACCTGATCCACAGCAGTGGTTCGTACGGTGGTGGTGCAGAGCGGGTGACAGGAATTGCACACTGCGCCTTCCCCCTGGAAGGGGGATGTTCTGCTACTGAACTACACCCGCGTGTCCGTGAGCCGGGCCTTTCGGCCTCGCCCCTCGGCGTGCTCCAGACTCTAGCTGATCAGCGGGGGTGCTGCGCAAGTCGGTTGGCGCGAGGGGCGGCTGAGCGGGCATCGGCCCGGCCGGCGGGAGCCGCGGGACGGCCGCGGCGGCGGCTCACTGCGCGGCGGCGAACGCCTCGTAGACCTTCTTCGGGATCCGGCCGCGCGCGGGCACCTCCATCCTGTTGGCCTGCGCCCAGGCGCGGATCGCCGACGGATCGGGGGCGACCTCGGTCTGCTGGTACGCCTTGCCGGATCTCGAGCGCTTGCGCCCGGCCTCCACGTAGGGCGCGAGCGCCTTGCGCAGTTTCCTGGCATTGGCTTCATTCAGGTCGATCTCGTACGACTTGCCGTCGAGCCCGAAGGCGATCGTTTCCGCCGCTTCCGAGCCGTCGATGTCGTCAAAGAGGGTGACCACGACCTTTTGCGCCACGAATATCGGTCCCTTCGTGCGGCACCTCAATGCAGCTCATCTGCGATGACGTGCCGAGTATCGGCTATTGCCAATTCATTTGTACAGTGCCCGGCAAAGCATTGGGAAGCCCGACTAAATCTCTCCGCGTGTCCCAGCGCAATAGGCATCGGCGGGACTCCCGGGATCTTTCCCCGAACTTTTCGTGAAGAGGCCGGTCCGATGCCGGATCGTGACGCCCGTTCCGTAGGTTCCTACAACTCTACTCGCGTAGAAATTTTGTGCGGGTAGTCTGAAGGGACCTGCTCAGCACCACACACCGGGAGTGCCAGTGGCACGCGTCGTAGTCGACGTCATGCTCAAGCCGGAGATCCTCGACCCCCAGGGCCAGGCGGTGCAGCGCGCACTGCCGCGGCTGGGTTTCGACGGGATCTCGGACGTCCGCCAGGGAAAGCGTTTCGAACTGGAAGTTGACGGGCCGGTCGACGAGGCCGCGCTCGCCCGCATCCACGATCTTGCGGAATCCTTCCTCGCCAACACCGTGATCGAGGACTTCACCGTCCGCGTCGAGGAAGTCGCGGAGGCCGCGAAGTGACCGCTCGTATTGGCGTCGTCACTTTCCCGGGCTCACTCGACGACCGGGACAGCCGGCGTGCGATCCGCCTCGCGGGCGCGGAGCCCGTCGCCCTCTGGCACAAGGACAAGGACCTCAAGCAGGTCGACGCCGTGGTGCTGTGCGGCGGTTTCTCCTACGGCGACTATCTGCGCGCCGGGGCCATCGCCCGCTTCTCGCCGGTGATGGACACGGTCATCGACCAGGCGAGGGCCGGACTGCCGGTCCTCGGCATCTGCAACGGCTTCCAGATCCTCACCGAGGCCCACCTGCTCCCCGGCGCGATGCTCGGCAACGACCACCTGCACTTCATCTGCCGCGACCAGAAGCTGCGGGTGGAGAACGCGGACACCGCCTGGACGACCGACTACAGCGCCGGCCAGGAGATCCACATCCCGCTGAAGAACATGGACGGGCGGTACGTCGCCGACGAGTACACGCTCGACAAGCTGGAGGCCGAGGGGCGGGTCGCCTTCCGCTACGTGGACTTCAACCCCAACGGCTCGCTCCGCGACATCGCCGGCATCACCAACGAGGCGGGCAACGTCGTCGGCCTGATGCCGCACCCGGAGCACGCCGTGGAGCCGCTGATCGGCACCGGCCGCACCGACGGCCTCCCGTTCTTCACCTCGATCCTCAAGAAGCTGGTCAACGCATGAGCCGGACGCCTCTGGACACGGTCGAGCACGCGGCCGCGACCCCCGACGTCGAGCTGCCCTGGGCCGAACTGGGCCTGAAGAAGGACGAGTACGAGCGCGTGGTCGAGATCCTCGGCCGCCGCCCCACCGGCGCCGAGCTGGCCATGTACTCGGTCATGTGGTCCGAGCACTGCTCGTACAAGTCCTCCAAGGTCCACCTCCGCCAGTTCGGCGAGAAGGCCCCCGAGAACGACGCCCTGCTCGTCGGCATCGGCGAGAACGCCGGCGTGGTCGACGTCGGCCAGGGCTACGCGGTCACCTTCAAGGTCGAGTCGCACAACCACCCGTCGTACGTCGAGCCCTACCAGGGCGCGGCCACCGGTGTCGGCGGCATCGTCCGCGACATCATCGCGATGGGCGCCCGCCCGGTCGCCGTCGTGGACCCGCTGCGCTTCGGCGCCGCCGACCACCCCGACACCAAGCGCGTCCTGCCGGGCGTCGTCGCGGGCATCGGCGGCTACGGCAACTGCCTGGGCCTGCCCAACATCGGCGGTGAGGTCGTCTTCGACGCCGTCTACCAGGGCAACCCGCTGGTCAACGCCGGCTGCATCGGTGTGATGCGGCACGAGGACATCCACCTCGCCAAGGCGTCCGGCGCGGGCAACAAGGTCATCCTGTACGGCGCCCGGACCGGCGGCGACGGCATCGGCGGCGCGTCGATCCTCGCCTCGGAGACCTTCGACGACGCCAAGCCGTCGAAGCGCCCCGCGGTGCAGGTCGGCGACCCCTTCCAGGAGAAGCTGCTCATCGAGTGCACCCTGGAGGCGTTCGCCGAGAAGCTGGTCGTCGGCATCCAGGACCTCGGCGCGGCGGGCCTGTCCTGCGCCACTTCCGAGCTGGCGTCGAACGGCTCCGGCGGCATGCGCGTGACCCTGGACGACGTCCCGCTGCGCGACTCCACGCTCTCGCCCGAGGAGATCCTCATGAGCGAGTCGCAGGAGCGCATGTGCGCGGTCGTCGAGCCGGAGAAGGTCGGCCGCTTCCTGGAGATCTGCGAGAAGTGGGACGTCATCGCCACCGTCATCGGTGAGGTGACCGACGGCGACCGCCTGGAGATCTTCTGGCACGGCGAGAAGATCGTCGACGTCGACCCGCGCACGGTCGCCCACGAGGGCCCGACCTACGAGCGCCCGTACGCGCGCCCGGCCTGGCAGGACGAACTCCAGGCGGACGACGCCGGCAAGCTGCCCCGCCCGGCGACGAGCGAGGAGCTGAAGGACCAGGTCCTGAAGCTGGTCGCGTCCCCCAACCAGGCCTCCAAGAAGTGGATCACGTCCCAGTACGACCACTTCGTGCAGGGCAACACCGTCCTCGCCCAGCCCGAGGACTCCGGCATGATCCGCATCGACGAGGAGACCGGCCTCGGCGTCGCCATCGCCACGGACGGCAACGGCCGCTACGCCAAGCTCGACCCGTACACGGGTGCGCAGCTGGCCCTGGCCGAGGCCTACCGCAACGTGGCCACGACGGGTGCCAAGCCCCTCGCCGTCTCGGACTGCCTGAACTTCGGCTCCCCCGAGGACCCGGCCGTGATGTGGCAGTTCGCGGAGGCCGTGCGCGGCCTGGCGGACGGCTGCAAGCAGCTCGGCACCCCGGTGACCGGCGGCAACGTCTCGCTCTACAACCAGACGGGCGAGGCGGCCATCCACCCGACGCCGGTCGTCGCGGTCCTCGGCGTCATCGACGACGTCGCCCGCCGCACCCCGGTCGCCTTCCGGGAGGAGGGCCAGCTGATCTACCTCCTCGGCGACACCCGCGAGGAGTTCGGCGGCTCGGCCTGGTCCCAGGTGATCCACGACCACCTCGGCGGCCTGCCCCCGCAGGTGGACCTGGAGCGCGAGCGGCTGCTCGCCGAGATCCTGATCTCCGCCTCCCGCGACGGCATGATCGACTCCGCGCACGACCTGTCCGACGGCGGACTGGTCCAGGCGGTCGTCGAGTCGGCGCTGCTCGGCGGCAAGGGCGCCCGTCTGGTCGTCCCCGACGGCCTGGACGCCTTCACCTTCCTCTTCTCCGAGTCCGCGGGCCGCGCGATCGTCGCCGTCCCGCGCTCCGAGGAGCTCCGCTTCACCGACATGTGCGGCGCCCGCGGTCTCCCGGCCACCCGCATCGGTGTCGTCGACGGCGACTCGGTGGAGATCCAGGGCGAGTTCAGCCTCTCGCTGGAGGAGCTGCGCACGGCCCACGAGGGCACCATCCCGGCGCTGCTCGCGTAACCGGCGGCCCGTACCGCCCCGCCCCGCCCCGGCTCCGGCAGCCGGGGCGGGGCCGGGCGCGCGTGTCCCGGCATAGGCTCGCCCCATGCCGGCCAAGAAGCGCACTCGCAGCTATGACCCCGCCAAGATCCGTGCCGCGGTGTCCGCCCAGTTCGGGCAGGTCCGCCGCGCCGTGAGCACCCTGACGCCCGAACAGCTCGCGCTGCCGACGCGCCTGGGCGAGTGGACCGTGCGGGAACTGGCCGCCCACATCACCATGACCGTCGCCGCGGTCAGCCGTGCCCTGGAGCGTGCCGAGCCGGCGAAGGCGGACCTGGCGCTGCTCGACTACCCGTCCGCGACCGCCCCGTTCGCCGGGGCCATCGCCGACGGCACCCGGCGGCTCGCCGCCGACCACCCCGACCTCGACGCGCTGTACGCCCGGACCGAGGCCGAGCTGACCGGGCACCTCGCCGACGCGCCCGGCTCCCGCCTCCTGGACATCCGGGCCGGGGCCATGACCCTCACCGACTTCCTGGTCACCCGCACCGTCGAACTCGTCGTCCACACCGACGACCTGAACGCCGCCGTGCCCGGGCTGGAGATCCCGTACGACCGCCAGGCCGTCGCCGCCTGCACCCGGCTGCTGGCGGACGCGCTGGCCGCGAAGGCGCCCGGCGGGTCCACAGAGGTGCGGATCCCGCCGTACGCGGTCGTGCAGTGCGTGGAAGGGCCCCGGCACACCCGGGGCACCCCGCCGAACGTGGTCGAGACCGATCCGCTGACCTGGATCCGGCTGGCGACCGGGCGGACGACCTGGACCGAGGCCCTGGAACGGGCGGAGGTCAGCGCCAGCGGCGAGCGGGCCGATCTGCGCGCGCTGCTGCCGGTCCTTTCGTAGACCGGAACCGGGCCGCAGCCGGGCCGGGACCAGGCCGGAACCGGGCCGGGACCGAGCCGGAGCCGGGCCGCACGCGTCCGGGTGGAACCGATCGGCCCGGTCGCCCCGTCGAAGCGGCATGTACAGGCAGACGCATCGCATCACCCTCACCGCAGCCGTCCTCGCCCTGCTGCCGCTCGCGGCGGCCTGCGGCACCGAGGAGGCCGGCTCACAGCCCGCCGGAGCCGACGTCGGCGGCGTCACCGGCGTGCACTGGGCCGTGGACGGCGTCACCGTCGGCGGCACCGCGCACGACGCCCCGGCCGGCGCCTACGTCACGATCGACGACAGCGGCAGGGCACAGGGCAACTACGGCTGCAACCACTTCACCGCCCGGGCCTCCTTCGACGGCGACCGGATCCGGCTCGGCGACGCCACGACGACCGAGATGGGCTGCGAGGACAAGCCGATGAAGTTCGAGCGGACCCTGGCCCGCACCCTCGCCGACGGCCCGCTCACGACCCGGGTCAGCGGCGACCGGCTGACCCTGACCACCGACGGAGGCGACAGCGTGCGGCTCAGCAAGGTCCAGGACGCGCCCCTGACCGGCACCCGCTGGAACGTGACGGCACTCGGCGCGGACGGCGTCGCCCAGTCCCTCCCGCAGGACGCGCGGGCGCACCTCACCTTCGAGGAGGACGGCAGGGTCACCGGCCGCCTCGGCTGCAACAAGGTGACCTCCACGGCGACCGTACGCGACGGCAATATCACCCTCGGCACGCCGTCCACCACCCGAATGATGTGCGACGCCTCACTCATGGGCATCGAAAAGCGGCTCCTGCGGATGTTCGACGGCACCGTCCAGTACCGCCTCGATCACCGCACCCTCACTCTGACCAGCGAAAACGGCGAGAGTGTGACCGCGGTCGCGGCCGGCTGAACCATGACGGCGGCGCTGATCAGGCATTCCCCAATTCGGACCAGTGGTCGACCTCGCCTACACTCGGAGGCGTGCCACGTGGTGACGGACGACTCAACCACGACCTGCTCCCCGGCGAGAAAGGCCCCCAGGACGCGTGTGGCGTCTTCGGTGTCTGGGCTCCGGGTGAAGAGGTCGCCAAGCTCACGTACTTCGGGCTCTACGCCCTCCAGCATCGGGGTCAGGAATCCGCGGGAATCGCGGTCAGCAACGGCTCCCAGATCCTCGTCTTCAAGGACATGGGCCTGGTCTCCCAGGTCTTCGACGAGACCTCTCTCGGTTCGCTCCAGGGTCACATCGCGGTCGGTCACGCCCGCTACTCGACCACCGGTGCCTCCGTCTGGGAGAACGCCCAGCCGACGTTCCGCGCCACCGCGCACGGTTCCATCGCGCTCGGCCACAACGGCAACCTGGTCAACACGGCGCAGCTCGCCGAGATGGTCGCCGAGCTGCCCAAGGACAACGGCCGGTCCACCCGTGTCGCAGCGACCAACGACACCGACCTGCTCACCGCGCTGCTCGCGGCGCAGGTCGACGCGGACGGCAAGCCGCTGACCATCGAGGAAGCCGCCCACACGGTCCTGCCGAAGGTCCGTGGCGCTTTCTCCCTCGTCTTCATGGACGAGCACACCCTGTACGCCGCCCGCGACCCGCAGGGCATCCGCCCGCTGGTCCTCGGCCGCCTGGAGCGCGGCTGGGTGGTCGCCTCGGAGAGCGCGGCCCTCGACATCTGCGGCGCGAGCTACGTGCGGGAGATCGAGCCGGGCGAGTTCATCGCCATCGACGAGAACGGCCTGCGCACCTCGCGATTCGCGGAAGCGAAGCCCAAGGGCTGTGTCTTCGAGTACGTGTACCTGGCTCGCCCGGACACCGACATCGCCGGCCGGAACGTGTACCTCTCCCGCGTGGAGATGGGCCGCCGGCTGGCGAAGGAGGCCCCGGTCGAGGCCGACCTGGTCATAGCGACACCGGAGTCCGGCACCCCGGCCGCCATCGGCTACGCGGAGGCCTCCGGCATCCCGTTCGGTGCCGGCCTGGTGAAGAACGCGTACGTCGGACGCACCTTCATCCAGCCCTCGCAGACCATCCGCCAGCTCGGCATCCGCCTGAAGCTGAACCCGCTGAAGGAAGTCATCAAGGGCAAGCGCCTGGTCGTCGTCGACGACTCGATCGTGCGCGGCAACACCCAGCGGGCCCTGGTCCGGATGCTGCGCGAGGCGGGCGCCGCGGAGGTCCACATCCGGATCTCCTCGCCGCCGGTGAAGTGGCCCTGCTTCTTCGGCATCGACTTCGCCACCCGCGCGGAGCTGATCGCCAACGGCATGACGATCGACGAGATCGGCACCAGCCTGGGCGCCGACTCCCTCGCCTACATCTCCATCGACGGCATGATCGAGGCGACCACGATCGCCAAGCCGAACCTGTGCCGCGCCTGCTTCGACGGCGAGTACCCGATGGAGCTCCCCGACCCCGAGCTGCTGGGCAAGCAGCTGCTGGAGACCGAGCTCGCCGCCGGTCCCGCCGCCACGGCCGCCGCCGACGCCATCCGTCGCCCGTAGCCGTCCGCGTTACCTGCCGTACGACACGAAAGTTCTCATAGCCATGTCTGAGACAACTGGTGCCAGCTACGCAGCCGCGGGCGTCGACATCGAAGCGGGGGACCGCGCCGTCGAGCTGATGAAGGAGTGGGTGAGGAAGACCCAGCGCCCCGAGGTCCTCGGCGGCCTCGGCGGATTCGCCGGCCTCTTCGACGCCTCCGCCCTCAAGCGCTACGAGCGCCCGCTGCTCGCCTCCGCCACCGACGGCGTGGGCACGAAGGTCGACATCGCCC
This sequence comes from Streptomyces glaucescens, assembly GCF_000761215.1. Lineage (GTDB taxonomy): Bacteria > Actinomycetota > Actinomycetes > Streptomycetales > Streptomycetaceae > Streptomyces > Streptomyces glaucescens_B. The sequence continues at coordinate 3,715,321 of NZ_CP009438.1, read as the reverse complement.
GCCGGCTGGGCGTGTACGACACCATCGGCCACGACCTCGTGGCGATGGTCATGGACGACATCGTCGTCTGCGGTGCCGAACCGCTGTTCATGACCGACTACATCTGCGTCGGCAAGGTCCACCCCGAGCGGGTGGCCGCCATCGTGAAGGGCATCGCGGAAGGCTGTGTGCTGGCCGGCTGCGCCCTGGTGGGCGGCGAGACGGCCGAGCACCCGGGTCTGCTGGGCGAGGACGACTTCGACGTCGCCGGTGCCGGCACGGGCGTCGTGGAGGCCGACCGGCTGCTCGGCGCGGATCGTATCCGTACGGGTGACGCGGTGATCGCCATGGCGGCCTCCGGTCTTCACTCGAACGGGTACTCCCTGGTCCGCCACGTGCTGCTGGACCAGGCCGGGCTGTCCCTGGACGCGCGGATCGACGAGCTGGGCCGCACCCTCGGCGAGGAGCTGCTGGAGCCCACGAAGATCTACTCGCTGGACTGCCTGGCCCTGACCCGCACCACCGAGGTGCACGCGTTCAGCCACATCACGGGCGGCGGCCTGGCCGCCAACCTGGCCCGGGTCGTCCCGGACGGGCTGCACGCGGTCGTCGACCGGTCCACCTGGACCCCGGCGCCGATCTTCGGCCTGGTCGGCGAGACCGGCCGGGTCGAGCGGCTGGAGCTGGAGAAGACCCTCAACATGGGCGTCGGCATGATCGCCGTCGTCCCCGAGGAGTCCACCGACGTGGCCCTCGCGACGCTGGCCGACCGCGGGGTCGACGCCTGGGTCGCAGGCGAGATCACCGACCGCGGTGACCACGGGACGGGCGCCGCCCTCGTGGGTGACTACGCGAGCTGAGCCCCCGTGGGCAGCACAGAACCCGGTCGGTGACCGAGGTCACCGACCGGGTTGCTGCTCAGTACGAGGTCAAGCGCCGCGACGGTGGTGCGAGGAGTCGTCGTCCTCGTCCTCGTCGTCCCCGTAGAGGTCGGCGTACTTTGCGTACAGGTCGTCGTCATGCTCATCGTCCTCGAAGCGGTCACCGTTCGGTGACTGATTCGACGTCGATGCGCCCAGCTCCTCGGCCAGGCGTGTGAGGTCAGTCCCACCGCTGTTGTACTTCAGCTGGCGGGCGACCTTCGTCTGCTTGGCCTTGGCCCGGCCGCGCCCCATGGCTCGACCCCCTCAACGACGGGGCTCGACGGCCCCAGAGTCTTGACACGCGTTCATGGTCCAGAACGGACTCTCCATGGAGAGGCCGGTCCGTAGGGCTTCCACGGTACCTGAGCCCGCGCCCATACGGTACGTCGCCCGTATGACGTGCCCGCGCCCAGGACCTTCGAGGCGCCCCGTCCTCGCTGGTCAGTGGCGATTTTAACCACTTATTGACGGACGACCCGCCGGTGGAAGTGAGAGTTGTCTCTAACTGCCCACCGGCAGGTACCGCTCAAACCCGCGCCACGACCCCGCGGGACACCTCCCGGAACGTCACCAGCCGCGTGCCGCGGCGGCCTCGGCCATCCGCTGCTCGGCGATCCGGTCGGCCGCGGCGGCCGGCGGGATCCCGTCCGTCTTCGCACGTGCGAATATGGCGAGGGTGGTGTCGTAGATCTTCGCCGCCTTCGCCTTGCACCGCTCGAAGTCGAAGCCGTGCAGTTCGTCGGCGACCTGGATGACACCGCCGGCGTTCACCACGTAGTCCGGCGCGTAGAGGATCCCGCGGTCGGCGAGGTCCTTCTCCACCCCGGGGTGCGCGAGCTGGTTGTTGGCCGCGCCGCACACCACACGGGCGGTCAGCACGGGCACGGTGTCGTCGTTCAGCGCGCCGCCGAGCGCGCAGGGCGCGTAGATGTCCAGGCCCTCGACCCGGATCAGCGCCTCGGTGTCGGCGACCGCGGTCACGCCCTCGGGGTGCCGGTCGAGGATCCGCCGCACGGCGTCCTCGCGGACGTCGGTGATGACGACCTCGGCACCTTCGTCGCGCAGGTGGTCGACCAGGTGGTGGCCGACCTTGCCGACGCCCGCGACGCCGATCCGGCGGCCGCGCAGCGTCGGGTCGCCCCACAGGTGCTGGGCGCTGGCCCGCATGCCCTGGTAGACACCGAAGGCGGTGAGCACGGAGGAGTCGCCCGCGCCGCCGTTCTCGGGGGACCGGCCGGTCGTCCAGCGGCACTCGCGGGCCACGACGTCCATGTCGGCGACGTACGTGCCGACGTCACAGGCGGTGACGTAGCGGCCGCCCAGGGAGGCGACGAAACGGCCGTAGGCGAGCAGCAGCTGCTCGCTCTTGATCGTCTCGGGATCACCGATGATCACGGCCTTGCCGCCGCCGTGGTCCAGGCCGGCCATGGCGTTCTTGTACGACATCCCGCGCGCGAGGTTCAGCGCGTCGGCGACGGCCGCTTCCTCGGTCGCGTACGGGTAGAAGCGGGTACCGCCGAGGGCGGGGCCCAGCGCGGTGGAGTGGATGGCGATGACGGCCTTGAGGCCGCTGGCGCGGTCCTGACAGAGCACTACTTGCTCATGACCCCCCTGGTCCGACTGGAACAGGGTGTGCAGGACGCCGTCGGTTACGTCGGTCACGGTGGTGACTCCTGAGGTGAAGAACGGCGGGTGGGACCAGCATCCCGTGAGGGTGGCGGGCGCTGTGAGCACGAGAGTAGAGCCTGCGAGCGCCGCCGGACGGACAGTGTTCAGGATCACCCCCCCACGGAGTACCGCCGTGCGACGATTCGCATAGTTTTCCCGCGGCCATGCCGTCGGGTTCCCCACGTTTCCCCGGCATCCGGCGGGGGAGGGAGCAGGCGTGCCCAAGGTGTCCTCGGTGATCGTCCCGTACGCGGCCTACCTGCGGGTGTACGAACCGCTGGCCGCCTTCGCGGAGCCCGAGCGCGGCCACTGGGAGCGTTACGCCCGCCGCCCGGACCGCCCCTCGTACCAGGACGAGCTGCGTCGCTCGCTCGCCGACCTGCTGCCCACCCCGCCCGTGGTGGTCCCGGTGCACGAGAGCGGCGACGCGTTCGTGCTGGAGGCCGGCGGGGTGGTGCACGTCTGCCCGTGGCGCACCCGGCTGCGCGGCTGGCAGGCCCTGGGCGATCTCGCCGAGGAGCTGCCGGCTCCGGTCCTGGACGCCGTGCTGCCCCCGGTCGTGCGCCACCAGGCCGCCCAGGACTACGAGCGCTGGCTGGCCGGGAACCCCGACGCCCGCCCCTGGATCCGCACCGCGACCTGGCAGGTGCCGCTCAACTGGTTCGTGCTGGTGGCCGACGAGGAGCGGGAGTACGCCAAGGGCTCCGGGGGCGCGCCGCGGGACGCCGCTCCGGTGCTGCGGTACCGCACGCCCATGGTGCAGGCCCGCCGCCGGGTCGCCCGGGCCCTGCGCACCCTCAGGGACGCCATCGAGGAGGGGCCGCTCATCGACGGCCTGGTGGACGTGGGGCGCTGGCTGGAGGAGTTCCACCCGCGTTCGCTGGTCGAGCTGGACTACGGCGGACTGGTGCACGCCCTGCCGGCCGGCGACCTGGAGGACGACCACTCGGCGGCCGATGTGGCCGCGGGCATCGAGGCGTTGCGCAACGGCGACGGGGCGGCCGCGGGGGAGGCGTACGGCCGGCTGGTGGAGCGGTGGCGGGCGGTGCGGGACCGGCGGTCGGCGAACTGAAGCCCGCTCCACCCCCGTGCGTGACGTGGCTCACGTCGGCTCAGCTCACGCACCGTCATCCCAGGGCCCGTGTCCTGATCCGGGCGTTTCCGGCGACGCTGTGTCAAGGGTGACGGACCGCACGTAGCACCACCCTTGCGTCCCTTGCCCCTCCTCGTGCCAAAATAGGACAAGGAGTCCGGGGAGGACTCCGTCCGCCCTGTTGTGCTCCACTGTGGGGGGAATCTCAGCATTGCACGCTTTGGGGGGTCTGGTGACTCCTGATCGCCCTGTGACTGATCGTCACAGTGGCGTGACTGTCCGCTATGGCATGGTCCATCGGCTTCCGTCGCTGATGAACACCTGGGAGGGCAATTCCATCGGTTTGGCCGACGCGGCTGGACAGATGGTGTAGTTGTAGTGCCGAGGACAAGCCGTTCGTCCTATAACCGACTCGACTCGCGTCCGCCATTTCGGGCAACGCGGGTCAAGGTGCAGAATTTAGAGGAAAGAACCGAGAAGGTTCGGTTCTCCCGAGGAGGCCGCTCATGACCGCTCGCACCCCTGATGCCGAGCCGCTGCTGACCCCGGCTGAGGTCGCCACCATGTTCCGCGTGGACCCGAAGACGGTCACGCGGTGGGCGAAGGCCGGCAAGCTCACGTCGATCCGTACGCTCGGCGGACACCGCCGTTACCGCGAGGCCGAGGTCCGCGCTCTGCTCGCGGGCATCCCGCAGCAGCGCAGCGAGGCCTGAACAACTGCATAACGGGGCAATCCGGTAGGTCCCCCAACCCGCCGGGCAGCCCGAAACCCTGGCACCACACGACGCGGGTCCTGCCCCAACAGGCCCCTCGCCCACACTCTTGAGATGCCATCAGGGTGCGTCGTTCGATCGCGCTGGACCCCGCCGGGTCCAGCGCGATCTTTTTTGTGCGCGGACCGGGGGTGCGCGGCACCGCTGTGCGCGGGCCTGTCGGAGTCTGGGGAGGGGTGTCGAAACGGCTGTCCGGCGCCCCTCGGTGGGAGTGCAATTGCACATATTAAATTGACCAGTTGTAGGACCGGGGTAAGTACCGCGGTTTCAAAAACTCATGCGGTGACACCCGTCACACGCCGGCCTACTTGTTGCCCTCGGCATATCTGCGCTAGTGGAGGCGGACGTTCCAGCGCCCTTCAGCAGCACGGGCGTTGGGGCCGCGCGGGCCTCGCCGGGCGCGCCCGCTCCACCGAGGGCCGCTCCACTGAAGGCCGCTCCGTCGGGCGCGCCCGCTCCACCGGGGGCCGCTTCCGCTGGGGCCGCCTCCAGCGACCCGGGCCGGGGACGTCACGCCGGGGAGCGGCTCTCGTCCTCGGTCCGCCAGGCGGGCTCCTCCTGGCCGGCCGGCGTCTGCAGGGCGAGCCGCAGCAGCCGGCGGCAGACCGGACAGTGCCGGGTGAGATGGCGGTACGACGACGCGGCCGACAGATGGGCCCGGAGCAGCGCCCGCGTTTCGTGCCTCACCGATGCCGCCATACGCCACCTCCGGGGGCCGTACGGGAAACGCCGTCCTGACTCCTGGGGTACCGACGGGAAGTGACGCCGTCAAGGGCGCGAGCGCCGCCAGGAGGGCCGTATACGACCGGCGGGCGGATGTGGGACGACGGGCGTGCCCGAAGGGGCCTGAGGGGCTGTCAGGGGCGCCCGCGGCCCCGCGCTGCCGCGGGTACGGCGAAGAGGCCCGCTCCCTCTCGGGGGCGGGCCTCTTCGTGTCGATGCGGTCCTGACGGGATTTGAACCCGCGGCCTCCACCTTGACAGGGTGGCGAGCACTCCAAACTGCTCCACAGGACCAGGTTTCGCCGCGCTATTCCTGCGTTGCGCTGCGAGAAGAGACTCTACAGGAGCCTGGCGCCCTGGTCGAACTCACCCTGTGTGCCGGGATGATCACGGAGCCGCCGCGTCGATCGCCTTCACGATCCGCTTGTCGGAGACGGGGTACGCCGTGCCCAGCGCGTGGGCGAAGTAGCTCACCCGCAGCTCCTCGATCATCCAGCGGATGTCCAGGACCGACGACGGGACCGGCCGGCCCTGCGGCAGCTGCTCCAGCAGCCAGGCGTACTCGTCCTGCATCTCGTGGACCTTCTCCATGCGGGTGGTGTCCCGCTGGACGTTCGTCGGCATCTGCTGCAGGCGCCGGTCGGCGGCGACCAGGTAGCGCATCAGGTCCGGCAGCCGCCGCAGCCCGCTCTCCGTCACGAAGCCCGGCTTCACCAGCGCGTCCAGCTGCCTGCGCACGTCCTGGAGGTTCGGCAGCAGCGCGGGGCTGCGCACGGCCTTCAGGCGGCGCTCGCAGGCCTGCCACGCGGCCAGCACCTGCTGCACCTGGGCGACCGTGCGTACCGTCGTGTCGACGATCTCCGCGCGGACCTTGTCGTACAGCTTCCGGTACGACTCCTCGTCCCACACGGGCCCGCCGAAGTCCGCGATCAGCTTGTCGGCCGCGGCCGTCGCGCAGTCGTCGAACAGCGCCTGGACGGAGCCGTGCGGATTCGCGGAGAGGGCGAGCTTCTGGGCGTTCGTCAGCTTGTCGGAGGCGAACTTCGCCGGGTTCACCGGGATGTTGCGGAGGATCAGGCGGCGGGTGCCCTTCCACATGGCCTCCGCCTGCTCGGGCTCCGTGTCGAAGAGCCGGACCGAGACCGTGTCACCGTCGTCGACCAGCGCCGGGTACGCCTTGACCGGCTGGCCGGCCCGGCGGGTCTCGAAGACGCGGGTGAGCGTGCCGATCGTCCAGTCGGTCAGGCCCTTGCGCTCCAGGGACTCCCCGCCCTGCCGTACGGCGGTCGCCGCCGCGGCCTGGGAGAGGGCCTTGCGCGCCTTCGGCTTCAGCCGGAGCTTCAGCGCCTCCAGGTCCTTGTCCTCGGCCAGCTTGCGGCGCCGCTCGTCGACGATCCGGAAGGTGACGCGGAGGTGGTCGGGGACCTTCGCCCAGTCGAAGTCGTCCGCCTCGAAGGGGACTCCGACCATGCGCTTCAGCTCGCGGGCCATCGTCACGGTCAGCGGTTCCTGGAGGGGGACCGCCCGCTCCAGGAACGCCTTGGCGTAGTTCGGCGCGGGCACGTAGTTGCGGCGGATCGGCTTGGGCAGGGAGCGGATCAGCTCCGTGACCAGCTCCTCCCGCAGACCCGGGATCTGCCAGTCGAAGCCCTCGCCGGTGACCTGGTTGAGCACCTGGAGCGGGATGTGCACGGTGACGCCGTCCGCGTCCGCGCCCGGTTCGAACTGGTAGGTGACGCGGAACTTGAGCTGCCCCTGCCGCCAGGTGTCGGGGTAGTCGGCCTTGGTGACCGCCTCCGCCGACTCCCGGATCAGCATCTCCCGTTCGAAGTCCAGGAAGTCGGGCTGCTCGTGCCGCTTGCGCTTCCACCAGGAGTCGAAGTGCGCGCCGGAGACGACGTGTTCGGGCACGCGCTGGTCGTAGAAGTCGAACAGCGTCTCGTCGTCGACGACGATGTCCCGGCGCCGGGCGCGGTGCTCCAGTTCCTCGACCTCGCTGAGCAGCCTGCGGTTGTCCGCGAAGAACTTGTGGTGGGTGCGCCAGTCACCCTCGACCAGGGCGTTGCGGATGAACAGCTCGCGGCTGGTCTCCGGGTCGATCCGGCCGTAGTTCACCTTCCGCTGGGCCACGATCGGGACGCCGTACAGCGTGACCTTCTCGTACGCCATCACCGCCGCCTGGTCCTTCTCCCAGTGCGGCTCGGAGTAGGTGCGCTTGACGAGGTGGCCGGCGAGCGGTTCGACCCACTCGGGCTCGATCCTGGCGTTGACGCGGGCCCACAGGCGCGAGGTCTCCACCAGTTCCGCCGACATCACGAAGCGGGGCTGCTTCCTGAACAGCGCCGATCCGGGGAAGATCGCGAACTTGGCGTTCCGCGCGCCCAGGTACTCGTTCTTGTTGCCGTCCTTCACGTCCTTCATCCCGATGTGGGAGAGGAGGCCGGCGAGGAGGGAGACGTGGACGCGGTCCGCGGGCGCGTCGTCCTCGTTGAGGTGGATGCCCATCTGCTTGGCGACCGTGCGCAGCTGGGTGTAGATGTCCTGCCATTCGCGGATGCGCAGGAAGTTCAGGTACTCCTGCTTGCACATCCGGCGGAAGGACGACGAGCCGCGCTCCTTCTGCTGCTCGCGGATGTACCGCCACAGGTTGAGGTACGCGAGGAAGTCGCTGGTCTCGTCCTTGAAGCGGGCGTGCTGCTGGTCGGCCTGGGTCTGCTTGTCGGCCGGACGCTCGCGCGGGTCCTGGATGGACAGTGCCGCCGCGATCACCATGACCTCGCGGGCGCAGCCGTTGCGGTCGGCCTCCAGGACCATGCGGGCCAGGCGCGGGTCGACGGGCAGCTGGGCCAGCTTGCGGCCGGTCTCGGTGAGCCGCTTGCGCGGGTCCTTCTGCGCCGGGTCGAGCGCGCCCAGCTCCTGGAGGAGCTGCACGCCGTCGCGGATGTTGCGGTGGTCCGGCGGGTCGATGAAGGGGAACTTCTCGATGTCGCCGAGGCCGGCCGCGGTCATCTGGAGGATGACGGAGGCCAGGTTGGTGCGCAGGATCTCCGCGTCGGTGAACTCCGGGCGGGCGAGGAAGTCCTCCTCGCTGTACAGCCGGATGCAGATGCCGTCGGACGTACGGCCGCAGCGGCCCTTGCGCTGGTTGGCGCTGGCCTGCGAGACCGGCTCGATGGGCAGCCGCTGGACCTTGGTGCGGTGGCTGTAGCGCGAGATGCGGGCGAAGCCGGGGTCGATGACGTACTTGATGCCCGGGACGGTCAGGGACGTCTCGGCCACGTTGGTGGCCAGGACGATCCGGCGGCCCGTGTGCGGCTGGAAGACGCGGTGCTGCTCGGCGTGCGAGAGCCGGGCGTACAGCGGCAGGATCTCGGTGAACCGGTACTGCTTCTTCGTCAGCGCGTCCGCCGTGTCGCGGATCTCCCGCTCGCCGGAGAGGAAGACGAGGATGTCTCCCTTGCCCTCGGCCATCAGCTCCTCGACCGCGTCCGTGATCGCGGTGATCTGGTCGCGGTCGGCGTCCTCGGAGTCCTCCTCCAGCAGCGGGCGGTAGCGCACCTCCACCGGGTAGGTCCGGCCGCTGACCTCGATGATCGGGGCGTCGCCGAAGTGCCGGGAGAAACGCTCCGGGTCGATGGTCGCGGAGGTGATGACGACCTTGAGGTCGGGGCGCTGGGGCAGCAGCTGCGCGAGGTACCCGAGCAGGAAGTCGATGTTGAGGGACCGCTCGTGCGCCTCGTCGATGATGATCGTGTCGTAGGCGCGCAGCTCGCGGTCGGTCTGGATCTCCGCCAGCAGGATGCCGTCCGTCATCAGCTTGATGAAGGTGGCGTCCGGGTTCACCTGGTCGGTGAAGCGCACCTTCCAGCCGACGGCCTCGCCGAGCGGCGTGTCCAGCTCCTCGGCGACGCGCTCCGCGACCGTGCGGGCGGCGATCCGGCGGGGCTGGGTGTGCCCGATCATCCCCCGCACGCCGCGGCCCAGCTCCAGGCAGATCTTCGGGATCTGGGTGGTCTTGCCGGAGCCGGTCTCACCGGCCACGATCACGACCTGGTGATCGCGGATGGCCGCCGCGATCTCGGCCTTCTTCTGGCTGACCGGCAGCTGCTCGGGGTACGTGATCGCGGGCACGCGGGAGCGGCGCCCGGCCATCCGTTCCTCGGCCTTGGAGACCTCCGCCTCGATCTCGGCGAGGACGGCGGCCCGGGCCTCCGGCTTGCGGATCTTGCGTGCGCCTTCGAGCCTGCGCCCGAGCCGGTGCGCGTCGCGCAGGGACAGCTCGGTCAGGCGGGGGGCGAGAGCGCCGAGGGCGGGGGCGGGGTGCGTAGACATACGCGATCCAGGATCTCATCCCCGGGAAATTCGTGGCTAACGCTTTTGGCGCGGCGTGCTGGGGCCGGTGCCCGGTTTGGCGGATCGCCTGTCGTCGCCTCTCTCCGGGTGTCAGAATTCACGCACTGTGACGGGAGGGGGATGCCGTGCCGGTGAATCCTGCGGCGTTCATGAGCTATGTCCGCTTCGACGATCAGCATGACGACGGCCAGCTCTCACAGTTCCGGGAGCGGCTCGAGGCGGAGGTCCGGGCGCAGACGGGCGAGAAGTTCGCGATCTTCCAGGACCGCAACGACATCGACTGGGGCCAGAACTGGCAGCAGCGCATCGACGACACGCTGGACGCCGTGACGCTGCTGCTGGTCATCGTCACTCCGAGCCTGTTCAGGAGCCCGGCGTGCGAGGCGGAGATCCGCCGCTTCCTGGACCGGGAGGAGAAGCTGGGCCGGCGGGACCTGATCCTGCCCGTGTACTACATCGGCGCCCGCGAGATGGACGACCCGGCATGGCGCGAGCGCAGCGAGCTGGCCGGGGTCCTGCACAGCCGCCAGCACGTCGACTGGCGTGAGCTGCGCTTCGAGCCGTTCAGCTCCCCGGTGGTACGCCGGGCCATCGCTCAGCTGGCGAAGCAGATGCTGGACACCTTCTCGCGGCTTCCGGAGCAGCTCCCGGCGACGCCCGGGCGGGTGGCGACGCCGCCGTCGGGGAGCGCGGCGCGGCGCACCGAGACCAGGGGGCCGGCGACGCGGCAGACCGGGGACACCGGTGCCGCGGCCGGGAGCACCGCCAAGTCCGAGCCGCCGACCCATGTGGTGGACGCCTTCCACCGCGGTGACTTCACGACGGTCGGCGAGGCGATCAAGGCGGCCAGGCCCGGTGACCGGATCTTCGTCCGGCCCGGCCTCTACGAGGAGAGCCTGGTCGTCGACAAGCCGCTGGAGATCATGGGCGACGGGCGGCGCGAGGACATCGAGATCCGGGCCCACGACGCCAGCGCCCTGGTCTTCAAGGCCAGCATCGGGCGGGTGTCGAACCTGACCCTGCGGCGGGTCGCGGGGACGGGGCGGTCGCACGGCGTCACGATCTTCCAGGGCCGGCTGGAGCTGGAGAAGTGCGACATCAGCAGCGACAGCCTCGCCTGTGTCGCCATCCGTGACGGTGCCGATCCGCGGCTGCGGGAGAACAAGATCCACGGCGGCCGGCAGAGCGGCGTGTTCGTGTTCAACAACGGCCTCGGCACGCTGGAGGACAACGAGATCTTCGGCAACCAGTTCTCCGGTGTGGAGATCAAGACCGGTTCGAACCCCACGCTGCGCCGCAACCAGATCTTCGACAACAAGGTGAACGGCGTCTACGCCTATGAGGGCGGCCTCGGCAGGCTGGAGAACAACGGCATCACGGGTAACGGCGGTGTCGGCGTGCGGATCGACGAGGACAGCTCCACGGTCCTGCGGCACAACAACATCAACCGCAACCACTACGAAGGCGTGTGGATCGACGGGGGCAGCGGCGGCGTCTTCGAGGACAACGACCTGACCGGCAACCTCGGCGGCCCCTGGGACATCGCCCCGGACTGCGAGCCGAACATCACCCGCGCCCGCAACAAGGAGTGACCCCGCGGGGCGGACCCGGCCGGACATGGCACCGGACCCGGCCGGACACGGCACGAAAAAGCCCCCTCCGGAATCCGGAGGGGGCGGTTGTGGCTGGGGCCGGGGTCGAACCGGCGACCTTCCGCTTTTCAGGCGGACGCTCGTACCAACTGAGCTACCCAGCCACGAGGTTTCACGTGAAACGAAACCTCAGCGGTCCTGACGGGATTTGAACCCGCGGCCTCCACCTTGACAGGGTGGCGAGCACTCCAAACTGCTCCACAGGACCAAGTGTGGCTTGCGTGCGAACCGACGTAGGTAAGTGTCGCACACGGTACTGCGTGCCCCCAACGGGATTCGAACCCGTGCTACCGCCTTGAAAGGGCGGCGTCCTAGGCCGCTAGACGATGAGGGCTATCGGCCCGCCTGGGCGCTTCTCAGCGCGTCGGGGACGTGAGAAGCATATGGGATGGCGGGAGGGATCGCCAAAACGGTTTACGGAGAAGGGCTGCCCGAGTCGGCCGGCGACGGGGACACGCCCGGCTCGTTCTCCTCCGCCAAGTGGCGGCTGACCTCCGCCGTCGTCTCTCCCAGACCCCCCAGCCGGATCGCGTCCCAGGCCTGGAGGCGGCGGGTGTCACGGTCGAAATAGAGGATCGACGCCTCGATCGGGTCGGGTTCCCGCCCCTCGACCGCGCGCAGCCCGCTGCCGCCGGTGGAGCCCTCGATGCGCAGCCGGGTGCCGTACTTCATGACCTCCGTCTTCTGGTGGTGGACGTGCCCGGACAGCACCAGCGGCACCTCGCCGTCGGTCTGCCGGGCCGCCGCCGGCTCATGGGCGACGGCGACGTCCACCGGCGTCCCGGCGGCCCGCTGGTCGCGCAGCGCCGAGGCCAGCCGGGCACCCGCCAGTTCCTGGGACTGCTCGGCGCCCGGCCTGTCGGAGCGGTCGGGGGTGAACTGGGGATCGCCGATGCCCGCGAAGCGCAGGCCCGCGATCGTCCGGGCGCGGCCGTCGTCCAGGACGGTGACGTTCCTCAGGCCCGCCAGGTAGCGCTGGGTGGCCCGGGAGTCGTGGTTGCCCCGGACCCAGACGTACGGGGCGCCCAGGTCCTCGATGGGGTCCAGGAAGCCGTTCTCCGCGGCCGTCCCGTGGTCCATGGTGTCGCCGGAGTCGACGATCACGTCCACCTCGTACTGCTCCACCAGCGACGCGATGATCTTCCAGCTCGCGGGGTTGAGGTGGATGTCGGAGACGTGCAGGACGCGGATGGTGGTGGGGTCGGGGGCGTACGCGGGGAGGGTGGAGGTGGCGTCGTACAGCTTCGTCACGTTCGTCACCAGGCGCGCCAACTCCTTCTGGTAGACGTCGAATTCCGTGACGATGCTGCGGGCGTCGCCGACCAGGGAGGGGGCGGAGGAGAGCAGGCCGGAGAAGCGCGGCTCCAGGACCGACTTCGGGTTCCAGGTGGCGTACGCGGTCGCTCCGGAGGCGGCGAGCAGGGCGAGGGCGAGACCGCCGGAGGCCAGGGCGCGGCCCGGGCGGCGGTAGACGGCGAGGCCGAGCGCGGTGGCCCCGGTGACCACGGCGACGCAGGAGCGCACGGCCAGGTCGAGCGTGCCGTGCCCGATGTCCCGGGTCACCTCGTCCTGGAGTCCGGACAGGCGTTCGGGATGGTCGACCAGGGCCTGCGAGCGGGCCGGGTCGAGCTGGTCGACGTTGACGTCCAGGCGGACCGGGGCGATGTGGCTGTCCAGGTGCAGCGCGCCCAGCGGCGAGACGTTGATCTTCGTGCCGCCGGTGAAGGACGGGCGCAGGGTCATGGTCGTGTCCATCGGGCCGACCGGGACCCGGACCTGCCCGACGGCCAGCAGGCCCAGCCAGCCGCCGAGCAGGACGACCGCGACCAGGCCGAGGGCGCGGGCCCAGGGACGGGGCCGGGGGGCCGGACCGGGGGCGGACCGGGGGGTGCGCGGCGTGCCGCGCCGGCGGATCGGGCGGGTCAGGACGTTCAGGACTGCGGCGGTGACGCGGGCCATTGGGGCCTTGTGCCCCGGTGCGCGGGTGGCCATGCCGGGGCGGGCCGGGTGCGGGACGGCCGTCGTGGGGCCTCTCGAAGCGGGGTGCCGTACCCGACAATGGGCCTGTGCTGGAGATGACGCGCGAGGAGTTCGAGGAACTGGTCGCCGAGGCGCTGGACCGGATCCCGCCGGAGCTGACGCGGCTGATGGACAACGTCGCCGTGTTCGTCGAGGACGAGCCGCCCGCCGACGACCCCGAGCTGCTCGGGCTCTACGAGGGGACCCCCCTCACGGAGCGCGGCGAGTGGTACGCCGGGGTGCTGCCGGACCGGATCACCATCTACCGGGGGCCCACCCTGCGGATGTGCGAGAGCCGGGAGGACGTCGTCGCGGAGACCGAGATCACCGTGGTGCACGAGATCGCCCACCACTTCGGGATCGACGACGCCCGGCTGCACGCGCTCGGTTACGGGTGAGCGTGGCGCGTGTCCTCTTGCGCACGGCGGGAGTTGGGCACGTTGACCCTTCACCGGCCCCCGGAGGTGGCTGCTCGTGCGCCCCTTGTACGTACCCGTCCGCCTGGCCGCCACCGTGGTGGCGGTCGCCGCTGCCGCCGGCTGTATGAGCGTGGGCGACGACGACGGCGGCCGGGCCCAGCCGTCGCACTCGGCCGGGCCGAAGGGCGGCGAGGCGCCCGGCGGGTTCCCGGGGGTGACCGGACCGGGCGCCGGGTACCGGGGCGCGGCCGCCGGGCAGGCGGACCGCGCGGACGGGGAGGGCAAGGGCAAGGGCGGCGGGAAGGGCAGGGGCAAGGGCCGGGAGCGGCCGTCCGCGGCACCGCCGGCCTCCCGGCCGGCCGGGGGCGGCGCGACCGCCGCACCGCCGGGCGGGCCCGGACAGACCGACGGACCGGGCGGCGGCCCCGGGCCCACCCCGGCCCAGCCGACGCCGCCCCGGACCACCGAGGCACCCGAGCCGCCCCCGCCCTCGCCCGAGCCGCCACCGTCCCCCGAGCCGACCGTCGCGGAGCCGTCGTCGTCCGCCCACCCCGAGCCGGGGCCCCAGCTGGCACACCGTGAACCCGCGCCGCGGGCGGGCGCGCCTGCCTAGGGAAGACCCGGACGGCCGCCGCCGTGCGGACCGGGCCGGATCGCAGGGCCCTGGGCTGGCGGTTTGCGTTTCGGGGTGGGGAGTGCGTATGGTGGCAGATCGTTTGATCCCATTTGCCCGGCGCCAACGCAGAGCGCGCCGTGTGGCGCGTACTCTCCTTTGCCGTGGCGGACCGCATCGAGGCGGTCGTGTGCGAATCACGGAGTTGACGGGCGCGTGCCGATGAGACTCCGGAAGGTTTCGCAGACGTATGTCCATCACCAGTTCCGACCATGCCGTCATGCCCGAGAACGAGATCGGGAACGAGGCCGTGACCGAGGTCGCCGCCGAGTCCCCTGAGTCCACCGAGGACACCACCCCCGAGATCACCTTCGGGGATCTCGGTCTCCCCGAGGGCGTCGTGCGCAAGCTCGCGCAGAACGGCGTGACCACCCCCTTCCCGATCCAGGCCGCGACCATCCCGGACGCCCTGGCCGGCAAGGACATCCTCGGCCGTGGCCGCACCGGCTCCGGCAAGACCCTCTCCTTCGGTCTGCCGACCCTGGCCCGGCTGGCCGGCGGGCGCACCGAGAAGAAGCGCCCCCGCGCCGTCATCCTCACCCCGACCCGCGAGCTGGCCATGCAGGTCGCCGACGCCCTCCAGCCGTACGGTGACGTCCTCGGCCTGAAGATGAAGGTCGTCTGCGGCGGTACGTCCATGGGCAACCAGATCTACGCCCTGGAGCGCGGCGTCGACGTCCTCGTCGCCACCCCGGGCCGTCTGCGCGACATCATCAACCGCGGCGCCTGCTCCCTCGAGGACGTCCAGGTCTCCGTCCTCGACGAGGCCGACCAGATGTCCGACCTGGGCTTCCTGCCCGAGGTCACCGAGCTGCTCGACCAGGTGCCGGCCGGCGGCCAGCGCATGCTCTTCTCCGCCACGATGGAGAACGAGATCAAGACGCTCGTCGACCGCTACCTGAACGAGCCCGTCCTGCACGAGGTCGACGCGGCGCAGGGCGCGGTGACGACCATGTCGCACCACATCCTGATCGTGAAGCCCAAGGACAAGGCGCCGGTCACCGCCGCGATCGCCTCCCGCAAGGGCCGCACCATCATCTTCGTGCGCACCCAGCTCGGCGCCGACCGCGTCGCCGAGCAGCTGCGCGACGCCGGGGCCAAGGCCGAGGCGCTGCACGGCGGCATGACCCAGGGCGCGCGCACCCGCACCCTGGCGGACTTCAAGGACGGGTACGTCAACGTGCTCGTCGCGACCGACGTCGCCGCGCGCGGCATCCACGTCGACGGCATCGACCTGGTGCTGAACGTCGACCCCGCCGGCGACCACAAGGACTACCTGCACCGGGCCGGCCGTACCGCCCGCGCGGGCCGCACCGGCACGGTCGTCTCCCTGGCCCTGCCGCACCAGCGGCGCCAGATCTTCCGCCTGATGGAGGACGCGGGCGTCGACGCCTCGCGCCACATCATCCAGGGCGGCGGCGCCTTCGACCCCGAGGTCGCCGAGATCACCGGTGCCCGGTCCATGACCGAGGTCCAGGCCGAGTCCGCCGGGCACGCCGCCCAGCAGGCCGAGCGCGAGGTCGCCCAGCTCACCAAGCAGCTGGAGCGCGCCCAGCGCCGGGCCGCCGAGCTGCGCGAGGAGGCGGACCGTCTCGTCGCCCGCATGGCGCGCGAGCGGGGCGAGGACCCGGCGACCGCGGTGGCCGAGGCCGGCGAGCCGGCGGTGGAGCCGGCCGAGGTCCGCGTGGACGCCGTGGCGGTGCCGGAGCAGCCGGCCGCGCTGGACGTGGACCGCACGGAGCGCGCCGAGCGCCGGGACGAGCGTCGTGACGGTGACCGCGGTGGCTTCCGCCGCGACGACCGCCGTGAGGAGCGTCGTCCGTTCGACCGTGACCGTGGTGGCTTCGAGCGCCGTGACGACCGTGGCGGCCGTTCCTTCGAGCGTCGTGACGGCGAGCGTGGCGGCTTCCGCCGGGACGAGCGTCGTGACGGTGACCGCGGTGGCTTCCGCCGCGACGACCGCCGTGACGACCGTCGCCCGTTCGACCGTGACCGTGGTGGCTTCGAGCGCCGTGACGACCGTGGCGGCCGTTCCTTCGAGCGTCGTGACGGCGAGCGTGGCGGCTTCCGCCGGGACGAGCGTCGTGACGGTGACCGCGGTGGCTTCCGCCGCGACGACCGCCGTGACGACCGTCGCCCGTTCGACCGTGACCGTGGTGGCTTCGAGCGCCGTGACGACCGTGGCGGCCGTTCCTTCGAGCGCCGTGACGGCGAGCGTGGCGGCTTCCGCCGCGACGAGCGCACCGGGCACCGTGGCAGCGACCGCCCGTTCAACCGCGACCGCCAGGGCGACCGCCCCGGCTTCCGCACCGGCGGCCACGAGCGTCCCTACGGCCGCCGTGACGACCACCGCGGCGGCGGCTCCTTCGGCCGCCGCGAGGACAAGCCGCGCTGGAAGCGCAACGGCTGACACGCCGCACCGCGCCTGAGCGACTGAGGGCCCGTACGACTACGGTCGTACGGGCCCTTCGTCCATCCCGGCGAAGTCGGCCTGTGACGCATGTCACGCCTCCGGGGAGGGAATCGCTGGGGGCATGACAATGAACCCCGGTGCGGGTGGGCCCTCGGACGAAGAGCGGCTGGCCCAGCTCGGCTACACGCAGGTGCTCGCTCGCCGCATGTCGGCGTTCTCCAACTACGCGGTCTCCTTCACGATCATCTCCGTCCTGTCGGGCTGCCTGACGCTCTACCTGTTCGGGATGAACACCGGCGGCCCCGCGGTGATCACCTGGGGCTGGGTGGCCGTGGGTCTGATGACCCTGTTCGTCGGGCTGGCGATGGCGGAGATCTGCTCCGCCTACCCCACCTCGGCGGGCCTGTACTTCTGGGCGCACCGGCTCGCCCCGGCGCGCAGCGCGGCGGCCTGGGCCTGGTTCACGGGGTGGTTCAACGTGCTCGGCCAGGTGGCCGTGACCGCCGGGATCGACTTCGGGGCGGCGTCGTTCCTCGGGGCGTACCTGAACCTGGAGTTCGGCTGGGAGGTCACCCCCGGGCGGACGATCCTGCTGTTCGCGGCGATCCTGCTGCTGCACGGCCTGCTGAACACCTTCGGCGTCCGGGTCGTCGCCCTGCTGAACAGCGTGAGCGTGTGGTGGCACGTGCTGGGCGTGGCGGTGATCGTCGGCGCCCTGGCCCTGGTGCCGGACCGCCACCAGCCGGCGTCCTTCGTCTTCGGCGAGTTCGTGAACAACACCGGGTGGGGCAGCGGGGTGTACGTGGTGCTGCTCGGGCTGCTGATGGCCCAGTACACCTTCACCGGCTACGACGCCTCCGCGCACATGACCGAGGAGACGCACGACGCGTCGACGGCCGGCCCGAAGGGGATCGTCCGGTCGATCTGGACCTCGTGGATCGCCGGGTTCGTGCTCCTGCTCGGCTTCACCTTCGCCATCCAGTCCTACGAGGGCGCCCTCGCCTCCCCGACCGGCGCCCCGCCCGCGCAGATCCTGCTCGACGCGCTGGGCGTGACGGCCGGGAAGCTGCTGCTGCTCGTGGTCATCGGGGCGCAGCTGTTCTGCGGGATGGCGTCGGTCACCGCCAACAGCCGCATGATCTACGCCTTCTCCCGCGACGGCGCGCTGCCCTTCTCCCGCGTGTGGCACACGGTCAGCCCGCGCACCCGCACGCCGGTGGCGGCGGTCTGGCTGGCGGCGGGCGGGGCCCTGGCCCTCGGGCTGCCGTACCTGATCAACGTCACGGCCTACGCGGCGGTGACCTCGATCGCCGTCATCGGGCTCTACATCGCGTACGTCATCCCCACCCTGCTCCGGCTGCGCAAGGGCGACGCCTTCGAACGCGGGCCCTGGCACCTGGGCCGGTGGTCCCGGGGCATCGGCGTGGTGGCGGTCGGCTGGGTCGGTGTGATCACCGTCCTGTTCATGCTGCCGCAGGTGTCCCCGGTCACCTGGGAGACCTTCAACTACGCGCCGGTGGCCGTGCTGGTCGTGCTGGGCTTCGCCGCGAGCTGGTGGCTGGCCTCGGCACGCCACTGGTTCCTGCGGGCGGAGCGGGACCGGGCGGCGGTGGCGGAAACCGCCGATTCGTAGACTGCGCGCCGGTTCGCCCCCGCCCCGCGCCACCCGGCCGCGCCGTGTCCCCGATACCCGATCGGAGACACGGCCCGATCCGGCTATGCTCGGGGTGGCGGACAACGCCTGGGCCCTTAGCTCAATTGGCAGAGCAGTGGACTTTTAATCCATTGGTTGTGGGTTCGAGTCCCACAGGGCCTACCGGAACGCCCCCGGCTCAGACCTCACTTGAGCCGGGGGCGTGTGCGTCCCGCCCCGGCCGGGGCAGCAGGTGGCGGTTCGGGGCCTGCGCCGCCCCCGCGTGCTCCGGGAGGACCACGACGTCCGCTCCGGCCGCCGTCAGGACCCCCGCCCCGTCCGCCCCGGCCACGAACGTGTCCGGCTCCCGCCAGGCCGTCACGACCCTGCGCACGCCCGCGTCCAGGATCAGGCGGGCGCAGGGGCGGGGCCGGGAGGCGCGGCGGGCGCAGGGCTCCAGGCTGGAGTAGACGGTGGCGCCGGGCAGGCGCGGGTCCGCGGGGTCGAGTTTCGCCAGGGCCGCCTCCTCCGCGTGGACGACCGGGTCGCCGCCCTCCCGGGAGTGGCCGCGGGCCAGCTCCGTGCCGTCGGCGGCGACCACCACCGCGCCGACGCTGAAGGCGGAGGAGGACGGGGGGCACCGCGCCGCCAGCTCGCAGGCCAGGGCCAGCCAGCGGTGGTCGGCCGCGGACGGGACGGCGCCGGTGCCGGGGGCCGTCGGCTCGTAGCGCATCAGGACCACGTCACCCACCGGCCGGGTCTCCACCAGGCGGAGGCGGCCCGGCTGGTAGCGGCCGGGGCCGAAGAGGCGGGGGGCGTCCGGGGCGCCGACGAAGAGGGGGGCGAGGGCGAGCTGGAGCTCGTCGGCCAGGCCCTGCTGAAGGAGCTGGGTGTGGACCTGGCCGCCGCCCTCGACCATGAGCCGCCGTACCCCCCGTGCGTCGTGCAGGTCCGCGAGGACCGTGCGCCAGTCCCAGTCACCGGGCAGGGGGACCACTTCCGCGGTGTCCGCGATGCCCGCCGCGCGCAGGCGATCGGCGCCCGCGGGGGTGGTGTAGACGATCTTGTCCCCGCCCGTGTGCCAGAACTGGGCCCCGGGATCCAGGTCGCCGGTTCCGCTCACCGTGACCTTGAGGGGGAACTCCGGTCTGCCGGCCGCCGTGCGGGCCGCGCGGCGCGCGGGCGAGTTCACCAGCAGCCGGGGGTTGTCGGTGCGGATCGTGCCGGCCCCGACGAGGATCGCGTCGACGGACGCCCGGACCTCGTCGACCCGGTCGAAGTCGGCGGGGCCGGAGAGGAGGAGGCGTTCGGGGCCGGTGTCGTCCAGGAAGCCGTCGAGGGAGACGGCGGCGGAGAGCAGGACGTACGGGTAGGGCATCGGCAACCGATCTGGAGGACGGCGGAGACATGGCGGACGTCGGCGGGGCCGGCGCGCCGGCTCCCTTACTACTCCATCCTGGCCCCCGGGGAACCAGGTGGCCCGGCCCCCGCGGAACCCCGGCGCGGACCGTCCCGAACATGGCGTACACTTGAGACATCGACGCGGGGTGGAGCAGCTCGGTAGCTCGCTGGGCTCATAACCCAGAGGTCGCAGGTTCAAATCCTGTCCCCGCTACTGAAGGCTCAGGGCCGGAATCCATGAACACGGATTCCGGCCCTGAGTGTTTCCCGGGCCGTCACGTGCGGTGATCGGCCGAACCCCCTGCGCATAACATCTGAGTCACCATCAAAAACGGTGACACTGCTGAAGTACCACTGATGGCGGGTCAACTCGCCCGGTTTTAGCTGTCCATGGGCCCTACGTCCCCCCAGGGGACCGTAATGATCAAGCTGAACGGCTTGGAAATCACCCCTCGGTTCTATTAACGTCCGATAACGCAGCGCGGTCGTCCCAGCCGTCACAAGAGGCGGCTCCGTGCGCACGCGCCGAATCCCGCGAGGGAACCGGGGAACCACCACTTGGGGTGAATCGGGCGTAAGGAGCCGTGTCCGCACGGCTGGTTTACGCGCGTAGGAGACCTTCCTGCTCCGAACCCGTCAGCTAACCCGGTAGGCGAGAAGGAAGGAAAGGAGCACGCCCACGTGGCGTCCAACCGGCCTGCCCCAGGGGCCCCGTACGTCCCCGGTCAGCGCACCGAAGACCCCGCCGACACCTTCGTCTACGGCGGTCGGCGCACCGACGAGGGCCCGTGGGAGGAATGGAACCCCACCGCGGAATCCATTCGCCCCGTACGTGGCCGGCACCGCGTCGCCAAGCAGCGCGGCGGACTCGCCCGCAGTTCCACCGTGCTCGGCGTCGGAGTCATCGCCGCCGTCGGCGCGGGCGGCATGGCCACCGCGCAGACCGGCAAGCCCCCGGTCTCCATCTCCATGCCCGATCTGCCGAACGTCGGCTCGCTGATCTCCGACGACACCGAGGCCGAGGCGACCGAGACCGCCGCCGCCCCGCTGAGCGGCGTCGGCGTCACCGCCGTGGAGACCGAGCAGGGCACCGCCGACGCCGGCGAGGCGCTGCGCGCCCGCATCATGGCGCAGGCCGAGCAGCAGCAGGACCAGGCCGAGGCCAAGGCGACCGCGCAGGCGCTGGCCGCCGCCGAGCAGGCGGCCGCGGAGGCCGCCGCGAAGGCGGAGAAGGAAGCCGAGGCGAAGGCCGCCGCCGAGAAGAAGAAGGCGGAGGAGGAGGCCCGCAAGAAGGCCGAGGCGGAGCGGCTGGCCGAACTGGCCAGGCAGTACGCGCTGCCGACCTCCTCGTACACCATCACCTCGCAGTTCGGCCAGGCCGGTTCCATGTGGTCCTCCGGCTACCACACGGGCGCCGACTTCGCCGCGCCCACCGGCACCCTCATCAAGGCCGTGCACTCCGGCACCATCACCGAGGCCGGCTGGGGCGGGGCCTACGGCTACAAGACCGTCCTCACCCTCGACGACGGCACCGAGATCCTCTACGCCCACCAGTCGTCGATCAACGTCAGCGTCGGCCAGAAGGTCAGCACCGGGGACGTCATCGGACGCGTCGGCGCGACCGGCAACGTGACCGGGCCGCACCTGCACCTGGAGGTCAAGACGCCCGGTGGCGGCGGCGTCGACCCGCTGGCCTGGCTGCGCGACAAGGGCCTCGCTCCCTGACACCCCCGAGCCCCGGCGGTCCTGACGGCACACCCCCCGACGTCAGGGCTGCCGGTCCACGGAATACGAGGTTCCCCCGGCCGCGTTGACACGGGGCATGACGTCTCTGCGCAAGCTCGGCTCCTCCGATCTCGAGGTCTTCCCGCTCTCCCTGGGCGGCAACGTCTTCGGCTGGACCGCCGACCAGGACCAGTCGTTCGCCGTCCTCGACGCCTACACCGCTGCGGGCGGCAACTTCGTCGACACCGCCGACTCCTACTCCGCCTGGGCCGACGGCAACACGGGCGGCGAATCCGAGACCATCATCGGCGCCTGGCTGAAGGCCCGCGGCAACCGGGACGACGTGGTCCTCGCCACCAAGGTCAGCCAGCACCCCGAGTACCCGGGCCTGAGCGCCGCGAACATCAAGGCCGCCGCCGACGCGTCCCTGCGCCGCCTCGGCACCGACCGCATCGACCTCTACTACACCCACTTCGACAAGCCCGAGGTGCCGGTCGAGGAGATCATCGGCGCGCTCGACGAACTGGTCAGGGCGGGCAAGGTGCGCCACATCGCCGCCTCCAACAT
This sequence comes from Streptomyces glaucescens, assembly GCF_000761215.1. Classification (GTDB taxonomy): domain Bacteria; phylum Actinomycetota; class Actinomycetes; order Streptomycetales; family Streptomycetaceae; genus Streptomyces; species Streptomyces glaucescens_B. Next base: position 3,693,308 of record NZ_CP009438.1, on the reverse strand, counting down.
CTCGCCCGAGCGGCTGCGGGCCTCGCTGGAGTTCTCCGACCGGGAGGGGCTGGCGCGGTACGTCGCGCTCCAGCCGCACTACAACCTGGTCTCCCGGGACACGTACGAGGGCGAACTCCAGGACGTGGCCGCGCGTGCCGGCCTCGCCGCCGTGCCGTACTTCGCGCTGGCGTCCGGCTTCCTGACCGGCAAGTACCGCCCCGGCGCGGCCGTGGACAGCGCGCGGGCGGCCGGAGCGGGCAAGCACCTCGACAGCGAGCGGGGCCGGCGGGTGCTCGACGCGCTCGACACCGTCGCCGACGCGCACGGCGTGCCCGTCGCCACCGTCGCCCTGGCCTGGCTCGCCGCGCAGCCGACCGTGGCCGCGCCGATCGCCTCCGCGCGCACCCCCGAGCAGCTCCCGGCACTGCTGGGCGTCGCCGGACTGCGGCTGACGGAGGAGGAGCTGACGCTGCTGGCGCAGGCCTCGGCCTGACGCCGCCGAGGGCACCCGCGGGCGCGGCCCGGGGGCGTCAGGTCCGGTACGGGTTGTAGGCCGGATACGGCGCCGGGTGGGCGGCGGCGAACGGCGCCGGCTGCGCGGGGTACGGCATCCGGTGCGCCGGATACGGCATCCGGTGCGCGGGGTGCGGCAGCGCCGGGCCATGGGCCGGCCACGGCACCGTCACCGGCACCAAAGGCGCCGTCACCCGGGCCGCGTACTCCAGGGCCGGGCGGGCCACTTCCCGGCGGCGCCACAGCTCCTGCAGCAGCTCGCGTTCCCGGACGAGGAAGTCCGTGCCGGCCCGGCCGAGCCGTCCCCGGTGCCGGAGGAACGCCAGCGACGTCGCGTACGCCTCGTACTCGCCGACCGCGCGGGCGGCCGCCTTGCCGAGGTGGTGCCCGGCGTACTCGCGGGCCAGCCGGCGGGCCCGCATCGAGCCGAGCGCGAAGGGCTCCGCCGGGCCGAGCCAGCCCGCGGCCACATACGGGGGCAGCTCCTCGCGGACGGTGCGCAGCTCCCGCTGCCGGGTCCAGATCACCAGCCAGGTCAGGATGCCGAACGCGGGCACCATGAAGGCGCCGTAGACCGCGAAGAACCCGTACTCGCCGAAGGTCGCCGAACCGTTCCAGAAGGCGTGCATGCCCATGGCGAGCAGCAGCCCCGACAGCGGCAGCAGCACCCGGCGCAGCCGCCCGCGGTCCCCGGACAGGGCCGCGATGCCGAAACCGATGCCGGTGAGGACGGTGAACAGGGGGTGCGCGAACGGGGACATCACGACGCGCACGAAGAAGGTGGCGGCGGTGACGGAGGCGATGCCGCTGTCGCCGTGCAGCTGGTCGGTGCCGAAGGCGGTGCCGAGGTAGAGGATGTTCTCGGTGAACGCGAACCCGGTCGCGGTCACCCCGGCTATCACCACGCCGTCGACGATGCCGGTGAAGTCCCGTCTGCGGAACAGGAAGAGCAGCAGGATCGCCGCGGCCTTCGCGGACTCCTCCACGACCGGCGCTATCACCGTCGCGCCGAGGGTGTCCGCGCCCGCCGGGTCGGCGGTGGCCGTCGCTATCCAGCGCGTCGCGAAGCTGTTGGCGACGATCGCGATCAGCGCGGCCGCGCAGGCCCCCCACGCGAACGCGAACAGCAGGTTCCGCCAGGGGCCCGGCTCCACCCGGTCCAGCCAGCGGAACGCGGCGACGAGCAGCGGGACGGGCAGGACCGCGAGGCCCAGACCGACCAGGAACCCCTCGGTGCCGGTCTCCTCGCGGACCAGCGCGAGGATGACGAGGCCGGAGAGGGCGAGCAGCGTGATGAGCGCGCCGTAGCGCACCCAGGGGCGCCGCCACCAGTGTGCGGGCCGGGCCGCCCCGGGAGCGGGGAAGCCGACAGGCGTGGGGTACGGGGGACTGCTGGCCACGGCATGGACCCTAACGAGGGACGGAGCCGCCCGCGGTGGATCAGGCGTCGGCGGGGGGCTGAGCTGACGTTGTGTGTGGTACGCGGCGGAAGAGCAGGTCGTTCACGACATGACCCTTGTCCAGTCCCTGGCCCTCGAAACGGGTCAGCGGACGGAACTCGGGACGGGGCGCGAACCCCCCGTCGGCCTGGGTGTTCTCGAAGTCCGGGTGCGCGGTGAGGACGTCGAGCATCTGCTCCGCGTACGGCTCCCAGTCGGTGGCGCAGTGCAGGATCGCACCGGGCCGCAGCCGGGTCGCGGCGAGGCTCAGGAACTCCGGCTGGATGAGCCGCCGCTTGTGGTGGCGCTTCTTCGGCCAGGGGTCCGGGAAGAACACCCGCAGGCCGTTCAGCGCGTCCGGGGCCAGCATCTCGCGGAGCAGGATGATGGCGTCGCCGTTGCCGACCCGGATGTTGGTCAGGCCGCCCCGGTCGGCGAGGTTCAGCAGATTGCCCTGGCCGGGGGTGTGCACGTCCACCGCGAGGATGTTGGTCGCGGGGTCGGCGGCGGCCATCTGGGCGGTGGCCTCGCCCATGCCGAAGCCGATCTCCAGGACGACCGGGTTGTCGTTGCCGAACAGCTCGGCGAGGTCGATCACCCGCCCGCCGTCGATGTCGAACCCCCACTTCGGCCACAGCCGCCGCAGCGCGTCCGCCTGCCCGGCGGTCACCCGGCTGCGCCGCGGCTGGAAACTGCGGATCCGCCGCTCGAAGTGCGACCCCGCGGGATCGGCCTGCGGCCCCTCGGGGAACCGGGGCGCGCCCTGGGGGCGGCCGGGGTGGCGGGACGCGGCGGAGTTCAGGGAGTCAGACACAGTGGGTCCGAGTTTACGGGCTGCCGGGCGGCCGCGGGCAGTCGCGCCGCCACCGGACGGCGGACGGTGGTCGCGCCACCGGGCTGCGGGCGGTCGTGCGGCGCGGCGGCGGGGTTCCCCTCGGGCGCGGCCGGGACCGCGTCCCCGCTCACCCGTCCGCCAGCACATCCAGCACCCTCCGCGCCACCTCCCGCCCGATGGGCAGCGACGCCGTCGCCGCCGGAGACGGCGCGTTCAGCACGTGCACCGCCCGCGCCCCCTCGCGGATCAGGAAGTCGTCCACCAGCGTCCCGTCCCGCAGCACCGCCTGCGCCCGCACCCCGGCGGCCGCCGGCTCGAGGTCCGCCTCGGTCACCGCGGGCAGCAGTCTTCGCACGGCCTCGGTGAACGCCCCCTTGGACACCGACCGCCGCAGCTCCCCCGCTCCGTACCACCAGTGCCGGCGTGCGAGCTGCCAGGCGCCGGGCCAGCTCAGGGTGCGGCCGAGCTCGCCGGGCCGGACGACATTCCAGCCGTACCCCTCGCGGGCCAGTGCGGGCACCGCGTTGGGCCCGATGTGGACGCCGCCGTCGACGCCCCGGGTGAGGTGGACGCCGAGGAAGGGGAAGGCCGGGTCGGGCACCGGGTAGACCAGCCCGTTGACCAGCTCCGGCCGCCGCAGGTGGTAGTACTCCCCGCGGAAGGGGACGATCCGCATCCCGGGGTCGTCGCCGGTCAGCCGCGCGACCTCGTCGCAGTACAGCCCGGCGCAGTTCACCAGCATCCGGGCCCGCACGACCGCCCCGTCGGCCGTCTCCACGGCCACGCCCAGCTCGGGGCGGCGGTCCACCCGTACGACCCGGGCCCCGTAGCGGATCTCCGCGCCGGAGGCGGCGGCCAGGCGGCCGGCGACGCCGACGTAGTCGCAGATGCCGGTGGTGCCGACGTGTATGGCGGCCAGGCCGCGCACCTGCGGCTCGTACTCGGCGATCTGGGCCGCGCCCAGCTCGCGCACCGGGATGCCGTTCTCCCGGCCGCGCTGCACCAGGGCGTGCAGGCGGGGCAGCTCGGCCCGCTCGGTGGCGACGATCAGCTTGCCGGTGACGGCGTGCGCGATGTCGTACTCGGCGCAGAACTTGACCATCTCCGCGGCGCCGCGGACCGCGTACCGGGCCTTGAGGGAGCCGGGGCGGTAGTAGATGCCGCTGTGGATGACGCCGCTGTTGCGGCCGGTCTGGTGGCGGGCGGGGCCCGGTTCCTTCTCCAGGACCATGACCCGCGTGCCCGGCGCCCGGCGCGTGATCGCGTACGCCGTCGACAGGCCGACGATCCCGCCGCCGATCACCAGCACGTCGCAGTCGTGGGCGATCTTCCGCACCTGCTCCACCTCCCGGTTCCGATAGTGCACTGCGCCACTGACAATGCCCTCAAACCCGGGAGGCGGCCGTCGTCGGGCCCGGACACGGATCCGCCCGGGAGTCACCTGTGGATCATGCCGGGGTCACGCCGGGGCCCTGAGCAGCGGGCGGGCGCGCTCGCGCAGCTCCACGACGCGCGGCTCGTCGCCGTACGGCTCCAGGCGGTGCAGCAGGTCCCGCACGTACTCCGTGGTCCGCGCGGACGATATCCGGCCGGCGACCTCCACCGCGCGGACGCCCTGCGCGCAGGCCGCGTCCAGATTGCCGGACTCCAGTTCGGCGACCGCGCCGACGAGCAGCCGCAGCCCGTGCGAGCGGACGAACTCCTCGGTGGGCTGCGAGAGGGCCTGCTCGGTGAAGCGGCGGACCTGGCGGGGCGCCTTCAGGTCGCGGTAGCACTCGGCCGCGTCGGCGGCGAAGCGGTCGTAGGAGTAGAAGGCGAGCCAGGACGGGTCGTGGTCGCCGGGCCGGGCGCGCTCCAGCCAGCTCTCGGCGGCCTTCAGGGCCGCGCCGGCCGCCTGGGCGTCTCCCGCGCGCGCGTGGGCCCGCGCCTCGACCAGCCGGAAGAAACTCATGGTGCGGGCCGTGGCCAGTCCCCGGTTGCGTTCCAGGGCGGCCTGCGCGAGGTCCACGCCCTCGTCGCCGAAGCCCCGGTAGGTGGCCTGGAGCGACATCGACGCCAGGACGTAGCCGCCCAGGGGGACGTCCGCCGCCGCGCGGGCCAGGCGCAGGGCCTGGATGTAGTAGCGCTGGGCGGCCTCCTGCTGGCCGGTGTCGAAGGCCATCCAGCCCGCGAGCCGGGTGAGTTCGGCGCTGGCCCCGAACAGGGCGCGGCCGACCTCGTCGGAGTAGGAGCCCAGCAGGAGCGGGGCGGCCTCGACGCGCAGGCACTCGGGGACCATGGAGGAACGCCAGTCCCCGCCGCCGTACTTGGAGTCCCAGCGCCGGGCGTCCTCGGCGGCCTCGCGGAGTTTGCGCACATCGCTGTGGCCGACTTTGATCGGTGCGCCGGAGCCCTCCGCGGGGCTCCCCTCGCGCGCCACCGAACTGTCGGCCGGGGTTATCAGCCACCGCGAGGCGGGCGTCGCGTAGGCGCTCACCGCGAACGAGCCGGCGAGGGACTGCCAGATGCCGCCGGAGCCGGCGCGGCGCCCGGCGAGGTCGAGGCGGTACAGCTCGGTCGCGGACCTCACCGCCTGGCCGACGTCCCGGGGGAAGGCGAGTCCGACCTCCGGCGCGGGGTCCGCGTCGGCGAGGCCGATCTCGTGCAGCGGCACCGGCCGGCCCAGCTTCTGGCCGATGGCCGCCGCGATGAGGTGCGGTGCGGCGCCCTGCGGGACCATGCCCTTGGACACCCAGCGGGCCACCGACGTCTTGTCGTACCGGAGCGTCAGCCCGCGCTGCGCGCCCAGGTCGTTGACGCGTCGTGCGAGTCCCGCGTTGCTGATTCCCGCGAGGGCGAGAACGGCGCCGAGTTTCTCGTTCGGCCCGCGTTGCTCCCTGGACATGCGCCACCCCTCGACACAGACGGCTGCCGCGATGGCATAACCACGCGGCATTCGTAAACCCAGCGTAGTTCGCCGCATCCCAAGCGTTAAGGGGCATAGTTCCGGTTGGCGGGATTGTGGTCCGTACGGCAGTACGGGTCCTTTACGCACCGTTGCGGCGTGCTCCCGGTGTGTGGCCGTGCGCCCGGCCGTGCGCTCTTCTCCGGCCACGTGGGGAGCGGTTCCATGGCTTTCGCGTGGGTCGGCCCGCTGGACTGCCGGTGGGCTGGGGGACACCGCCGCCTCACATCCCCGCGGGCGGCGGTCCGGCCCGGGGGGCGAGTCCCGTTTCCCGGGCCGTGCGCCCGTTCGGTGATGCGCAGAGCCTGTACGGAGCGTGCACGGCGCGGGCGGCGAGAGTGTTTCGTGGTCTTGGAATGGCCGAAAGCCGCCCCCGTGGTCGCACCGTGAAGTCCCCCTGGAAGCCGTGGCGTTGGAGAGCGCGTCGCGAGCGTGGAGGGCCGCTGGGCGCGTCCCGGGTGGGACGGAGGCGCGTTCGGCCGGCGGGATCGCGCAACACCCCTGAGCGGAGCGGACGTTGCCGCCATGGGGACTTTGCCCGGGGCGCATGCCAGAGCGCGTGGGGCGCATTCACGGGGGCGTCAGCGGCTCCGCCGACGCTCCCCGGCGCGTCTCTCGTGGCAGCATGGTGACCGGTTCCTGCGGTGCACTGGTTGTCCACAGCTCGTGGAGGCGTCGATGCGGTGGTTGGTGGGGTGGAGCAGCACCGCCGCGGGCGCCGCGGGCCCCGGCACGGCGGGCGCCACCGGATACGACGGTGAGACCCTCCACCCCGTCGGCTCCCAGCTCCTGTGGGGCGACCCCGACCCGCTGTGGGCGGTCGGCGACTGGCGCCCCGACGAGGTGCGCGTGGTCACCGCCGACCCGCAGACCCGGATCGCCGTCCTCGGCACCTGCGGCGCCAGCGACGAACAACTGCGGGTCGGGCTCTTCGCGGCGCGCGGCGGCGCACTGCGGCACCTGACCGCCTGGCCGGGCAGCTACACGGCGGTCGTCCAGGTCGGGCGCCGCGTCACCGTCTGCGGCGACCTCGCGGGCGCCCGTCCCGTCTTCCACGCCCCCTGGGCCGGCGGCACCGCCTACGCCACGGCCGCGCTCCCCCTCGCCGACCTCATCGAGGCCAACCTCGACTTCGGCCACCTCGCCGCGCTGCTGGCCGCCCCGGACGTACCGGCCGCGGTGCAGGAGTCCACCCCCTACGACGGCGTACGGCGCATCCCCCCGGGGCACGCGCTGATCCTGCGCGCCGGGGCCCGCGAGATCGCCGGGTACGAACAGGTCGCCTCCCTCGCGGTGGCCGCGCCGCCCGCCGACCCCGACCGCGCCGTGGACGCCGTACGGGACGCGCTGGTGGAGGCGGTGCGGACCCGGCTGTCCGCGCCCCGGCACGTCCCCGGCTCCGGCATCGACCCCGGGCCCGTCCCCGGCATGGGCCCCGCGGAACGGCGCGCCGCGCGCGGGATGCCGGTACCGGGCATCGGCGCCGACCTCTCCGGCGGACCCGCCTCGGCGACCCTCGCCCTGCTCGCCGCGGGCCTGCCCGGCATGCCGGGCACCGTCCTCGGACACGGCACCGGCGCCGGGGAACGGCTGCTCGCCGTCACCTTCAACGACCTGGCCGTCGGCGGCCGGGAGGCCGAACTGGAACGGGCCGGCGCGCTCGCCGCCGGGCCCCGGCTGCACCACGTCGTGGTCGCCGGCGGCGAGGAGACCCTGCCGTACGCCGACCTGGACGGCCCGCTGACCGACGAACCCAGCTCCTGCCTGGTGACCGCCGCCCGGCACCGCGCCCGGCTCGCCGCGGGCAGCGCCGACCACCTCACCGGCTACGGCGCCCGCCAGGTCCTCGACGCCCACCCGGCCCGGCTCGCCGACCTCCTGATGGACCGCAGGCGCCGGCACCTGGTGCGCCCGGTGGCCGCCCTCGCGAAGGCGGACGGCTCGGTACTGGTCCCCGCGCGCGTGTACGCCGCGGCCCGCCGCCTCGCCCGGACGCCCTACCGCGCGGGCGTCGAAAACCTCGCCGGGCAGCTCATGGAGCGCTGCTTCGAGGAACCCGGGGGCGCCACCGGGGCATCCCTCGCGGCGCTCACCTGGGCCAGACCCGGACCCGCCGCGCGCTGGCTCACCGGGGAGGCACTGGCAGAAGTATCGGTTCGGCTCCAGACCGCGATCCAGCGGGCCGCCGTCGGCCCCGACCGCCGCCCCGGCGACTTCCGCGCCCGCGCGGCCCTCGCCCGCACCGCCGCCGACGTCCGCGTCCTCGAACAGGCCGCCGAGATCCGCTTCCAGCGCCTGCACACCCCCTTCCTGGACAACCAGGTCGTCCGCGCCTGCCGCGAGCTGCCCGAGGCGCTGCGCGTGCAGCCGGGGGCGCGCGCCGCCATCCTGCGCACCGTGCTGACCGGCGCCGGGGTCACCGAACTGCCGGCCGGCTGGGGCGCCACCTCCCAGGCCCCGGCGGTGGCCGCCGCCCGCACCGGGCTGCGCGCCGCGACCGGCTCCCTGATGGCCCTGTTCGACACCCCGCTGCTGGCGCAGGCGGGCCTGGTCGAGGCCCGCGTCGTCCGCAAGGCGGTGCGCCGCGCCGCCGAGGGCGAGCCCCTGCCCCTGGACGGCCTCGCCGACCTGGTCTCCCTGGAGCTCTGGCTCCGCCGCCTCCTCGCCCGCCGCGGCACCTGCTGGACCGGTACCCCCGCCCGCGCGCGTGCGGTCCCGGCGGGGATCGTCCCGCAGCGCGGGGCGCTGGGGGCGGGGGCCACGGTACGGCGGGCGTGACCGGCCCTGCGCGCGTGCGCCCGCGCCCGCGGCCCGGCCCCTGCCCCGCGCGCCGCCGGGCGAGGAGTGCGCCCGGGAGCCGCCCGGACCGCGACGGGGCCCCGCCGAAGTCACCGTGAGCAGACGAACCTGGACTCCGCCCAGTCCGCTGCCGCCACGCCGTCGAGGGGGCGGTGGGGCTCGACCACCAGCCGCACGGTCTCCCGGCCGGTCAGGTCCACCCGCACCGGTACGGCCGGGTCGCCGCCCGCGACCAGCGCGGACTTCCACAGCGGCACACCGTCGGCGTGGACCGAGAAGTACACCTCGCCGAGCTTGTGCGTCAGGTCGTCGATGCCGGCCAGCGCCTCGAACGCGCTGCACCCACGGTCGAGGCCGACGGTGACGGAGGAGCGGCCCTGCACGGTGACCCCGCGCGCGTAGGACGTCCCGCCGATCGACAGCCCCTGCCGCTGCCACACCCAGTCGCTCTCTCCGAACCGCATCTCGGGCCCGCTGCCGTCGCCGGCGATGTCGTACGACAGCTCGCTCCACTGGTGGACGACCGGCGCGGGCGGGTCGGTGGGTGCCGGGGCGGGCGTGCGGGTGGGGACGGGGGCGGGCGTGGACGCGGGCGGCGGGGGCGTCGAGGCCGGCGCCGGGGTCGGGGCGGGGGACGGTTCGCGGGGTGCGGCGGTACGCGTGGGGGCCGGCGGCGGGCCGGTGCGGGGCGCGGCGACCGGGGCGGGGTCCGGGGCCGGGACGGTCACCGGGAGCCGCGGTGCGGGGCGCTTCGTCGGCGGGACCGGTGCCGGGGACGGTGGTGGCTGCCGGTGCGCCGGTGCGGAGACGGGCGGCTTGGCCACCGGCTCGCCGGGGGCGCTGTCGTCACCGACGAGAGCGAGCGCGACGGCCGCGGCGGCCACCGCCACCACCCCGGCGGCGACACCGGCCTTCACCGGCGCGCCGACGCCCTCGGCGACGGCCCCGCCCGCGCCGCCGGACGTCGCCGTGCCGCCGGACGTGCCGCCCGCCGCCGCGGCGCCCGCGGTTCCGGCACCGCCCGCGACGAACCCGGCCGCCTTGGCGTACCCGGCGGCACCGAACCAGCCGATGACGGCCACCGGCACCACCGCGGGAATCCCGCCGGCGACCTCCTCGATCTGGGTGGCCGCCAGCCGGCACCTGGCACACTCCGCCAGGTGCTTGCGCAGGCCCCGCTCCGCGCGGGTGCGCAGTTTGCGGCGGGCGTAGGTGCCGAGCCGGTCGGCGTAGCGGGCGCACTCCTCGTCGGTGGCGAGCGAGACGCTGACATGGGCCTGGAGGTAGGCCTGCCTCAGTCCTTCGCGGGCGCGGCTGGCGAGCACGCGGGTGCCGTTGGCGTCGAGCCCGAAGAGCGTGGCGACCTCGCTCGGCGACTCGTCCTCGACCTCGGTGTGCCACAGCACGGCCTGCCAGCGCTCGGGCAGGGAACGGAACGCCCGCATGGCCAGGGACTGTTCGGCCTCGTGCATGGCCCGCACGTCGGCACCCACCTCGACGGTTCCGGCGTCGGGCACCCCGGACGCCCTCGCGGCCCGGGAGGCGAACAGCGCGAAGTCGTCGACGAGCTGCTCGCGCTTGGCGGTGCCGGCCCAGCCGGCGGCGACCCGGCGGACGCTGGTCAGCAGGTAGGCGCGGACGGCGTGCTCGGGCCCCGAGCCGCCGCGCACCGCCTGGAGCATCCGGGCGAACACCTCGGCGGTGAGGTCGTCGGCGGTGTGGACGTCACGGCAGCAGGTGCGCGCGTAACGGCGTACGGCGTCCGCGTGACGGCGGTACAGCTCCTCGTACGCGGTGTCGTCGCCGGACCGCATCCGGCCGACGAGTTCGGCGTCGGAGGGCGGCAGTCCGGGCGGTGGCGGCAGGATCCCGCTGTCGTCGCGCCGGTCGCGCTGCGCCGGCACGGCCCCCGCCGGGGGAAGGCCCGAGGGGTGACCTGCCGACGGGCGGCCAGTCGACGGGGGGCGTGACGGCGGGAGAGCTGCCGAGGGGTGGCCAGCCGAGGGGTGACCTGCCGACGGGTTGCCCGTCGCCGGGTGGCCTGATCGCGGGCGGTCGGCGCGGCCGCCCCGGCCGGGCACCTGGGGTGGAATCCGGCCGTCGGCCTCCGGGTCGCCGTCGTCCGCTGACTCGTCCCGCCCGTCAACGCTCATCGCGGAAAGCCCCCGCCGCCAGCCCGACCCGTCCCGACCACCGGGTCAGAGTGCCACACCGGTTCCCGGCGGCGCCCCGGCAGCGCTCGTCATCCACTCGTCCGAGGGGACGTGCCACGGCCCGGCACCGGCCGTCACCCGTTCGAGGGCCTCGACCGCCGTCACGGAAGCCGCCGTTCGGTCGGTGCGGCCGGCCGCGAGGAACCGGAGCCGCCCGCACCGGACGCACGGAGGAACGAGAAAGGGCGCGGGCACCACGGCACCCACGCCCCTCACCTCGTCGAGCCGACGGAGGCGGCCGTCACACCGGCCGCGACCGCAGCCCCTCCAGCAGGATGTCGAGCAGCCGCGCCGAGGCCGCCGCCTGCTGCGCCGCGTCCGGCAGCGAGGGTGCCGCCGTCGCGATCACCAGCAGGACGTCCGACACCGACACGTCCGGCCGCAGCTCGCCCGCCGCGCGGGCCCGCTCCACGAGCTGGCCCACCACGTCGAGCAGCGCCGCCGCGCCCGCGTCGTCCACGGCGGCCGACTGCTCCGGCACCAGCCGCAGCTCGCCGCCGCCCGGCTGGGTCCGCTGCTGCGGGACCCGCGCCTCGTCCGGCCCCGCGCCGCCGTCCTCCGCGACGCCGACCCGCAGCACCTGAGGCGGCAGCAGCCGCCCGGCGCCCGAGGCCACCGACGTCCGCAGGAAGCGGGACAGGGCCGACCACGGCTCGTCCTCCTGCCCGAGCGCCGCCCGTGCCTGGTCGGTCAGCCGGGAGGTCTCCTCCTCGGCTATCCGCCGGACCAGGACGTCCTTGCTCGGGAAGCGCCGGTACACCGTGCCGACGCCCACCCGGGCGCGCCGCGCCACGTCCTCCATCGGCGCGCCGTAACCCAGCTCGCCGAAGACCTCGCGCGCCGCGCGCAGTACGTGCTCGAGATTGCGCTGTGCGTCCACGCGCAGCGGTGTGGTCCGCGCACCGTCCCCGCGTCCGTTGCCCACCGCCGCTCCGACCGCGCCGCCGGGTGCGATGGCCGACGCGGAAGACCAACGAGAGTCCTGAATGTGCATAAGAAATCCCCCGGTAATGACGTCTCCCCCCGGAGACTCTCCCCGCCATTGGCTGCCGGAGCGGCGGGCGGAACCGGCTCGTGTCCCGAGCCAGCCGGTCGAGCCCGCCCGTCGCGGACCCGAGAGGCAGCACCCCCCTACACCCCGTCGAGAGACGAACATAGTTGAGAGACAGTCAATTCAGAAGGGGCAGGTTCCGCACGGAGCGCCCCCCGATCGGAGCACGGGTCGTATACGTCCCGATTACATCCCCCCGGGTCACCCCCCTCTCGCGCCCTGACCAGGGGCGCTTCCCCGCACACCGGTGATTCGGCCAACCCCGCGCGTACCGGCCGCGCCGTCACACAAATTGCCGGGGCTGTGGACAAACGCAGGCGCCGGGTGCGTCATGGGATGGTGAAGGAACGTGCGCGCATTCTCGTTGTCGGCGGCGGCTACGTCGGGATGTACACGGCCCTGCGCCTCCAGCGGAACCTGAGACGGGAACTGCGCCGGGGCGAGGCGGAGATCACGGTCGTCACCCCGGAGCCGTACATGACGTACCAGCCGTTCCTGCCCGAAGCGGCCGCCGGCTCCCTCTCCCCCCGCCACGTCGTCGTCCCGCTGCGCCGCGTCCTGCCGCACTGCCGGGTCGTCGTCGGCGAGGCGCGGTCCGTCCGCCACGCCGAGCGCACCGCCACCATCACCACCCTCGCCACCGAGGAACGGGGCGCGCCCCCCGAGGAACTGCCCTACGACGAACTGGTCCTCGCCCCCGGCTCCGTCTCGCGCACGCTCCCCGTCCCCGGCCTCGCCGACCACGGCATCGGCTTCAAGACCGTCGAGGAGGCCATCGGGCTGCGCAACCACGTCATCGAGCAGATGGACATCGCCTCCTCCACCCGCGACCCGGCGATCCGCGACGCCGCCCTCACCTTCGTCTTCGTCGGCGGCGGCTACGCCGGCGTGGAGGCGCTCGGCGAGCTGGAGGACATGGCCCGCTACACCGCGCGGTACTACCACAACCTCACCCCCGACGACCTGAAGTGGATCCTCGTCGAGGCCTCGGACCGCATCCTGCCGGAGGTCGGCGAGGAGATGGGCCGCTACACGGTCACCGAACTGCGCCGCCGCAACGTCCAGGTCCTCCTCGGCACCCGCCTGGAGTCCTGCGCCGACCGGATCGCCGTGCTCAGCGACGGCCAGCGGTTCCCGACCCGCACGGTCGTCTGGACGGCCGGCGTCAAACCGCACCCGGTCCTCGACGCCACCGACCTGCCCCGCACCGAGCGCGGCCGGCTGCGCTGCACCGCAGAACTGACCGTCGAGGGCCACGCGCACGCGTGGGCGGCGGGCGACGCCGCCGCCGTCCCCGACGTCACCGCCCCGGGCACCGACTGCGCCCCCAACGCCCAGCACGCCGTCCGCCAGGCCCGGGTCCTCGGCGACAACATCGCGCGCTCCCTACGCGGGGAGCCCCTGCGGACGTACTCCCACCGGTACGCCGGCTCCGTCGCCTCCCTCGGCCTGCACAAGGGCGTCGCCCACGTCTACGGGCGCAAGCTCAAGGGCTACCCCGCCTGGTTCATGCACCGCGCGTACCACCTCAGCCGCGTCCCCACCTTCAACCGCAAGGCACGGGTCCTGGCCGAATGGGCCCTCGCGGGCCTCTTCAAACGGGAGATCGTCTCGCTCGGTTCACTCGAACACCCACGAGCGGAGTTCGAACTCGCGGCCGGGGGAAAACCTCCGCACGACCCGAAGGGGTCGTCCTGACCGAAGCCAGGAACTCCGCGGGCCGTCGCGGCGTCTGACGGATGTCGGTCCGGCCCGTCACACTGCCAGACTGGTCCACGCCGACAGGGCGGGCGTCCGCCCACCCTGCCCGCCGAACCCACGAGGCTTACCCAGTGCTGCACTTCCCGGGGGCGGTGGCCCCCCGCGGTCACCACCGCGCCGCCCCCGAAGGACCGGGCCGGGCCCGGAGCCGGCCGACGACGACGACACGAGGCAAGGATTCGTGAACTTCACGCGCTGGAGCGCCCGGCTCCCCGGAACGCAGCGCCGCGCCGCAGCGCGGTCCGAACCCACGGCCGCCCCGGACCGGCGGGGCGAGGGCCGGGGCGCCGTCCCCGCGGCCCGCGCCGAGCACCTCACCGACGAGCCGCCGGTCCCCGCCGTCGACGAGCTGCCGGGGCGCGAGGTCCTGGACCGGGTGCCCGCCCTGGTCGCCCTCGTCCACGGCACCGACCACCGGCTGGCGTACGTCAACGAGGCCTACGCCGCCGCCTTCGGGGCCCGCCCGCCCGGCGCTCCCGCCCGCGACGCCCTGCCCGAACTGCGGGAGCTGGGCCTGCTGCCGCTGCTCGACCAGGTCCTGCGCAGCGGCAAGCCCCGGACCCTGAAGTCCCGCAAGGCCGTCGACGGCCGCTCCTACACCTTCACCTGCACCCCGGCCGTCCGCGAGGGCGACCGCAGCGGTGGCGGGGTGCTCGTCTTCGCCACCGACGTCACCGACCACGCGGAGGCCGCGGAACGCCTGCGGGCCAGCGAACGCCGCCAGCGCGAGACCGCCGTCACCCTCCAGCGCTCCCTGCTCCCCCAGGAACTCGAGGAGCCGGACGACCTGCGCATCGCCGCCACCTACCACCCGGGCGGCACCGAGGCGGCCGTCGGCGGCGACTGGTACGACGTGATCACCCTCGGCGGCGGCCGCACCGCCCTCGTCATCGGCGACGTCATGGGCCGCGGCGTCCGCGCGGCAGCCGTCATGGGCCAGCTGCGCACCGCGGTACGCGCCTACGCCCGCCTGGACCTGCCCCCGCACGAGGTCCTGCAGCTCCTCGACGGCCTCGCCACCGAGATCGACGCCCACCAGATCGCCACCTGCGTCTACGCCGTCCACGACCCCAACGAGGGCCGGCTGGTCTATGCGTCGGCCGGCCACCTGCCGATCCTGGTCCGCGACGAGAGCGGCACCGTGCGGCGCGCCGACGAACCCACCGGCCCGCCGCTCGGCACCGGCGGCTGGATGCACTCCTCGGGCTCCATCGCCCTGGGCCCCGGCTCCACCGCCGTCCTCTACACGGACGGCCTGGTCGAACGGCGCGACGCCGACCTGGACGAGGGCATCGCCGCCCTGGAACGCGCCCTGGCCGGTGCCACCGGCACCCCCCAGGTGGTCTGCGACCGACTGGTCCGGTCCGCCGGCGTCACCGCCGACCACGACGACGACGTGGCCGTCCTCGTCCTCCAGCACCCGGCCCGCACGGGCCCGGCCGCCGAGCTCTTCCGCAACGCCGCGCTGGAACTGCTCGGCGGCATCGAGGCGGCCCCCCGCGCCCGGGCCTTCGCCTCCGGCGTCCTCACCAGCTGGCGCTTCCCGGCGGACCTGCACGACCTGGGCGTCCTGGCCGCCAGCGAACTGGTCGCCAACTCGCTCCAGCACGGCACCCCGCCCATGCGCCTGCGCCTGCGCCGCACCGACCGCCGTCTGATCATCGAGGTCACCGACGGAGACGACCACCTCCCCCGCCGCCGTCGCGCGGAGCCCGGTGACGAGTCCGGCCGGGGCATCGCCATCGTCGCGACCATCGCCTCGAACTGGGGCTGCCGCCGGACCCCGGGCGGCGGCAAGGCGGTGTGGTGCGAGTTCGCCCTGCCGAGGGGTGAGAAGAAGGCGAAGGGCTGAGCGGACGGGGGAGGACCAGGAGCAGAGGACGGGGCGGTGAGAGGCCGAGGGGGTGAGAAGGCCGCACCCCCTCCGCGGGGTCACGCCTCGGCGGACACCGGCTCCGCAGCGGGCCCACCGCGGGCGATGACCCGGTTGCGGGCCCGCCACGGCTGGTCCTGCGCCTCGGTCAGCCGGCGGCCCAGGCGTATCGCCAGGACGCTGATGCCGAGCGAGAACAGCAGGAACGTCACGATGTACGGCCCGTGCAGCGAGGCCCCCATGGGCCCGCCCACCGCGGGACCGACCGCCAGCGCCAGCTGCTTCACCAGGGCGAACGCCGAGTTGTACTGCCCGGCCAGCCCCTCCGGCGCCAGATCGGCGACCAGCGGGGCCACGGTCGGGGACAGCATCGCCTCACCCAGCCCGAACAGCGCGTACGTCGACACGAACGCGGCCGTGGCCATCTCCTCGCTGCCGTGCCCCAGCCCCGCGTACCCGGCCGCCAGCCAGGCCACGGCCCAGATCAGCCCGACGGCGGCGATCACCCGGGAACGACGCCGCCGCTCCACGAACCGCAGTACGGCGAACTGGGCGACGACGATCATCGCGGTGTTGGCGGCCAGCGCCGTCCCGAGCGTGGACGTCGATATCCCGGCGGCCTCCACGCCGTACGCGCTGAGCCCCGACTCGAACTGCCCGTAGCAGGCGAAGAACAGCACGAAGCCGAGCACGGACAGCTGCACCATCGCGCGGTTGCCCAGGAGCTGCTTCCAGCCGCCCTTGGCGGACTGCGCCGGAGCGCCCTCGATCCGCGGCGAGTGCGGCATCCGCACCGTCGCCATCACCACGACGAGCAGCAGGAACATCGCCGCCTCGATCGCGAAGAGCAGGGTGAACGACGAGACCCGCGTGGTGTCGACGAGGTGGCCGCCGATCAGACCACCGACGCCCAGGCCGAGGTTCTGCAGGAAGAACTGCATCGCGAACGCCCGCGACCGCGTCTCCGCCGACGAGCAGTCCACGATCATCGTCGCCAGCGCCGGCTGCATCACGGCCTGCCCGGCCCCGAGGAGCGCGGCCGTCAGCAGCACGGTGACCGCGCCGCCCGCGAGGCCGAGCCCCAGCGCCCCTACGGCGGCCGTGACCAGGGCGGTCTGCAGCACCGGAAGCGGGCCCTGCCGCACGATCGCCCGGCCGGCGAACGGCAGCACCATCAGCGCCGCCACGGCGAAGACGGCGAGCACCATCCCCGCCGTCACCGCACCGAGCCCTCGCACCTGCGCCACATAGACGTACAGGTAGGGGACGGTGAAGCCGAGCCCGAACGCGCTGAGTGCGTTGCCCACGTGGATCCGGCGCATCGCAGCGCCCATCGCCCTGGTCACGTTCACCTCTCTCGAGTAGCAGGAAACATTAGGAGTGAAGGCTTCAAGCCTAAACTTCGAAGCTAAAGAGTACATGCCGAAGGACTTCGATGCCAAGCGGTTCCGTGCGATACTCGGCTCATGGGCGACACCCCCGGCGTCAGCGAGCCGACCCTCGAAGAGCAGATCGCCGCCTACCAGCGCGAGTTCCAGGACCTCGACCCCCAGGTCGAGAAGATCGTTTCGGCCTTGTCCCGGCTGAACCGCCGCATGAACGTCGCCTACGGCCGCCAGACCGCCGCCCTCGGCATCAGCAACGCCGAGTGGGAGGTCCTCAAGGCCCTCGTCCTCTCGGGCGCCCCGTACCGCATGGGTCCGGGCGACCTGGCCAAGCGCCTCGGTCTCACCCCGGCCGCCATGACCCACCGGATCGACCGCATGGTCACCGAGGGCCTGGTCACCCGGGAGAGGGACGAGAACAACCGCGTACGGGTGATCGTGGAGCTGACGCCCGAGGGCCGGGAGAAGTGGCTGGAGGCCATGCGTCTCGCCACCGTCTTCGAGGAGGACCTGCTCCAGGACCTCACGCCCGTGGAGCGCGGCGTCCTCGGCGAGGTCCTGACCCGGCTGCTGCGCCGGGTGGAGCACGCCCAGCCGGACGCCGGCGGACGCCTCTCCGACCTGGACTGACCCGGTCACCGGGCGGACGCAAAAGATCTTGACAGGGACCGCTTGACACCCCCCTGCCGGATCCGTAAGGTTCTTCGGGTTGTCACGGAGCCGGAACGGTTCTGCGATGGCACTTCCGCCGCGCGAGCGGCACTCAAACCACCAGCACGATCTCCCGACGGGGTTGATTTCGGCGTGCCCGAATTCAATTCGATTCGGGGTGCGGCGGCCCGATTGGGAATCGCCGACAGGATCCGCTAAAGTTTGAGACGTCGGAACGGCCCAACGGCCGCGAGGACAAGCCCCGCTGACTGGGGGTCAGGCCCGAAAGGATCTGATAGAGTCGGAACCGCCGGAAAGGGAAACGCGGAAGCGGGAACCTGGAAAGCACCGAGGAAATCGGATCGGAAAAAGATCTGATAGAGTCGGAAACGCAAGACCGAAGGGAAGCGCCCGGAGGAAAGCCCGAGAGGGTGAGTACAAAGGAAGCGTCCGTTCCTTGAGAACTCAACAGCGTGCCAAAAGTCAACGCCAGATATGTTGATACCCCGTCCATCGGACAACCGATGGTCGAGGTTCCTTTGAAAAAAACACAGCGAGGACGCTGTGTGCGAGGGGACTATTCCTCCTCTCGCACCGCTCTCGTGGTGTCGACCGGAGTACCGGTAAACATTCACGGAGAGTTTGATCCTGGCTCAGGACGAACGCTGGCGGCGTGCTTAACACATGCAAGTCGAACGATGAACCACTTCGGTGGGGATTAGTGGCGAACGGGTGAGTAACACGTGGGCAATCTGCCCTGCACTCTGGGACAAGCCCTGGAAACGGGGTCTAATACCGGATACTGATTGTCTTGGGCATCCTTGATGATCGAAAGCTCCGGCGGTGCAGGATGAGCCCGCGG